>CALVST010000001.1 GCA_944359365.1 uncultured Clostridia bacterium
GGCCTCGGTGCGCCCGAAGAGTATTTCAGGCTTTCCCTGTCTTTGCGCCCGGGCGATCAGATCTCCCGCGACGAGCTGATCAGGCGGCTCATCGAATTGCAGTATACGCGCAAAGATATCGATTTTTCCCGTTCGTCTTTCCGCGTGCGCGGCGACGTGGTGGAAATATTCCCCGCGGGCGCGTCCGAGATCGCCATCCGCGTCGAATTTTTCGGCGACGAGATAGACAGGTTGTGCGAAGAGGAAGTCGTTACGGGCAAGATCACGGCGGAGCTCAAACACGCGGCGATCTTCCCTGCAAGCCATTACGCGGTGGGCAGCCAGAAGCTTCTGTCTGCGATAGAGGAGATAGAGCGCGACCTCAAAATTGAAGTCAAGGCGTTTCAGGACGATGGCAAACTGCTCGAAGCGCAGCGTTTGCAGCAGCGCACCGAGTACGATATCGAGATGATGCGCGAAGTGGGTTATTGCAGCGGCGTGGAAAATTACAGCCGCTATTTCGACGGAAGAAAACCCGGCGAACCGTCCTTTACGCTGCTCGATTATTTTCCGAAAAACTTTTTGGTGTTTATAGACGAAAGCCACATGACCATCCCGCAGATCCGCGCGATGTATCACGGCGACCTTTCGCGCAAGACCAACCTCGTCAACTACGGTTTCCGCATGCGTTCCGCGTATGACAACCGCCCGCTCACCTTCGAAGAGTTCGACGAGCGCGTACCGCAGCTCATCTGCGTATCCGCCACACCCGCCGAATACGAACTGAAAGAGGCGGGGCAGATCGTGGAACAGATCATCCGCCCGACGGGGCTGCTCGATCCCGAAATCGAAGTCCGGCCCGTAAAGGGGCAGATAGACGACCTGCTCGGCGAGATCAAAAAAGTGACCGAAAGCGGCGGGCGCACGCTCATCACTACGCTTACCAAGCGCATGGCGGAAAATCTGACCGATTTTCTCAAAGAAAACGGGATAAAAGTGCGGTATATGCACAGCGACATCGACACGCTCGAGCGCATCGACATCGTGAACGGGCTGCGGAGCGGCGAATTTGACGTGCTTTGCGGCATCAACCTTCTGCGCGAAGGGCTGGACATGCCCGAGGTCAAGCTCGTAGCCATTCTCGACGCCGACAAGGAAGGCTTTTTGCGCAGCGACACTTCGCTCATTCAGACGATCGGCCGCGCCGCGCGAAACGCCGAGGGGCGCGTCATCATGTACGCGGATACGGTCACGGGGAGCATGCGGCGCGCGATAGACGAAACCAACCGCAGAAGAAAGGCGCAGAAGGAATACAACGAGGCGCACGGCATTATCCCTAAGACCATCGTCAAGGAAGTGAAGAGTTCCATCGCCATCACGCAGAAACAGAAAAAACTGCCTGCCGACAAGATATCGGTAGAGGAAATTCCCGCAGAGATCGAAAAATTGAAGGCGCTCATGAAGATCGCGTCCAATCAGTTGGATTTTGAAAAGGCGATCGAGATACGCGACACGATCAATTTGCTGAAAAGAAGGCTGCTGAAAAGGTAAAACAGAATGAAAGACGAAATATTTGTAAAGGGCGCAAAGGAAAATAATTTAAAAAATATCGACGTGCATATCCCGCGCGACAAGTTGGTCGTTTTTACGGGGCTTTCGGGCAGCGGCAAGTCTACCCTCGCGTTCGACACCATCTTTGCGGAGGGGCAGCGGCGGTATGTGGAGAGCCTCTCTTCCTATGCGCGCCAATTTTTGGGGCAGATGGAAAAGCCCGACGTGGAGTCCATAGACGGGCTTTCTCCCGCCATTTCCATAGACCAGAAGACGACTTCGCACAACCCGCGCTCTACGGTGGGCACGGTAACGGAGATATACGACTATATGCGCCTGCTGTTCGCGCGCGTCGGCATACCGCACTGCCCCAAATGCGGCAGGGAGATCCGCCGCCAGACGGTGGACGAGATCGCCGATAAAGTCATGGCGATGCCCGAGGGGAGCAAAATACTCATCAACGCGCCCGTCGTGCGCGGCAGAAAAGGGGAGTACACCAAGGAATTCGAGTCCTTCCGCAAGAGCGGCTACGGCAGAGTCAAAGTGGACGGCATCGTGTACGACTTGCAGGAAGATATAAAGCTCGAAAAGAACATTAAGCACAACATCAGCGTGGTCGTAGACCGCCTGGTCGTGAAGGACGGCATTCAGAAACGCCTGACCGACAGCCTTGAAAACGCGCTGAAACTTGCCGACGGGCTTGTCGTGATCGACTGCGACGGAAAGGAAGACCTTCATTCCACCAAATACGCCTGCCCCGACTGCGGCATCAGCATAGAGGAGATAGAGCCGCGCCTCTTTTCATTCAATACGCCTTACGGCGCCTGCCCCGAATGTTCGGGCCTCGGGTTCAAGCAGATCGTGGACGAGGCGCTCATCTGCCCCGACAAAAACAAATCTCTGCGCGAAGGCGCCATAAAGGTCGGCGGCTGGTTTTTGGACAGCCAAAAGACGAACAACATGTACGTCGAGGCGGTCGCAAAGCATTACGGCATAGACATGGACATCCCCGTAAAAGATATTCCCAAGGCGCAGTACGACATTCTGATGTACGGCTCGGGCGGGGAAAAGATAGATATGCAGTACGACGCCTACAACTTCCACGGAACCTATAAGATCGCGTGGGAGGGCTTCGTCAATTCGCTCACCCGCCGCTATCAGAATACGGAGAGCGAGGGGGTAAAGGGTGAAATAGAGCGCTACATTACCGATCTTCCCTGCCCGTCTTGCGGCGGAAAGAGGCTGAAAAAAGAGGCTTTGAGCGTATATGTGGGCGGAAAGAACATCGCGGAGCTTTGCGATATGTCCGTCGACGATCTGTATGAGTTTTTCGAAAAACTCGAACTCACGCACACAGAACACCTGATCGCCGATTTTATTTTGAAGGAGATCAAAGCGCGCCTGAACTTTTTGCGGAACGTGGGGCTTTCCTATCTCGACCTCGCGCGCAGCGCGGGCACGCTTTCGGGCGGCGAAGCGCAGCGCATCCGCCTCGCCACGCAGATCGGGAGCGGTCTGACGGGCGTTTTGTACATCCTCGACGAGCCGAGCATCGGCCTGCATCAGCGCGACAACGAAAAACTGCTCAATACGCTGAAAAATCTGCGCGACCTCGGCAACACGCTCATCGTTGTCGAGCACGACGAGGACACCATGCGCGCGGCGGACTATATCGTCGACATCGGCCCCAAAGCAGGCGTGCACGGCGGCGAGGTCGTCGCCGCGGGTACGGCGGAAGATATCATGAACTGCCCGAATTCCATTACGGGAGATTACCTTTCGGGCAGGCGCAAAATAGAGGTGCCTGCGGTAAGGCAGGCGCCGGACGGGCGTTGGTTCAAAGTGAAAAACTGCCGGCAGAACAACTTGAAGGGCATCGACGTGCAGATCCCCGTGGGGCTGTTTACGGCGGTTACGGGCGTTTCGGGTTCGGGCAAAAGCTCGCTCGTGAACGAGATCGTTTATCCCTTTATGGCGAACGGGCTGAACGGCGCGCACATACCTACGGGCAAGTGCGACGGCTGCGAGGGGCTCGATTACTTCGATAAGGTGATCGCCATCGACCAGTCGCCCATCGGAAGGACGCCGCGCAGCAACCCCGCCACATATACGGGCGTATTCGGGCTGATCCGCGAATTGTTTGCGGCTACGCCCGACGCGCGCGAAAGGGGATATAAAGCGGGCAGGTTTTCCTTCAACGTGTCGGGCGGCAGGTGCGAACACTGCTTCGGCGACGGCATCATCAAAATCGAAATGCACTTTTTGCCGGATATTTTCGTGCCTTGCGAAGTGTGCGGCGGCAAGCGCTACAACCGCGAAACGCTGGAAGTGCGCTACAAGGGCAAAAACATTGCCGAAGTTCTGGATATGACGATAGAGGAGGCGTGCGAATTTTTCAAGCCTGTAACTTCTATCTATAACAAGCTGAAAACGATAAACGACGTCGGGCTCGGTTATATCAAACTCGGACAGAGCGCGACCACCCTTTCGGGCGGCGAGGCGCAGCGCGTAAAACTTGCGACAGAGCTTTCCAAGCGCTCTACGGGCAAAACGTGCTACATTCTCGACGAACCGACGACGGGGCTGCACAGCTACGATGTGGATAAGCTCATTCAGGTACTGCAAAAGCTGAAAGCGGCCGGCAATACGATCATTGTCATCGAGCATAATTTAGACGTCATAAAGGTTGCCGATTGGATCGTAGACCTCGGAAAAGAGGGCGGCGACATGGGCGGCGAGATCGTAGCGACGGGTACGCCCGAGCAGATCGCGGCGTGCAAAGAGAGCTATACGGGGCGTTTTTTGAAACCGATGTTGTCTAAATGAAATTTACGAAAAACCTCGGCGGTTTATAAAAACCGCCGAGGTTTTTGCTGTATTTTGCGCATTTTTACAGTACTATGTCACGCATAAAACGTCAAAAAATGTCAGAAAACGTTTTCAAATGCGATGCTGTACGTTTTGGGGATCTGTTCGCAGATGGTGATGAGTACCTCAATTTTGGAGAGCGCGTCGTCATAATTTTTCGTTTCCACATAGCTGACGGCTTCGCCCAGCCAATAGTCGATATAGGAAATGTCGTTGTGCGGAATGACGGCGTGCAGCTTTCGCTTTTCGTCTTCCCACAGCGTTTTTACCGTTTCCGCGTCCGTGCGGTTTGCCTCTTCGTCGCGCACTTTCATTTCCAAAGCGGTGAGCGCCGTTTCTAATCTGCCGAATTGTTTTTGCACATAAAAGTTTTCGAATACCGCCACCCCTGCGAGGAGCGCGGCGGAAAGAATGATGGATATGACCGTTCTTACCATGATATCCCCTCGGGCAACGGCGCGCGGAATGCGCGGTAATTTTCCCCGTAGCACTGCATATAAATTTTTCCGTTGCCGTCTATCGTCATGATGAATACGTTCCGCCTCTTTTTTACTTTTTGTTTGCGAAGGATGTCGTCGAAAAATTCCTCGTTCAAATGGATCTTTTCAAGGTTGGTTTTATTGTATTTGCCCTCTTCCAAGATGACGAGGGGAACGGACGGCTCTTCGCTTTCGCTCTTTTCCTTGGGCATGGCGGAAAAATTTCCGTTCGCCTCGTACAATGCGTAGTCCACGTCGTCTAGTGAAAAGTACCCCGCGCCGCGCATCGATTCTATCAGGTCTGAAATGTCAAGATTGTTCTTTTTCAGCTGCGTGATGTCGATGCCGCTCTTGTTGATGACGACGGAGGGCTTTCCGCCGAGCACCGCTTTGAGCGGTTTCAATTTCAGATCTACGATAAGCATGATCTGATGCATCAAAAAAATGGTCAGTATCGAAACGGCGCCGTACAAAAGGGGGATAGACGTATCCGCCATCGGTATGCAGGCAAGTTCGGCGATCAAAAGGGTGATGACCAGCTCGAAGGGCTGCATTTCCCCGATCTGCCTTTTGCCCATCATGCGCATCACGGCGAGCAGGGCAACGAAAATGATCGCCGTCCTGAGAAAAATAAGTCCCATACACGCAGTATGCGGCGGCGAAAAAAATTTATTCCGCAAACGCCGCCGTTCCGCTTGCAAATATCAAAAAAATGTTCTATAATGTCGGTACAAATGCAGAGTAGCCGAGGCGCGTTAAGTGTTGCGAAACGGGACGTTGTTCGCAAACGAAAGGGGATTTCCCCTGCGGTGCTGTTCGGCGCGTCCGTTGTATAAAAAGACGCCCTTATCGGCAAAGGGGCGCGACTGTTATTCTTCGGACCTCTCAGAATTTTCGGGAGGTTTTTTTCTATGCTTTCTAAGTTGTCGAATGTTGTGTTTACGAGGTTTTTCGCCTCTCTTTCCGCCGCGAAAAAAATCGCGTACCTTGCCGTATTCATCGCGCTCAGCGTCGTCGTCAATTCGTTTATCGAAATATCGACGCCGAGCACAAAGATCACGTTTACTTATTTCGTCTGCTTTTTCGCGGGCTTTCTGATGGGCCCGCTGCCCGGGTTCCTCGTCGGCTTTTTGGGCGACGCGATCGGCTTTTTGCTCGTTCCGCAGGACGTATATTGGCTGTTCGGGCTTACGCTCGGGCTGTACGGCATGATAGCGGGGTTTGTAAGGAAACTTCCCCTGCGCGGCAGGGCGGGCGTTTTCGGTAAAGCGTGCATCGCTTTGCTCGTGAATTATCTGTTCATAACTTGTTTTTTAAATTCCCTCGTCAATTACAGCTATCTGTATATTTTTCTGCCGCATGTCGTGGAAGGGAAAACGTTTTGGATCTTTCTGACCGGCAGATTGGTCACGCAGACCATCGTTTACGCGGTAAACGTCGCCGCGATCGCCGTAGTGCTTTCGGTTTTTGTGGCGTCGAAACTACTCGGGTTCTTTAAAGATGAGCTTTCCGTGCCCGCCTCGCCGTTGAAGAAGGCGCCTGAACCTAAGACTTTTTGACCAACAGTTTTGCCCACCTCGGTTCGGCAAGCCCGAGCGCGAAGAGAAAAAGAAGGTCCGCCGCAAGAAGTATTGCGCCCGTCAGTATGACCGCGGGGAACAGGGGCATTACGGTAACGAACAGGTTGCGCAGCAGTACCCCCAAAAGGCAAACGGGAAGAATGCTGACGACTGAGATCAAAGTGTGCTTTAAAAAGCGCACTTTTTCTTTGCTCTTTTTTACGATGAGCCGAAGATTGAGAATGCAGGAAATGACGGCGCTCGCTGCCATGCCTGCGATCTGCGCGTATACGCCGATGTAAGCGGGCAGGAACCATGTGCACAGCAACGTTGCCGCGGCGCCCACGAAAAAGTAACCGCACGTCTGCTTTTCGTAGCCCACGGAATTGAGGATGCTCGTGGTTATCATGGAAAAGCTCGTCGGCAGCAGCATGAAACAGCAGTTTTTGATGATTTTTCCGCATTGCTCGTTGTCGAAAAGCAGCCTGCCCAAGTCTTCGCCGAGCGCAAAAAGCACGGGTATGATGGCGCAGGCGATGAGCGCGGTTATTTTCAGCGCCTTTTCTATATTGTCGCGCAGTTCTTTGTGCCTGCCGCGGTAAAAGTTTTCCGCAAGTTCGGGTACCATGACGAGCGCGAGCGAACCGATGAGGGTTGCCGGTATCGAAAGCACGGGCATGCTCATGCCCATGACCACGCCTATGCCGCTCATCGCCTCTGCCGAGGTCATGCCCGCCGCGATCAGCCGCGCGGGGAGTATGAGGGATATTACGGTATTGATGAGCGAAGAAGAGGTGCGCATCCCCGTTATGGGCAGGGCAGAGGCGAGCAGCGGTTTCATCTGCGAGCGGGGATCTGCGAACCTTCCGCCCTTGATGAAAAAGTAAATGATGGAGATGGTAAAGGAAACGAGGTAAGAAAACACGATGGCGAAAGCGATGCGCTTGGCGCCGTCGAATACGCTCGTCATGCCGCCGACGAGGAACACGCCCATGCCGATCATGCACAGTTCTTCGATCAGGTCTATCACGCAGTAGGGTATAAATTTTTTGTTTCCCCACAGCGCGCCGCGAATGACCGCGTAGACGGAATTGAATGTGAGCGCGGGCAAAAGGATCATCAGCAGCGACATGCATCGGGGATCGGAAAAGAGGAAATCGAAAAGGTCGTGCCCGAAAAACAGCAGGCAGAACACGGGCACGGAAAAGGCGAGCACGGAAACGATCGCCGCGGTAACGGCGGAATGTTCGGCTTTTTTATTGTTCTTGGTGCGGTGTTTGGTGATGAGGCGCGAAACGGTCAGCGGGATCCCCGAAGAGGTCGCGGTAACCAAAACGGCAAAAACGGACAGGGCGAGCTGATACAGCCCCATGCCTTCCGAGCCGAGCGTGCGCGATAGGATGATGCGGTACAAAAAACCGAAAAATTTTTCCGCTACCGAAAAAATCGTTACATAGGCGGCGGTCCTGTAAATGTTTTCTTTGCTCAATGGGATTGCCCCGCGAAAAATCGGATTGCGGCGTATTTTGGCATAAATGCGCGAAAATCGTCACAATTTATTATATCGGCGCGGCGGCGGGTTTATGATTGCGCGCACATCACTGCATGAAATACCTCACTTTAGTTAAATATTCGTGGGGAATTTAGAAGAAGTATTAAATTCAATATGTGCAAATAGCGAGTTCGTAAAAGAGTCCGAAATTATCATCGGACTCTTCTCTTTTATTAGCCGAAAATATATTTCAGATCACCTGTTTTCCTCTTGATTATACTGTCAAAATGTGTTATAATATAATAAAATTTATGAGAAGGTCGCAAAGATAATGAAGAACAAAGAAATTACCGTATTGGATCAGGAAATCCATATCAACAAAGACGATTATTTCTCTCTTACGGATATTGCAAAATATAAAAATCCTGAAGATCCGCGATTTGTCATACAGAATTGGATGCGCAGGATCGATACAATTCAATATATAGGGTTGTGGGAGCAATTGAATAATCCAAATTTTAACCGTGTCGAATTCGATACGTTTAGAAGCGAAGCCGGACATAATTATTTTACAATGACGCCGAAAAAATGGATCGACGGCGTAAACGCCATCGGTATTATTTCCAAAGCCGGGAAATATAACGGCGGCACATACGCACACAAGGATATTGCTCTTCAATTCGCGTCCTGGATTTCGCCTGAAATCAATTTATATATAATAAAAGAATTTCAGCGCTTAAAAGCCGACGAACAAAAGCAAATCGGGTGGACGGTTAAGCGAGAACTTGCAAAAATAAATTACCGCATACATACCGACGCAATTAAGGACAATATTATCATTCCGCTTGAAATTACAAAAGAGCAAGCGTCGTTCGTTTACGCAAGCGAAGCCGACGTTTTGAACGTTGCGCTTTTCGGTATGACCGCAAAGCAGTGGCGAGAGCAAAATCCCGATAAGAAAGGTAATATGCGCGATTATGCGGAAGTTTCGCAACTCGTATGCCTTTCCAACCTCGAAAACCTGAATGCGTATTTGATAGATAACGGCGTAAGCCAACAAGAGAGGCTTATCGAACTGAATAAAGCGGCAATTCGTCAGATGAAAGTCTTGGTAGAAGATACGCTGAAATTAACCGACGGCTCGGACGAACAATGAGGTGCAAAATGAAATTTTCCGAAAAAGTAAAATATGCAAGAATGAAATTACTTTTAACGCAAGAGGCGTTGGCAAAAGAACTCGGCGTTTCTTATGCGACAATTTGCCGTTGGGAAAAAGACAACCGCGAACCACAAATCGTATCGCAAGGCAAGTTTTACGCATTCTGCGAAAGCAAAGGCATTAAGTTTGAGAATTAAGGGAGAAACTATATGGCTACAAGCAAAAAACTTGAAACGATTTATTATAACGGACAACCTGACGGTATCCGTTCTATCCGCCGCCATTTATCTACGATAACCACATACGTTATTCCGCGCCCGTTGCTTTCGGAAGCAAAGAAAATTTCCGGAATTACAAGACCGGGAATATACTATTTAATTAACGAAAACGACGAAAATAAGATTGCTCAAATTTATATCGGACAAACACGTAACGGCGTTACTCGGCTCGACGATCACAATCGTTCAAAAGATTTTTGGAATAAGGCTATTATGTTTCTTGCCGATAACAAAACGTTTTCTCTCGATATGATAAGCGGGCTTGAAGAATACGCTATCATTAAAGCGCACGAATCTAAGCGATATAAAGTAGAAAATTCCGTTAGTCCCAAGTATGAAATAGACGAATATGATCTTCCATCTATTGAAGAAGTTTACGATGAAATTCAATTCGTAATGGCTACGCTCGGATATAAAATGGACGATGCAAAACGGAATAACGATAACCGTGAGGTGTTCCATACGACGAGAAACGGTATTCTTGCTTACGGCGTTTATGACGGGGACAAGTTTCAGGTTCTGCAAGGTTCTCAAATCAATATGAGTAAGCTTACAAATCTCGAAAAATATAATAAGCAAAGAACGGAATTGCAATCTAACGGCGATATTAAATCGGAGAACGGCATTTATATTCTGAAAACGACATTGGAATTTAACACGCCGAGCGGTGCAAGCGATTTTATTCTCGGCGGCTCAACAAACGGTTGGGTTGAATGGAAAAACAAGGACGGAAAAACATTGGACGAGATTTTTAGAAAATAATTTTTTTACTCGTCAACTTCCGATAATACAAAATTATCGGAACATAAATTAAAGATTTTGGGAGGGATTCAGATGTTACCTGAAGAATTAGCCCGTATAAAAATTGATAAACAATTAAGCGACGCCGGCTGGGATATAGTTTCTCGTATGGAATATATCCCTAATACTACGTCAGCCGTAAAAGAAGCCTTGATGAAAGGCAGTAGCATTGAACATTCTTAACGTTATGATTGATATAACGTGGTTTTTTCAAGGGATGGAAGAATTCGCCAAAACAGTTACGACAAGTATCGTATTCAGAATATTGTATCTAATAACAATATTATATCTCTAAAATCAAAGAGCCGCTACAGTGTAGCGGCTCTTTTTTATGGTAGTTCAAATGCTATCAAATGCACCATAATTAGTACCCGAAAAGGATGCTAAAATAAAAATCACCGAAATATAGTTTCGGTGATTTTTTCTGATTTTCAAACACAATATATAGTCTTTTTGTCGCTTAAAAGTATCTTTTATTTTTCGGGATGCTTTTGGGCAGTTTTGCGTAAAAACGGGAGTTGAACTACCTATATAATATAATATTAAGCAACAGCGAGTTGACTTGTTTGCTATGATTATGTATAATAGAATTAACGGTCGGGAGGGAAATTATGTTAAAAAACAAAGAAGTTCGATTCGAGATCGAGCGCGACTATGCGAGTCGGTTTATTGCGGAAAAATACGTATCGAATGGATACGGTAGTCATTTACACCGTAATGTTGAAATATACGGGGTTATCGACGGCGAAGTAACCGTGATCATAGCCGGAGAAAGGTGTACTTTGACAAACGGACAAATGGCGGTCGTCAACTGCGTCGAAGTGCATGAATATGATATAAACGGTGAAGCGGAGATATTTTACTTGCATATCGGTACGACATATTTGTCTATGTTCGTGTCGCAATATAAACAAAATTTTTTGCCGCATTGGTTGCTTGACGTGGAATACAATAAAGGTCTTTACGCGCAGATTAGCGAATTGTTCGGTGGAGCGGAAAAGTTCTCGGAATTGAAAAAACACGCTGTCGCTTCCAATATCTTGGCTGATATTGTGGATCATTACGGCTTTGCGAACAAAGTTTACGACGCTAAATCGCACGATTTGATAGAGAGCGTTATTCAATACATATACGAGCATTACGATGAGGATTTAACACTTGACATACTCGGTGAAAAGTTCTTTGCCGCGCCGAAAGCACTTTCGAAAAAGCTATCTTATTGTATAGGGGTCGATCTGAGGACCTTTATCAGCGACGTACGTTTGCAAAATGCGTTGCAAATGATGGAAGATCCTGCAAACAGAGGCATACCGAAAAAAGAAATTATTCGAAGATGCGGTTTTAAGCGCGCCGCTACTTTTTACAGCGCATTGAACCGAAACGAAAAATTATTTAACGAACATAAGTAAAATGAGCTGTGATTACATCAAACCATACAAAAAAATGCGAAATATGGTACAATATTGACGAAATATAGTATTGACAAAACACCTTCGACGTGATACAATAATTACGGTAAAGAGGTAAAAATTTCTTAAAAATAATTATAACATCGGGTTAAAAATGGTTGACAGCAAATCCAAATTCGAATACACTTCAAGCAAGCAAGCAAGCAAGCAAGCAAGCAAGCAAGCAAGCAAGCAAGCAAGGAGTAGTACCGTCGTTTTATAGCGAGAACGGATCGTTCTCGAATATTTTGCATGTCGATAAAAAACGTCGCCGTTGCGGATTTTTCCGCGACGGAGACGTTTTTTGCATTTTTTATCAACAGGCGAGGTCAATGGTATGAAAATAGGCGTGATGGCGGAAAGTTTCCGCTTGGATTTTAGCGACGCATTGAAAGTGGCGAAAAAGCTCGGAGCGAGCGGAATACAGGCGTATTCCGATACGCAAATGATTTTTCCTGCTATGACGGCTAAACAGATAGTCGAAGTGCGGTCGATGATGAGTGATAACGGACTCGAATTTTCGGCGCTGTGCGGAGATTTCGGTTGCGACATGTATTATACGCGCGATAGGAAATCGATAGACAAGGAAAAACGCATAATGGAGATAGCCAAGGCACTCGGCACGGACGTTGTCACCACGCATATAGGCGTTGTGCCGGAAGATTTCGACTGTCCGCAATACGAGAGTATGCACGAGGTGTGCCGCGAGCTTGCCGAGTTTGCCGATTCGGTCGGCGGGCATTTTGCCGTAGAGACCGGACCGGAGCGCGCCGAGCTTTTGAAAAAGTTTTTGGACGGATTGGGCAGCCGAGGCGTATCGGTAAATCTCGATCCCGCAAATCTTGTTATGTGTGCGGGCGACGATCCCGTAGCGGCGGTTTATACGCTCAAAGATTATATAGTTCATACGCACGCAAAGGACGGCAAGCAGCTTAAAAAGGTCGATACAAAAACGCTGTACTGTCCCGAATATTACGGTTTGCAAAAAGGCGATTGGAGCTGTATCGAAGAAACTCCGCTCGGGCGAGGCAACGTCGATTGGGATAATTACCTTAAAGCGTTAAAGGACATCGGTTACGACGGATACTTGACAGTAGAGCGCGAAGTGGGTGAGGATCCGCAAGCCGATATTGCGTTGGCAATAAGTTTTTTGACCCCCAAATTGAAAAAAGCTTGATCGAGGAGTAAACATGAAAAGATATAAAATTGCAATCATAGGCGTAGGCGGCATTTCCGAAGCGCACATAGGCGGTTACTTATCCGACGAACACTGCGAACTGTATGCGTTTTGCGATATCAATGAAAAAACGCTAAAAGCAAAGGGCGATAAATACGGGATAACCCGTCTTTACACCGATTTCAACGTTATGTTTAAGGACTTGCCCGAAATAGATATCGTGAGCATATGTACTTGGAATAACGCGCACGTCG
Source organism: uncultured Clostridia bacterium (assembly GCA_944359365.1). GTDB lineage: Bacteria > Bacillota > Clostridia > Christensenellales > Borkfalkiaceae > Borkfalkia. The sequence continues at coordinate 13,046 of CALVST010000001.1, forward strand.
CCGCGGGGCTTGCGGCAATAAATGCGGGCTGTCATGTTTTCTGCGAAAAGCCGATGGCGATGAATGCCGCAGAAGCGGAACAGTTATCCGACGCCGCAGAAAAGTCGGGCAAAATATTAGGACTCGGGTTTTGTAGGCGTTTCGGTAAAGACGCGATCCTCGCTCGCGAAATGGCGGAAAACGGCATGCTCGGCAATGTGTATTACGCAAAGGCGTTATATTTACGTCGCAACGGCAGTCCGGGCGGATGGTTTTCCGATCGCAAGCGTTCGGGCGGCGGGCCTCTTATAGATTTGGGCGTTCATGTGATAGATTTGGTGCGTTATATAGCGGGCGATCCTCAACCTGTGTCGGTTTACGGTGTAACGTTTGATAAGTTAGGCGACAGGCGCAACTTAATGGATAAGAAAAAGTTTTATTTATCCGAAAACAGCGAAAGAGTAGACGAGATTTTCGACGTCGAGGACTTTGCTTCGGCAATGATAAGATTCGACAACGGAATGGTCTTATCGGTCGAAACGAGTTACAGCTTGAATTGCGGCGACGATGTCGGCAGGATAGAAATATTCGGCGACAAGGGCGGCATCACGATTGACCCCGATTTGGTTTATCACGGTGAGGTTTTGAATAGGCTGGCGGACATTACTTTCAGTGCCCCTACGCATTTTGACGGGTCGGAATACGGCGCGGAGATACACAGCTTCGTTTCCGCCGTCGAGGGCAAGGAAAAACTTAGAGCGACGGGCAAAGACGGAGTTGCGCTCATGAAGATCCTCGACGCCGTATACCGTTCAGCTTGCGAAAAGCGTGAAATCATTATCAAATAACATACGTCAATAAAACCGTCATCCGCGGTTTTGTAAAAAATCAAAATAAGGAGAGAAAAAATGATAAGCAAATTATCGAAGTTCGCAAAACGGTTGGCCGTGCTGTCGGCGCTCGTTTGCTGTTTGGCTCTCATGGCGACGGTAGCGGTCGCATGTGACAACGGCAACGGCGATCCGACGCCGCAACCCGAAGACGAAGTCAAAGTGACGGCTGTGAAAATAACCAATAAGACCGAACTTGAAGCGGCATGGGACGTCGGCGAAGGCGATCGAGCCGTCGCGATTAGTCTGACGCCTGTAACGTTGACGCCAGATAATACGGACGTTACGTTGACGTCCGATAATCCGAATATAGTTTCTGTCGTCGCAGGGACTATGACAATCCATGCCGTAAAAGCGGGTTCGGCGACGATAACGGCGACTGCGGGTGAAAAGTCTGACAGCGTTACCGTTACGGTCGTCGATATCGAAGACGTCAACATAACCAACAAACAAGCGCTTACCGCCGAGTGGTACGTGGACGACGAGCGGACGCCGGAAGTGGAACTGTTACCTGCTTCTTTACCCGAGGGCAAGTACGGAATTACCGTTCTTTCGAGCAACGAGGACGCGGTTGTGTACGATGAAGACAGCGGTAAACTTCGTGCTGTCGGTGCGGGCAACGCCACTATAACCGTAAAGGCGGGCGACAAGCAAGATACCGTCGACGTGCAAATAAAAGCTGTCGATACGATCGAAGTCGCAGATCTCGACGCGATAAAAGCGGACATGAACGAAGTCGACGAAGAACGCACGCTCACCGTTACGTATTCGCCCGCAGTCGCTAATACGCAGATCAAGATCGTTTCCGACAAGCCCGAAACGGTGTCGGCTACGAACGAGGGCGGCACGATTAAGATTAAGGCCGGCGCTACGCTCGGCACGGCGACGATCACGGTGTCGGCGCGCGGCAAGAGTGTGTCGTTTACCGTTACGCGGCGCGAAAAGTACGGACAGGCGCAAATGATCTTCGGCGACGAGTTTATCGAAAACGCGGGGAACTATTTGTTAAGACTGACCGAGGGCGACAGAGTCGAGTTGCCCAAACCCTCCGTCGTAGGCGCAAAGGGCGGGACGATAGCGGCCGACGACATATCGGTTGTTTGCCAAAACGCGAACGTGACGATTACGGAGAACACGCTCGCCGTTAATGCGGTCGGCGCATACACGCTCGAGTATTCGGTCACGGATGATGATACCGAAGTCGGCGACAAGACGGTGACCGAAACGGTTACGCTGTATGTTTACAGAAAGATTTTGGCGGAAGAGAGCGCCGATACCCAAGTCAACAACAACTTCACGTTCGACAACGACGGCGCGGCCGAGACTATGATAAACAGCCAAACGGTAACGCTCAAAAACGCCGACATAACGGAAACCGCACTCAACTTCGAGGCGGGCAAGACGTACTATGTCGAAGCCGAATATAACCTGCATCTCGGCTCGGACGTCAACACCGAAGCGGGCTTTGCCCACATGGCAGTCGGCAAACCGTCGTACTTCGCGGTTGTAAAACGCGATCCGGCTAACCGCGACGCGTACACCGGCGAGTATACCCAAGGTCAGCCGATAAAAGAGTACGACCATAGCAAAAACTACGGGTACACTTATGCTCATCCGTACGTGCTGAAAATCGACCAAACGCGCAAGACGGACACCGGGAATACCAACACGTTGAAAGTCGCCGTCATGCGCGACGGGAATTACTTCTATCTGTTCGTGGACGGAAAATACGTGCTATGCGCCAACCGTCCCGAATATGCGGACATCGACACTGTTCCCGCGCTGTTCGGCAGATTTATCAAGAAGGACGGCGGGGACTCGACGGTCGGCAAGATCAAATACCTGAGCGGACAGGAAGCAACTGCCAAACTTGCCGAACTGATAGGCCACGGCGAAAAGATGCTAAGCGGCTACGGCTATAACGGGAATGCAGATACCACGGAGGCAATCTCCGACGGCACGCTGACGGCGGGCTACGACCAAACGAACGGCGTAACCGTAGACTACAAAGCGACCGACCGTAGCACGGGAACGGGATCGGTCAGTCCGTATATGTATTTTTACGGCGACTTCACGTTCGAGTTTGTCTATAAACCCGATACGGCCAACCTTGCGAGCGACAGCCGTATGTATATGGTGGCTACGCCGTTTATATACGACAACATGGGCGAGGAGAACAAGCTGTTCGAGTTGGGAATGGTTCGCAACAACAGCAATTGGGATTTGTGGATATCGCGCCAGTATACCCGCAAGAATTACGGTTGGATCGATGACGACGAATATATAACCAAAAGCGACGGAATGCCTTACGACGTCTCGGAAGGGATAAGATACACGGTATCGAGAAAGCTGACCGCAAGTTGCGCGTATTACGTCATTTCGGCGCAATCTGTCGCGCATCCCGAACAAAAAGCCGTCAGGACGTTCACCTGGGAAAAACGCGGAGACGACAGCGTGGCGACCGAGGACGCGCGCGTGGACTTCGATACCCCGATCATGCTCGTATTGTACAATCAGAAATTGGCGGGGAAGTATACGCAGATAACATGGTCGGACAACTCGCAGGCTTCTACGACCATGCGTATTCAGGATAACGATATAACCGCCGATAACGTCAAACACGTGCAGTATACCGCTCGGGAAGGAGATAATACCGATTTGAGTGCGGGCGCCGTTCTAAAATATCGTTATGAAAATGTTACCGACAGCAGTGTGAAAAACGGTAATAATCTTAAAACCGGTAAATATATATGCGTGGTCAAATATAGTACGAGCGATGCCAATAAAAAATACGGGTTACATATGACGTTCGGACACGGAGATGCCAATAAAAACCAAGAGGATATGTTCGACGTTTCGCTCGACGCGGCGGCGGCCGGCGCAAAATACGCTGTGTTTGAATTGGAACTCGACAGACCATATATATCGGATAACAGTTGGCAAGATTATACGCTCTATATCACGCTGCAAGCGCCGTATTCATTTATCGACGCGGATCGCACCGGCGTAACGGTAGAGGAACTCAAACTTTATCAAGTACAGGCGTAGTAAATGCAAAAATCGAAATAGGAGCAATAATATGAAAAACACTATCAAACGCGTAAAATCGTTGCTCTTTGCGGCAACGCTGGCACTGCTATGCTGTTTGCCGCTGATCGCTTGCCAAAACGGCGGTCAAACGGGCGAGCAGCAGGTCAAATCGGAATATACGGTGACGTTTGTTTTCGGATATGAAGGGGCGCAAAACGTAGTTAAAACTGTTCAGGCGGGAAGACGGGTAACCGCGCCCGTTCCCGACAGTCGCACGGGCTACGCGTTCGGCGGTTGGTACGAGGACGGCTCTTTTGCCGCGAGCTCGACACCGTTCGATTTTACGACGGTCATCGAAAAGGATTATACGCTGTACGCCAAGTGGGACGCGCAAGCGGTGAAACATGTCGTGACGTTTAATATGGATCACGCCGGCATTGCCGATAAGACGGCGGAAGTTGCTTCCGGCGCGACGATTCCCGCCGCGAGCGTGCCGCAAAGCGAAAGATTGGGGTACGTCGTCACCGGTTGGTGCACCGATAAAACCGACGCCGCGGGCACGGCATTTGACGTAAGCACGGGCACCGTGAATAGCGACATGACGCTGTACGCCGTATACGGGCGTGACCCGTCCGTTCCGCTCAACGAGGACGGCTCTATAAAGTACGAAGACGTCGAGATACAGATTGCTACGCTGTTTTACGATCCGGCAATCAACACGATGATCGCAAATGCCGCCGCACGGTTTAATCTGGAAAGCGAGCTTAACGGGAAACACATAACGGTAAGCGTATTGGCCGATAAAATCTATTTTGAAAAGGATTGGGAGGAAGTGGGGCCCAATGTTACGGCGACGCTCTATTCGACCGCATATCCTTTTGCTTTAAACCAGGACGCAAGCCGACCGTACGTCACACATTCCGAGAACTTCTATTCGGCCGCCGACGTGTACGATTTTGCGGGGTTGGAATTTAACGCGGACAATTACTTTACGGACGCCGTGCGCGACTGCTATTGTGACGGAAGGTTGTTCTCCGTTCCCGTCATGACGAGCGTGCCCGTTTTGGCGTATAACAAGGCGATGATGCAAACATATAACGAAGGAAAACTTCCGTCGTCGTATTCGGAATTTGCCGCACTGCTCAAAAAGATTTATGCCGAAGAAAGCAAGACAAATGATGAATTCGCTTCGGCAGAAATTTCGCTCGGATGGCCGTTTTACGAGTGCGCGAGTTATGCGCCGTTTATTCAGAACGACAGCGAGTACACAAAGCTCATAAACGGGCAAATCGTCAACGATTGGGAACTGTCGTTAGACGGCGCCAACAAGCCCGTAACCGCCCTCAACAACATGATAGACCTTTTCGGCGTCAAGGGTTCTTGCGGCGGTAAGTCCGCTAACAATTTGAACGTTTATAACGACGTTGCGAGTGGTAAAGCCTTTTGCGGCTTAGTGACTTCGTTTTATGACGGAAAAAGGATAATGGAAAACAGTTCTGCCGTCGGCGTTTTGCCGCTTTCGGGGTTGTTCTCCGACGACGGGGTAAACAGGATGCAGATCCCCGTATACAATTACGGCGTTCAGTTCTACAAAAATACCAACGCGTCGCTCGTTCAGATAGCAGCCGCCGCCGAATTTGCCGATTGGCTTTCCAAAAACTACGCGCGCTACGCTTCCGGCACATACCTTTATCCACTGGAAAAGAACGCGGCGCAAAAGTTCGACACGGATTACGCCCAAAATAACGACGGCAAGTTTTTCAAGCTCGCGGGGAACTCGAACAATTTTAGAACGCTCGACGGATTTATCTATTCCAAAACGGTATTCAATACGTTTGCGGGCGAGGGTGTTGTTGGCTCGTCGCTTTCCGATTTGCAATACGATCCCGAATACGACGGACTCGCGCGTATATTCGATTTGCGTAAGAGGATTCAAAACAGACTCAAAAAGGAGGCTTGACGGAAGAATATGCGTAAATTCAAAACAGACTCAAAAAGGAGGCTTGACGGAAGAATATGCGTAAATTCAAAACTCTTCTCGCCGCTTTCCTGTCGGTAGTCTGCGTGTTCCCGCTGTTCGCTTGCGGCTCGAACTCCGAAAACGTCGAAGTCACGCAGCCGACCGATACCGAGTTTACGATAAAAGGCGATAAGTTTTCGGTCTCTTCACCCGACGGTCGCACAAAAGTCGAATTGACGCTCGACGCAAACGGAGAACTGTATTATAAAGCAATAAAAAGCGACGTCGAAGTCGTAAAGTATTCCAAGCTCGGAATGCAACTCGATCGAGCCGATCTGTCCTATTCGCTTGAAGCGGTAAAGAGCGTTACATCCGATATTTATTACGATTACGATAACATATCGGGAAGAAATGCGCACGTTTCGGGTGCGGGTAAACAGCTAGTGCTTACGCTCAAAAACGACGGACATTTGATCGACGTGACGGTGCGGGCGTATAACGACGGTTACGCATTCCGCTACGACGTTCGTAGCGAAGCGGGTGCGGAAACCGCTACGGTAGTTGCCGAGAACAGCGAATTCGCTCTGCCGGAACGGTCGGACTTATGGGTCATGCGGTACGTCGCAAACACGACCGCCAACTACTCTTCGCTTCACAACTATTACAGCTATGAGGAAAATTATTACGAGAACGGCGCGTCGCAATTGGGCGATACGTATTATTCCATGCCGATGATGTTTCGTGCGGGCAACAGCGATACATATGCGCTCGTTACCGAGTCGGCGCTGATAGGAAGCGGCTTTTACGGCTCGTTTTTACAGGAGCAACCCGTCAATCGCGGATTCGGCGTGTTGCAAACCGTTATGAGTCCCGCCGGCGCGGACGGCGATACTACGATATCTTTGCCGTTCACCTCGCCGTGGCGGGTATGTATTTGCGGCAGTCTTAAAGAGTGCGTGGAAAGCGAATTGACGGAAGCCGTTTACGGGAACGTCGAGTATTGGAAACCGGACGATTACGACGATCTGTCGCCCGAAGAACAAAAGGTTTTCGATTACGATTGGGTAGAACCGGGCATCGCTTCGTGGGATTGGTTCGACAATACCGAGCAGTCCGATTACGAGACGCACGAAGAATATCTCGATCTTGCAGTCGAGATGGGTTGGAAATATATAGTGCTCGACGCCGGCTGGCAACATCAAAAGGGTTGGTTGCAAACGGGCACACTCGTGAACGCCGATCTGGCCGAGTTTTCCGAGTTTGCCGCAAAGGCTCACGAACGCGGTATAAAAGTTATCGGTTGGATGCACGGCACACGAGACTTCCGCACGCGGGAGGCGATGCGCGCGACGCTGACTAAATTGCATAAACACGGTTTGGACGGCATTAAACCCGACTTCTTCGACTATGATGAGTACGAAACGCACCAAGGCGAAGATAAAGCCAATATCGAATGGTACGAAACGCTTTATCAAGAATGCGCGCGGCTTGAAATGGTGGTGCTCTGTCACGGCGCGAATAAGCCGACGGGCGAGCGCAGGGTTTATCCCAACGTGATAGGTCGCGAGGCGGTCAAGGGCGCGGAGTTCAGCGGCGCGGTCGCGTCGTTTTCGGTGGTCAATTCGATGTTTACGCGCGCGCTCGTGGGTCCTACCGATTTTACGCCCGTCGTAAGACCGATCGCACATAATCTCGCTCTTACCGCCGGTCAATGCATGGCTTTGTCCGTCCTTTACGAGTCGGGGATTGGGATCATGGCAGACACGCCCGAAACGTATTTGGACGAGCACTACAAAGATTTTTATTCTACTCTGCCTGCGGCGCGCGACAAAACGGTGTTTTTGGGCGGCGAGCCCGAACGGTACTTCTGCGCCGCCGTTAAGTCGGGCGACGTGTGGTATGTAGCGGGGATATCGGGCGCGCGATCGTCCGTCGTAAAGTTCGACTATTCCTTCCTTGGCGAGGGAACATGGAAAGCGACGGTTTTTACGGATGCCGACGATAAAAACGAGACGGAGCGTACCGAAAAAACGGTCACTTCTGCCGACAGTGACCTGTATTCGCTTAAAACCAGCGGCGGATTCGCCGTCAAACTTGTAAAAAACTAACTTATCGGGAGATATACTATGAAAAAACTTTCGCTTAAACAAATCGCGGCTGTTGTGATAGCCGTTGTATTGGGCGTCATGCCGCTTACCGCTTGCGGCGGCACGTCGGGCAGAATGGAGTACACCAATACCATCGACGATCCGTGGTGGACGACTACCGGTACGCTCGAAAAAGATTCCGACGGCAAGGTCGTTTACAAAGACGTCGAGATACGCATGACGTACGTCGTCGGCGGGCAGGATGAAACCCCGTTTAAGGAATTGCTCAACCAATTCGAGGACGAACATCCCGGGATCAAAATCCGCACCGAACAGATAAGTTCGGATATTTACGAAAAGACGACTGCAGATGCAGTCATGCAAAACGTAAATCCGCCCGATCTTATTATGTCGCACCAAAAAGGACATAAAAACCTCGCCGACAACAGGATAATTCAGCCGTTCAATGAGGCGATGGAAGCTAGCGGTATAGAGATATCCATGGACGATTATGCCGAATCTTTGGCGCAGTACAGCGATTGCGATTACGACGGATATCTGTTCAGTGTACCCGTCGACGCGGCAAGCAACATTGTTTTCTATAACAAAAAAATGCTCGAAAAATACAACCTGCAGCTGCCCAAAACGCACGCCGACGTGATTGCCGCTCTCGATACAGTGGCGCGCGGCGAAAAGGGTAACGTGGATTTCAGACCTTGCATTTGGAATTTCTACGACGCGTTTTTTACGCGCTTTGCATGGCTTTCTGCGCTGTCGCAAAACGGCGCGTCCTTCTACGGCGACGTCGACGGCAAAAAGTACCGCGCCAACTGGGCTAGCACTCCCGAAAATTTGCAGTCCTTCCTTGACGGGATCAAGTCTATGCGCGACTTTACCGAACACGACCCGCCGCTTGCCGATTACAACAGCGGCACATCTTCTACCAAGTACTTTTTGGAAGATAACTACCTGTTTTTGTTCAGCACGCCGTGGGGATTGCGCGACAGCTTAGATAATTATATGTCGGTCAACAATGTCACTTTCGATCAAATGCTCGAACGCGTCGGAATGACTTCCATGGAGGGGTGGTTTGCGCTCGACCCCGACGCAGACACGGCGCATAACATTTTCGGCGATTCGCACTGTTTTGCGATGAGCCGTTCGGTAACCGATATCACAAAAAAAGCGGCGATATGCGAGTTTGTAAAATGGTTTACGCAAACGATCTCGGTGGGCGTAAAATGGGCGGAAGCAGGTCACGTTTCGGCTTGTACCAAGGTTGCCAATTCTCCAGAATATGCGGCAAACAGATACGTCAGCAACTATGTGGCAAAAGCCATACCCAATATCGATAACTTCTGCGGATTCGGCATTACGCCGTGGTTTAAGGATACCTACGATAAACTTCAATCATTGATTTCCGCCGTGCAGGCAAACAAGACATCGGAACAGGATGCCGAAAGCGTACGCCGCAAGGCTAAAGAAGTTAACGATTTGATCTATTTTGCGGAAACCGACTTTAATGCCTAGGAGAATTAAGTTTGAAACAAGGGAGAAAAGCGGCACGAAAAAAGAGCCGAAGTCGAGAGCCGACTTAGGCGAGACAAACGAACATTGAAAAGGTTAAGTCACAACACCGTCGCAGTCCACAATAACATAGCCGTGATATTTAAGGAAAGCAATAGCGGAATCGGAAGTAAAAGTACGGTTTTGCGGAGCGGAACTGTGCGAGCGGTAAAGGTAAGGATTGTACGGCGTAGCGGTTTTGAGAATCGCATAAATAGCAGTAAGGAGCATACGACAAATCGCAATAATCGCTTTCTTGTGCCCACAACGCTTTTTAAGCATAAGGTAACGATGTTGAATTTCGGGATGCTTTGCGGAATTGCAAACGGTGAGAGCACACTGCACAAGCAAGGGTTTGAGGTAAGCGCCCGCACGGGAAACGCGAGTGGTTTTCTTCTTGCCCGCGCTCTCGTTGTTTTGCGGAACGAGTCCCGCCCAAGAACAGAGGTGTTTAGCCGTTGGAAACACGGACATATCCACACCTATTTCGGAGATAACGGAGACAGCCGAAAAGAATTGGATACCCGGAACGGACGAAACGAGCTCTACTTGGGCGCGGTACTTATCCGCAAGAGAGCAAATGATCGATTCGAGATTGGACTTACACTCGTGAATGGCGGTTAAGTGCGAACGAATAATGCCGAGCTTGTGTAGCTGTTCGGGACAAACCGAACCGTCGACAGCGGCTTGAATCTTGGCGATAGGCGTTTTGCATTTAGTGCTGACGAGAGAAGAAACATCGAAGTTACCATTAGGACAAACCGACAGCTTGTCGAGAATGGCGGACGAGGATTTGCCGAACACATCGGAGAAAACGTCGTCGAGCTTAACGTTGGAAACGGTAAGACAGTTTTGCGCACGGTTTTTCTCGCCCACGGTAAAGTTTGTGAGCTTATAACGGTAACGCATTAAGTCTCGCAACTGACGGATTTCGTAAGGCGGAATAAAGCTACCCGAAACAAGGTCGTGCTTGAAAATGTCGGCAATCCACTTCGCATCCTTTACGTCGGTTTTCTTACCGCGAATAGCTTTGACATATTTAGGGTGCGCAAGGACGACACGGCAAGAAGATTCGAGGATATTGTAGACGGGAATCCAATACTTGCCGGTAGACTCCATACAAATGTCGCGGCAGTTGTTGTTCGACAGCCAAGCGGCGAGAAGTTTTAAGTCGTTGGTGAACGTGGAAAAGCGACGGGATTTGTAGGACGTAACGCCTACGGAATCGGTGGAAGCGATACAAGCGACGACGAAAGAATTGTGAACGTCCATGCCGCAACAGATAGGATAAACGATTTTAAGAGCCAAAAGTAAACCTCCTATGTAAAAATAGAGGCAACCGACATTGACTGAACCGCGCAAGCAACTACGAGTAGCGTCGTTACAAAGATAAGTTTCCGTGCTTATGGTTCACACTTATTTGTGCTTGAAAGCGCGATTCGGCACACATAACAATACAGTTGACGGAAAACCGCCGCGCCTACTACTCTCCACGTGTTGTGTAGTGTGTCGGCTGCCCCGTAGACATTATACAACAAAACAACAAAAAAATAAATTACCTGCGAACCGCACTTTTCGTTTCAATCCGTTTTGTGCCTTTCGCAGAAAGGAATGGTCATAATAATGGATAAAGCTATAAGAAAGGAGCGTGCAAAAGCAAGAACGAGGGAAGCGGGGTTCGGCTATATGCTGATCGTGCCCTATGTTATCGTATTCTTGTTCTTTTCGGTCGTCCCAATTGTTGCAGGTATCGTTATCTCGTTCATGCGATACAATCCGTACACACCGGATACCAACGCTTTTATCGGCTTCGGTAATTTTGTCGCCATATTCGATCCCGATAACCCCATATCGGTAACGTTTTGGAAGTCGTTCTTGACGCTGTTTGCGTTCGACTTTGTGTTGGTGCCCGTCATGACCGTCGTGCAGATCGCGCTTGCCTACATCATCAATTTGCACCCGCCCGGATACAAGATATTCCGCGCGATAATCTATATGCCGTGCATAGTGTCGGTTTCCATACTCGGCATCGTTTTCGGAAATATGTTTACGGGAACCGAATCGGGACTTATAAACGCCATACTCGGTAAAACGATCAGATGGATGGGCGGCACGCCGTGGAAAGACGACTTTTTGCGTTGGATGGTAATGTTCATAGCTACGATGTGGTGGCAGACGGGCGGTAACTTCGTTATATTTTCGGGCGCGATGCAATCCATTCCCAAAAGTTTGCTCGAAGCGTGTGAAATGGACGGCGGCGGCAGATTTCGTAAGATATTTTCGGTCGTTGTGCCGCATATGAAGGGTACTGTCGCCATATGTCTGTTCAATACGATAATAGCGTATTTGGGGATATACGGTCAACCGTTCGTTTTTGCGGAAGTCGAAAACGCCGATATTATGGTAACGCCCATGCTGTTCATACAAAACTTTGTATCAAACTTCAATTATGTACGACAAACAGGGTATATTTGCGCGTGTAGTGCCGTATTCGCAATAATCACAATGATATTCGGTTTTGTGGAGCGTGCGGCGACGTCCGAACATCCGCTGAGATCCAAACATTCCAAACACTGTTCATCGTATATGGCGGATAAAGCTTTTTACGACGCCGAGATAAGCGCGCATTTGTCGGCTATGGAGGGTAAAAATGAAATCACGCAAACTTCGAACTAAATCCGAACGCATTATCTTGCGCGAAAAAACTGTTTCGTTCGTCATAATGGTTTTTGTGTGCGCGTTGTTCCTGTTTCCGCTTTTGTATATGTTCGGCACGTCGTTCAAATCCGACCTCGACCTTCAGCTTTATCCCAACAAGATATTCCCGAGTTCATGGGATCAATGGACGTTAGCTCATTACAGCGGGTTTCTTATACGCGACGGCGAAGTGGACAACATGGTGTATTGGATGATAAATTCGCTGTGGTCTACCGCCGCGACGGTGTTCTTAACGGTCGCTACGGATCTTATCGTCGCTTATGCATTGGTCTTTTTAAGATGGAAGGGTAAAAACTTCTTTATTGGCGCTTTGATACTGTGGATGATGATACCGGGTGTTCTCGGCATGACTTCGTCGTTTGCAATGTTCGCTTCGATCAAAAATCTCTTGAATTCGCAGAGCGATGCAGCGCGCTATGCATTGATATACGGGTGGCTCGTGTTGCCGAGTGGAACGGGCATATTCAATCTTTTGCTTATGCGCACTTTCTTTATGTCTATACCGAAAGATTTAATAGACAGCGCGCGTAGCGACGGCGCGAGCCATATGACGATATTTTTCAAACTGATCGTTCCGCTCGCGAAGCCTACTATCATGCTGATAATTCTATTTTCGTTTAACGGGGCATGGAATAATCTGCAATGGCCGCAGTTATTGCTCGGTCCGGAAAATGTCGCATGGCGTACTATCACCGTCGCCCTCGCTTCGTATACCGGAGGATCGACTTGGGGGCAAGCGGGCGTAAGTATGGCGACATCGGTTTTTTCACTGATTCCCATTATGATAATTTTCTTTATCACGCAAAACAAAATGATCGACGGCATGGTAACTACAGGCGTCAAAGGATAATTCTATGAATAACAACATAAATAACGATCAGGTTATGGCGACAGACGAAACGACCGAAAACGTCGTTCCGGTCGGTCCCGATATATTCGACAGTCGCGATTTGGCGTTTATGTCGTTGCGTCATCTCGTCAAGGTGTATCCTAACGGCGAAAAAGCGGTGTTCGACTTTGATATGGATATTCAAAAAAACGAGTTCATCGTAATAGTCGGACCGAGCGGCTGCGGCAAATCGACAACGCTTCGCATGATAGCGGGACTCGAAGATATAAGTTCGGGCGAGCTTTATATGGGGAATGAACTTATCAACTATAAAGCTTGTAATAATAGAAAAATGGCGATAGTTTTCCAAAACTACGCGTTGTATCCGCAATTTAGCGTTTACGATAATATTGCATTCCCGCTTAATATCAATAAGTATACGTTCCCCGTAGTAAACGAGATACTTCGCGCCGACGCGCAGATCCGCAAAATTTTACAGGTCGTTCCCGTCGAAAAATTTATAGGCGTTTTGTTTAATTCGTATAAAAAAGCCTCTGCCGGGGATTCTGCGGAAGAAAGCGCGGCGACTATCCTTAACATATCTTTGAAAGCTGCGTGTATCTTGTGTGGCGCCTTTAAGCCGTACAAAAACGACGATCTCGAAACGGTTGTTTCGCAAAAAGCAGAAGAATTGATTGCGTCTATCGAATCGTCGTTAAACGTACTCGTCGAAAAAGAAAAAACGCGCGTTGATAGCCTCGGGATCGTATATGACGAGTCTTTTCGCGAGCTCGACGGAGAAGGTAAAGTTAAAACGGAAGAACGCAAAATGACGGCGTTCGAGGTTAAACGCGAGGTCTACGCCGCGGCGGAACTGTTGGACCTTGTTCCGTACCTCGATAAGCGTCCGCGCGAACTGTCCGGCGGACAAATGCAACGTGTCGCACTCGGGCGTGCGATCGTAAAGAAAGTTCCCGTGTTCTTGATGGATGAGCCGCTGTCTAACCTCGATGCCAAGTTGCGTGTGACCATGCGTAGCGAGATAGTCAAATTGCATAACAGCATAAACGCCACGACAATATATGTTACTCACGACCAGACGGAAGCTATGACTATGGCGACGAGGATCGTCGTTATGAGCAAGGGTTTCGTGCAACAAATAGGTACGCCTAAAGAGATATACGATAATCCGAATAATGTTTTCGTTGCGAAATTTATAGGCACGCCTCCGATGAATATACTGAATTTTTCATTCGATCGTTCTTCGAATACGTTGCAATGCGGCGAGTTGAAAATAAAAGCCGGTAAAAAATTCGGCGTAGCGCACGACGAGTTCTATGCACGTAAAATCACCGATTTTGAAAACATGCTGTCAAATTTCGATGAAAAAGCCTCGGATGAAGTGCTACGGATACTGTCCGCGACGGGCGAGAACTTTGCCGTAAAACAGGAAAAAAAGCACAAATTGCTAAGCATCGCCAATATCAAAAAACTTATTAAAAAACTCATCAAAAAGTTTAAAAAGCCCGACCCCAATCTGCCGCCGCCCGTAGACCCACGCAAGCCGATCGCCGAAAGCAAGCTCGCCGAGCTTAAAAATACGGACGGGGAACATATTTTGTCCGTCGGTATACGTTCGGAGCGGATAAAAGCCGAAAAGTACGATCCCAAGATCCACGACAATAAGGAAAACGTCGTAGTGTTAAATCCTACCGTTTGCGAGCTACTGGGCTCGACGTATATCATTCACTTCGTGCTTAACGGTATGCCGTTCGTCGCGCAGCTCGACGCGCAGGATATAATAACCGTGAACGATCGTATCGCCGTGTCAATAGATTTTGCCGACGTTTATGTGTTCGATCCGATCACGGGCGATACTATAAAAACCAAAGAGCGTATTTTATGACAAATAAGTTAAGAGTAGCGGTGGTCGGTTGCGGCAGAATAAGCGTTATGCACTTTTGTCGCTATTAACAAATTGCCTTATGCGCAACTTGTCTCATGCTGCGATAGCAAATACGATAGAGCGGTGCACGCGGCAAAAAAGTTTGGAGGCGCGTTCGGCGGTATGAGGCCGTAAGCTTTTGTAATCTATTTATTCAATAAATAAACAACGGGAGTTAAATATGGCTTTCAGTAAGGACTTTTTATGGTGTGTCGGCGGTGCAGCCGCGCAACAGGATGGAGGATATCTTGACGACGGTAAAGGCTTGAACATTTGGGACGCGTTGAGCGACGGACATATAGCAAATGGAGATACATGTCATGTCGCTTGCGATCACTATCATAGATGGAAAGAAGATTTGCAACTTCTCAAAGAGATAGGCGTTAACTCCTATCGTTTTTCCATATCCGTTGCGCGCATCTATCCGACCGACGAGTTTAATGTAAACGAGCAGGGCGTAAAGTTTTACATAGACTTGGTAAATGAACTTAAAAGATTGGGTATAGAGCCTATATGTACGCTATATCATTGGGATATGCCATTGTGGGTGCATAGGAGAGGCGGCTGGAAGAATTCTGCGTCCGTAGAGTGGTTCGAGCGATACACAAAAACCGTAGTCGACGCCTTGTCGGATAAAGTGCGATATTGGATTACTTTTAACGAGCCTCAATGTTTTGTCAACTTGGGATATAAAACAGGAGCCCATGCTCCGTTCGAACAAAATTGCGAATCGGAAATAAAAAATATTTCTCGAAACGTGATGCTCGCACACGGAAGAGCGGCAAAAGTTATACGCGAACGGGCTAAAACTACGCCGAAGATAGGTTTTGCGCCTACGCCGGGAGGTATGGTTATTCCATCTTCCTTAAGGAGCGAGGAACAGGCATATAATGATTCGTTTGATGTTTCGGGTGGAGCTTGGAGCGCAACTTGGTGGTCCGATCCGATAGTCCTCGGTAAGAAATGGACGGGTTGCGATTGGCTTTCCGAGGAAGATCTGAAAGTAATACATCAACCGCTTGATTATTATTCGTATAATATTTACAATGCCGATAATCCGCAAGAATTAGAGAGTGTCGGCGCGCCGCGTACCGCTATGGGGTGGGCGATAACGCCGGAATGTATGTATTGGTCGGCAAAGTTTTTTTATAAACGTTACGGGCTGCCCATACTCATTACCGAAAACGGCATGGCAAACATCGACTTTGTTCATGACGACGATAAGGTTCATGATCCACAGCGTTGCGAATATCTTCGTAGGTATATAAGAAACCTTAAACGTGCGAATGACGAGGGAATACCGGTGATAGGCTACTCTTGTTGGAGCTTTTTGGATAACTTCGAGTGGGCGGAAGGATATGGTAAACGTTTCGGCTTGGTCTATGTTGACTATGTGACGCAAAAGCGCACGCTAAAAGACTCCGCTTTCATTTATAGGGATATAATCAAGAGCAACGGCAACAATTTGTAAATTATTATATAAAGGAGCACTATTGTGGAAAAATATATATTTCCACACGCGATCAAAGGATTCGGCGGTTCCGTTACTAATGCGGAATAGAAGGTACTTCAAATCGGCTTTGCGGATGACGGTTCGACGGAAATAAACGGTGAAGCCTATTTGATTTTGGATTTCGGTAAGGAATTGGTGGGCGGTGTCAGAATACTTGCTCGCGATATTCAAGGTAACAAAAGAGTTCGCTTGCGATTCGGAGAATCGCTATCCGAGTGTTGTGCCGAGCTCGGAGAGGATAATACAACAAACGATCACGCCGTTCGAGATATTTATGTCGAGCTTGCCGGTTGGTCGGATATGCGATACGGCAATACGGGATTTCGTTTTTTGCGCATCGATACAGAAAACGACGGCAGTTTTCAAATAAAAGCAATCGTAGCGGCGACGGATATAGATTTGCGGGAGCAGATCGGTCGGTTCGAGTGTGACGATTCCGCATTGAACGATATTTGGGATACTGCGGCGTATACTCTGCGACTGTGTATTCAAAACGGTTTTTTGTGGGACGGCATTAAGCGTGATCGGCTTATATGGGTGGGAGATATGTATCCCATGACGCGCGCCGCTTATTGCATATACGGAGAATTACCCGAAATTAAGAATTCTTTATCCTTTTCACAGAGGGAGGGTGTTCCACCTAACTGGATCAACGGAATTCCCATGTATTCATTTTGGTGGCTTATAAACCTTGCGGACGATTATTTTCATACCGGAAACAAGGAATTTGCGAGCGAAAAATTGCCGTTCGCATATGCCGTGTTAAATGAAACCGAACGGTGTGTTACGGAGAGCGGAGAGACACGGTTTTGTTTTAATTTTATCGACTGGGCTATGCATTGGGAAAACGGCGACAGCGAAGAAAAATATTCCGATGAGCTTGCCGGCGTAAGCGCTTTATTGCGGATAGCTCTTATCAAAACAGAACGACTTTTGAAAGCGTTGGGAGAGGAGAGTATTGTTTGCGAGCGTATTCTCGCGCGACTCGATCGCAAAACGTTCGACATTCATTTTTACAAACAAGCCGCAGCGCTTACCGTTTTGTCGGGAATAAAGACGGAAAAAGAGCATGCCATCCTCAAAGCGGGCGGAGCAAAAGGTATTTCTACGTTTATGGCGTACCCGATTTTTTCAGCGCTTACATGCTTCGGGGAATACGATTTCAATCTGAGAACGATCAAGGAATATTACGGAAGAATGCTCTCGCTGGGTGCTACGACGTTTTTTGAGGATTTCGACGTCGACGCCGCAGTCGGCGCGAGCAGGATCGACGAATTTACCAAAGCGGGAGAAAAAGACTTTCACCGCACATTCGGTAAGTTCTGTTATAAAGGATTTCGACATAGCCTTTGTCACGGTTGGTCGAGCGGTGTGATACCGTATTTGTCGGAAACGGTGTTGGGTATAAAAGAGATAGGAATTGGCGGCACAGAATTTGAGATCGACGCGCATTTGTCGCATTTGAAACACGTTAAGGGTATTTATCCGACGCAATACGGAAATATCGAAGTCGAATATAGCTTGCAATCGAACGGAACTTACGATATTGCAATCAATTCTCCACAGAAAATCAAAATTATTCGTGTGCATGCGGGCAAGTAATGCTCTTTGAACGCATCGATACGGATTATGGCGGAGATATAAGGTATAGGAGATACAAGGTATAAATGAAGAAATGGGTTAAATTTTTCACTCTTTCGTTTTTTTCCAATAAAATAGCAAAACAAGCTATCAATTACGGCGTTGCAAGTATTTTTCTTGCATTGTTATTATCATATGTATTTTTCTTACTTGGATTTTACGGTGCAGATGTGTTGCCGTTTTCTCATTATTATGAAAACGCCGTGCAATTTACTAATTTTATAGATGACGCGTTTTCGGATATAAGTCTTACATTAGAGGATGGCAAAGCCAATTCCGATAAAAAAATTAACAGTTATGAATCGGATACACAATATGCTCGATATGGTTATAATCTGATTGTAGATACTCGCCCAATGGATATGTTTATTGAATTTACACAGATAGCTACAGCCGATGGTAACGAAATTTCTTACGAAGAATATATATCCTTGGATGACATGGAAAAAAATAATTACATATTGAAAACGATATACACAGATAGAGAAGTGAATTTAACAGACGAATCGGTAAAAGTGTATAAAGAATTTTTAAGCGCAAACGAACATGCAATGGACGAATATGCGGCATTAGACATGGGTGCTCAAGATTATAATAAGCAATTGTATAGTCTCTATGTTAAATATTATTATACCTCTGTAAATTCGGCATTGTATGGTGAAAAAGTTCCTGTTTTGAGAGATTTTTATTACCGTAATTATATTTCAATCGGCGGTAATTTTCATTATCTTTTTGTTTTTGACAATATGATAGCCGGATCGTTTGAAACTGACGGCGGGATACCTATAATATTCGGCGGATATTTTAACAAGCTACCAGACCAAACCGTTAGTGACATTGATGCGTTTATAAAGGAAGTCTACTATTCCAATGCAGGTCGATTTGCAATCAATTATGTTATCGGTGCAATGAAACAATTTTTAATTCTTGTTATTATAACGGTTTTTATTTGTTTAATTATGTGGATTGCTTTGAAATTTGTTACAAATGGTTTAGATTTGTCGTTTAGCGGGTGTTATAAAAGTGTTAACTCATTTGTGTGGTTTTCTTCATTTACAGCATCACTTATAACATTTATTTGCGGTTGGTTCACCCCAGCGCAAACGATGTTTTCGCTTATGCCGTTATTGTTTGGCGGTATATTGCTTATTCGTACTGCGTTATTTTGTATTTTCACTACGGTTCAAAACAGAAAAGCTCGTGTCGACGAATATCAATGTCTGTAATGATAAATAGAATATAGCGATAACAAGAAGTATAGCCGTAATATTCACATAACAAAATAAGTCGTTTGGGTTTAATATTCAAAATTTGCGACTCAGCGGAGTTAAATTATCAAATAGCGTAAAAACACTACTTCTATAAACGGAGCATAGGACGAAGATGCCCTACACCGTAGAACAAAAAATAAAGTTACTTGTACTGTGGGATATACTGTGTCGGAATACAGACGAACCCCACGCATTGAATACCGATGAGATAATAGAAATGCTCGCAGAAAAGGGTATAAGCGTCGGGCGAAAAGTGCTTGTGCAAGACATAGACCTATTGAACAGATACGGCTAGTATACATAATCATAGAACGCTGTTCTTTATATTGCCATAAACGCGCCGAACGAAACCGACTCAGACATTGCTAAGTTAAAAATAGCACATTTGCCAACCAAAGCCTTACTCCCATTTCGCGCACAAATCACAATGTCGTTTTGTTCAACAAATTGATTTTCGCGAATAATAGTCTTTACACGAACTAAATCTGTTAAATCAATTTTTCCATTTCTAATGTTTGAAGAACGCAAAACAATTGTTCCTTCGTCTGCAATATCCGTTGGTTTGTAAGTCAAACCAATATTCGTTGTTCCAATAGAAGAAATTCTGCTCCAACTCCAACCGTTGGGTAGGTCAAACGGAATTTCATCTTGTATGTTTTTTATCGTTCCGTCGGAAAACTTCTCATAATAGCAATTATACTCTCAAATTATTTTGAAAATTTTATAAACATCGGCAATAAACTATTGACAAACAAGAACGGCTGTGATAAAATATAAAATGCGAACATATGTTCGCCACATTGCCTTGGCGTTATTCTGCGCTGAGTGCTGTTGGGCATAAAGAGTGATGCCCGAAAAGTTCTTTCCTTTGTGGAGAGAACGGAAGAATTACCGTCGTTTGCCATAGAGTTGCAGTTGTATGTAGCAATTCCGCGACGGGCGTTGGAATCGTTAAAAAAGAGAGATTTCGGCGTGGGTTTTATTGTGATACGATTTTTTAGATAAAATCGACTAAAAATTTAATAATCGGGATTAAAATCCGTGCGAAGAACGAGCCTATTTAGGCAAACGAAATCGCACGGATTTTTTTATCCTGAAAACAAATCGGGAGGTGCGTTATGTAACGAAAATTAAAACTTAATACTTGTGTTTTAAGTCGGTGATAGAAAAAATTATCAGCGGCTTTTTTTGTCGTCTTTCAGGAGGTAAAATAATGACAAATTACAATCAATACCGCCCGCCGTAGCGGGAGAAAAACTTTGGGAGCAAATGCGAAGCAAAACAGAAGGCTTATGAGCAAAGTGTAGCCCACTATACTTCGCAGGCGAAGCTGTGGGCTCTGCGAGGCTGTGAATCCACTAATAAAACAGTCGGCAGAGGAAATTCTACACACTTTGCTCAATGAGAATAATAACAAATTTCAGGAGGAAAATCATCATTTCATATTTAGTGTGCCATATGGAGAAATACCATAAACAAGACGTCGCTCCTATCGAAAAGGAAAACGAACGGGACGAAAGTTACAAAGCGACAAATCCGCAAATAGATAGCGAACAAACGAAAAATAATTATCGCTTCACGCCATATTTCGGGAAAACTTACACGGAATTCATAAACGGCAGAATTAAAGAGTTAGGTTTATCCCCGCGCAAAGACGCGGTTGTAATGAACTCTTTCGTGTTAGGCTCGGATAAAACTTTCTTCGATGGTTTAGCCAAAGTCGAACAGTATAATTTTTTCTCGGACTGCTACAAATTCTTTGCAGAGCGTTACGGTGAAGAAAACATTATCGCGGCGGTGGTACATAACGACGAAACAACGCCGCATATGCACTTAAACTTAATGCCCGTAACAAAAGACGGACGACTTTGCAGTAAACAACTTTTCGACAAACCGCAATTACAGCAATTACAAACGGATTTTTACGAATCCGTCGGAAAACGTTGGGGCTTACAGCGCGGAAAAGAAGGTAGTCAGAAAAAACATCTTTCCACCGCCGAATTTAAGGCAAAGAAGATAATCGAGCAAGCCGAAGCCATACGGGAAGAAAGTCAGGTTTATGCGGACGCTTTGACCGAGGCAAAAAGCGGGAATATTCAGAGAAAACGCGGAAAGTTACAGGAACAAGTAATCGCTTTAACGGCAGACAACAACGACCTTTCAAAACGGCTTACAAAATCTATGAATGAAACGCTCGAATACGTCCGAAAAGCAGAAACTTTGCAAAAGGAAAAGGATAATAATTCCCACTATACAAACGTCGGCAAAGAACTTGCAAGAACAAATCCGACGGAATATCGGCGTATAGTCCACGGAAAGCCGAAAGCAATCGGAAGTTTTTTCGATTCCGTTCTTTCGCTCTTTACTCCCGATATTGTGCGGCAAGTTCCGAGGTTACAACAGATAGAAGCGGAAATCGAAGAAGAACGCAAAAAGCAAGAAAAACAAGGCAACACCAACAACTACAAAAATTAAAGGGATATTTTCTACCCCGTTCACAAAAAGAGCTTGACTTCTGATACTCAAATTGTTATAATGTGTATCAATACGATTTTATATTTTCGGAGGAACAGTTCAATGGAACGGAAAGAAGATACTCCCGTGCGTAAAACGCGCAGGAAGTATGAAGAAAAGAATAAGGAAAAGAGAAAGCAAGCGAGCGGCAATTTCGGAACGATGATACCGAGAGCCTTATATGACGAGATAAACGCTTTTCTCGAAGAAAACGGAATAACGAAAGTCCGGTTGATAAAGGAAGGCTATGAAGCCTTGAAAAATATGAAAAAAGCCGGCAAATTATAAGCCGCCCTTCCTGCCGTTTTACGTAAATAAATCATTGATAAGGAGATTATATTTACGGAAAACACGGCTAAAAGACAAGAAAACGATTACAATTACAGATTAGAGTATCACCCCATCGGAGATAAAACCTTCGTTGTGGTAGCGCGGGAACAACTCGGCGCAACAGATACTCCGCTCGATATTATGAAACGCCTGATAACCCGCCAAAGCGCGCGGATACAATCGGGCGAACCGGTACGAACTCGCTGTTTGCCGCATAACGGAGGTAAACAATTATGATAGGACAAACGGCGATTAAAAATAACAAAAAAATACAATTACGGAGGTGACGTAACGGCATTATACGCAAGATTATCCAAAGACGACGACCTTGTCGGAGATAGCAACAGTATCGTTCATCAAAAAGAAATTCTCGCAAAATATGCGAAAGAACACGGCTTTACCAATATTGAATTCTACGTTGACGACGGCTTTTCGGGTACGAACTTCAACCGCCCCGACTTTCAGCGAATGATGGCTGACGCGGAAGAAGGTAAAATTTCTACGGTTATCGTAAAGGATATGTCTCGATTCGGCAGAGATTACATAATGGTTGGGTATTACACCGAAATCTATTTCTCGAATCTTGACATTCGCTTTATTGCGATCAACGATAACGTAGACAGCAATATTCAGACGGAAAACGACCTGACGCCGTTCAAAAACGTATTCAATGAGTGGTACGCAAGAGATACGTCGAAGAAAATTCGCGCAGTATTCAAAGCAAAAGGCAATTCCGGTAAACATCTTACGACTAATCCCCCGTTCGGATATAAAAAAGATCCGAATGACAAAGAAAAATGGATTATAGATGATGAAGCCGCGGCTACGGTAAGACGGATATTCCAAATGTTTGTTGACGGCGTTCGGATGCCTGAAATTGCAAGAAAATTAACGGAAGAAAAAGTTGAAACGCCGCAACTATACAATATTCATCGCGGTCGTTCCATACATAAACTGAGCGAATATCCGGAAATATGGAGTGTCGGCACAATAAAAAATATGCTTGACCAAGTTGCTTATGTCGGGCATACGGTAAATTTTCAAACAGCGAAAAAATCGTATAAAAACAAGAAACAAGTTCGCTTACCGAAAGAAGGTTGGGTAATCTATCGTAACACGCAAGAGGCTATTATAGATGAAAAAACTTTTGAAACGGTGCAACAGATGAGAAACGTAAAGCGCGCTTATACGAAATTCAACGAGCCGAATATGTTTTCGGGGTTGCTTTTCTGTGCTGATTGCGGCAATCGTCTCACGATACAACGAATTGCAAAACATCGGGAAGCAGACAATTTCTCATGTGCTACTTATAGAAAGAAAAAGAAAGGTCTATGTAGCAGTCATCGAATTTTGGTGTCGGAACTTACCGAAGTTGTAAAAAGCGATTTACAAAAGGTATGCGAATACGTTTTTCTGCACGAAAAAGAATTTACGGACGAATATTTGTCGGGCTCTAAAAAAGAAACGGAAAAGTTTCAGACTAAAACGAAAGCCGAGATAAAACGGCTTTCCGACAGACAGGAAGAAATAGGTAAAATTATCCGCAAACTCTACGAGGACAACGTAAGCGGCAGAATTACCGACGAACGCTTTGACTTTCTTGCAAAATCTTACGAGGACGAAGGTAATGACTTGAAACAAAAAACCATTGAGTTACAAAACGCTCTCACCGCATCCGTTCAGGACGAGGAAAAACTCTCGAAATTCCTTAAAATCGTAAAGGCTTACACGGAAATTCAAGAGTTGACGCCGGAGATTCTAAATAGTTTCATTGAAAAAATTTATATAGGCGAAACGGAACGATACGACGGCAGAAAAATGCAAGACGTTGAAATTATTTACAAATTCGTCGGGGCAATCAATTTGCCACAATACGGTTCGGATTAAAACGCATTAAAATGGCGTGAGGAAACGAAAAACGGGTAGGCAATAAACTACCTACCCGTATAATTCCCCACGAATAACCAACATTAGTGGGGCTTTTTTATTTTAAATCGCATTAAGAGAGTGTGTCATATTTTTTTATCGGCGGCATATTATAAAATGCTATGCTCTCTTTGGAAAAAGACAAGAACCCGCTCGGCGTGTATCAGGTTAAGCGTGGCGACGACCTCGCCGCGATCGGCCGCGCCATCGGGGTACCGGAACTTGCGCTCGTCCGCTTGAACCGCCTCACCCGGCCGCCGCAGGAGGGGGAGCTTCTCCTTTTGCCCGAAGGCGAGTTTACGCTTTTGACGGCGGCGGCGGGCGACACGCCTTCTTCCGTTGCGGCGGCTTGCGGTATGCGCGCGGAGGAGTTCGTCCTCTTTAACGGAGAGGTCGTTTTTCCCGGGCAGGCGCTGCTCGTGCGCAAAAAACAGGCGTAAGCGCAGGCGGGCTTGTGCGCCGCGCACAAAGTAACACCTTGCGGCGGTCTTTCATATATTGGAATATAAAGACCGCATACTGCGGACGTCTTTTACTGAATTTTTAACATTCGGAGGTTGAAAATGTCATTTTATTCCAATTTTCAGACGGACAAATGTCCCGGGCCGATCAACGGCAACCCGCTCAACGGTCTGAACGAAAAGGTCTGTATCCAGGCGCAGCGCGTCTTTGACGCCTGTATCCGTCAGGGGCAGACGGACGGCATCACGATCAACATCGTCGATCCCGTTCCCGCGAATCCTACATATCCGCTCACCTTTATAAGCGCAAAAAGTATCTCTTCGGCAGGCACCGTGACTGCGTTTCAGATAGACCGCCTGCCCGACAGGGCAAATTGCGCGCGCGTGCAGGCGAGCGTCGATATCCCTATCGAGGTAGTCTATACCGATGCGAACGGCACGGAAGGCAAGGCGAGCGCGACGCTTACGGTCAGCGAGGACGTCATTCTGTTCGTGCCGCAGCCGTCCATAATGCCTTACGAGGTGCAGGCGGTGGTCAGCGCCGTCGCGCCCGAGGGGACTTTCAATCCGGAAGGCAATACCTTCACCATCGACGCGTGCATAACCGTCATTTTGAAGATCATCATCAACGTAGACCTGCTTGTGCCTTCCTACGGCTATTGCGTCATTCCTCCCGCACAGGAATACACGCAGGAGGTGTGCGCGGGATTTTTTGAACTGCCCCTGTATCCGCAGGGCAATTGCGGAGGCTCGTCCGGCTGCGGATCGGGTTGCGGCAAGTAAACCGGAGTCACGGAAAAAAGCCGGTATTTTTATATCGGCTTTTTTTATTATTGGATTGAAAAGGGAGAATGCGATGGACAGGGAAAAGAGGGAGCACGGCGAACGCTGCATGATCTGCGGAGAGGAATCGGGCGGGCGCAAGGTCTGCGAGCGCTGTCGCGAAAGCCTTGCCTTGTGCGATATAGAAAATTTCGTTTTGCGCAAAACCCTGCGCAAAAAAAGCGATGCGGATACTGCAAACGCTTTCAAATAAAGCGCTTTTATGGTAAAATATTATAAAACTTTGGCATGGCGGGCGGTTTATGAAAGTTTTTGCCGTAAGCGACCTGCACCTTCCGGGCGGGCAGGACAAGCCGATGGACGTGTTCGGCGGCAATTGGACGGGGCATCTCGAAAAAATAAAGGCGGATTGGCGCGAAAGAGTCGCCGAAGAGGACGTCGTGCTCATCGCTGGCGACATCAGTTGGGCGATGACGCTCGATTCCGCTCTGCCCGATCTGCAGGAATTGGCGGATCTTCCGGGCAAAAAAGTTTTTATCCGCGGAAATCACGATTATTGGTGGTCGGGCATAACCGCGCTGCGCAGGAGCGCCCCGGACGAAAGTTTTTACTTTTTGCAGAACGACTGCGTGCGCTTTGACGGGTTTGTCATATGCGGTTCGCGCGGGTGGGCGTGCCCGGGCAGTGCGGATTTTTCGGACTCTGACAGAAAAATTTACGAACGGGAAGGGGAGCGGTTCCGCCTCGCCTTCGGATGCGTGCAAAAACTGCGGCAGGAAGGCGACAAACTTGTTTGTATGATCCATTATCCGCCCTTCAACGCTAAAAAAGAGGATACGGTATATACCGAACTTTTTGAAAAATACGGCGCCGATAAGGTCGTTTACGGGCACCTGCACGCGAACGCCGGGGCGTACCCGATACGCTTTGCCCGCGGCGGGATAGAATACGTCCTCTCTTCCTGCGACATTTTGGGGTTCCGCCTCATACAAATTTATTAAAAATTCGCTTTACTTTGCGCCCGCGTTGTGATACAATAAACGTGACGAAGGCTTTAACGAGTCGGTACGGAGATGCCGCAAAGCTGTTCGGGCAATAAGGCGAAAGAGAAAAGTAACTGTTTTTTCGTTGCTCGTTTGAACGCTACCCCGCGCATTTCCGTGCGCGGGTATTTTTTTGGAGAAAGTCATGGAAGAGCGCATTTTGATGGACGCGGCGGCGATAGGCAGGACGCTTGTACGCCTTTCGCACGAGGCGGTAGAAAAAAACAAGGGCACGGAAGGGCTGTGTCTGCTCGGCATCAGGCGCCGCGGCGAGATCGTCGCGCAGCGCATAGCGGCGCTCATCGAAAAAAATTACGGCGTAAAGCCGCCGTGCGCCGGCATAGATATAGGGCTTTACCGCGACGACCTTGTGAGCGGTTATTTTGTGCCGGAGGCGCGCGCGAATAGTTTCGGTTTTTCCGTGGACGGCAAAAAAATCGTGCTCTGCGACGACGTTTTGCACACGGGCAGGACGGTGCGCGCCGCGATAGAGGCGATATTCGATCAGGGAAGGCCCGCGTCGGTGCGCCTTTTGGTGCTCGTGGACAGGGGCGGCAGGCAGATGCCCGTTTCGGCGGATCTCGTGGGCAAGAATATTCCCACCTCTTCCGACGAGCGGATCAATGTGCGCCTCGCCGAAATAGAGGGGGAAGATTCCCTCGGCATTTCACGTTTGCGATAGTTTTATTCGAGGTATATAAATGTTAGGAAAAGATCTGCTCGGACTGTACGACACGTCCGCCGAGGATATCATGCTTATCCTCGACACGGCCGTCGGCATGAAAAAACTGCTCACGCAGAATCTCAAAAAGCTCCCGCATTTGCAGGGGCGGACGGTGACAACTCTCTTTTATGAAAACAGCACGAGGACGCGCTGCTCTTTCGAACTTGCGGCGAAGTACCTCGGCGCGGGCACGGTGAATATTTCCGCATCGTCAAGCTCGGTGCAGAAAGGGGAAACGCTCATCGACACGGGCAAAACGCTCGACGCGATGAAAAACGACGTCATCGTCATCCGTCACCCGATGGGCGGCGCGCCGCACCTTCTTGCGAAGAATGTAAAGGCGTCCGTCGTCAACGGCGGCGACGGCATGAACGAACACCCCACGCAGGCGCTGCTCGATTTTTACACCATGCGCGAAAAATTCGGCTCGTTCAAGGGGCTGAAGGTTGCGATTTTGGGCGACATCAAACATTCCCGCGTGGCGAAGAGCAATCTTTTCGGACTTACAAAGCTCGGTGCGGAAGTTTCCATGTACTCTCCCGCGACGCTCATGCCGCAGGGGATAGACAGGCTCGGGGCGAAGATCGCAAGATCGCGCGAAGAGGCGCTTGCCGGCGCGAACGTCGTGATGGGGCTGCGCATTCAGCTCGAGCGCATGCACGGCGGGCTGTTCCCGTCCCTTTCCGAATACGCCAAGTATTACGGCGTATCCGAAGAGCACCTCAGATATGCGGATAAAGACTGCATCGTCATGCACCCGGGGCCGGTCAACCGCGGCGTGGAGTTCACGACGGGCGTCATCGACGGGGAAAACAGCGAGATCAACGAGCAGGTTTTGAACGGCGTCGCCGTGCGAATGGCACTGCTGTTCCTGCTCTGCAAAAACAGACAGGGAGAGAGCGAAAATGCGTAAACTTCTCATCAAGGGCGGACAAGTTGTGTTTGCGGACGAGGTAAAAGCCGCGGATATTCTTCTCGAAAACGGAAAGATCGCAAAGATCGGCAAAAATCTGAAGGCGGACGGCGCGGAAGTCATCGACGCTGCCGGGCTGACCGTGTTCCCGGGGTTGATCGACATGCACGTGCATTTGAGAGAGCCGGGGTTCGAATACAAAGAGGACATCGCAAGCGGCAGTGCGGCGGCGGTCGCGGGCGGGTTCACGCAGGTATGCTGTATGCCGAATACCGATCCCGTGTGCGACAACGCGGCGGTCGTGGGCTATATCGCGGCGCGCGCGAAAGAAGTCGGGCTGTGCAAGGTGCATCCGATCGGGGCGATCACGCGCGGCGAAAAGGGAGAAACGCTCTCCGAAATGGGCAAGATGAAGGACGCGGGCGCCGTCGCGGTCAGCGATGACGGAAAACCCGTCGCAAATGCGCGCATGATGCGGCTTGCCATGGAATACGCGTCCGATTTCGGACTCATCTGCCTTTCCCACTGCGAAGACAAAGACCTTGTGGACGGCGGCGTCGTCAACGAGGGGTATAACAGCACTTTGGCAGGGTTAAAGGGGATCCCCCGCGCGGCGGAAGAGATCATGCTCGCGCGCGAAATAATACTCGCAGAAACGCTGCATAAACGCGCGCATATCTGCCACGTCTCCACGAAGGGCGGCGTGCAACTTTTGCGCGAAGCCAAGGCGCGCGGCGTTCAGGTGACGGCGGAGACCTGCCCGCATTATTTTACTCTGACCGACGATGTCGTCACCTCTTTCGATGCAAATACAAAAGTCAACCCGCCCATTCGGGAAGCGGAGGACGTTGCGGCGATCAAAGAGGGGTTGCGCGACGGCACGCTCGACTGCATCGTGACCGACCACGCGCCGCACCATGTAGACGAAAAGAACGTGGAGTACAACCTCGCCGCCTTCGGCATCAGCGGTATCGAAACCTCTTTCTCGCTCTCGTATACCTATCTCGTGAAGGGGGGCGTTTTGTCCCTTTCCGAACTTGCCGACCGCATGAGCGCGGCGCCCGCGCGGATATTGCATCTGGAAGGCGGGAAGATCGCGGAAGGGGAAGTTGCCGATTTGATGCTCGCCGATCTGAATGCGGAGTACGTCATCGACAGCAAAAAATTTGTTTCCAAAGGCAAAAATACGCCGTTTGGCGGCATGAAAGTTTCGGGAAAGGTCCTCTGTACGATCGTCGACGGCGACGTAAAATATCGGGCTTAAACGGCTGTAAATTCAAGAAAAATTATAAAAATAAAGTACTATGCCACGCATAAAGGAGTAAAAAATGACTTATAAGCAGGAATTTATCCGCTTTCTTGCGGAGTGCGGCGTTTTGAAGTTCGGCACGTTCAAATTGAAGAGCGGCAGGATAGCCCCTTACTTTTTGAATGCGGGCGAATATAAGAAGGGTTCGCAGATCAAGCGCCTCGGCGAGTTCTATGCAGACTGCATAGCGGAGAATAAGATACCCGCCGACACGCTGTTCGGGCCCGCATACAAGGGGGTTCCGCTCGCGCTTTCCGCCGCGGTCGCCCTGTATGAAAAGTACGGCATCGACGTGAATTTCAGTTTCGACAGAAAGGAAGTCAAAGACCATGGCGAGGGCGGTATGTTCGTCGGCAAACAGCCCGAGGACGGGGAAAAGGTCGTCATCATCGAGGACGTAATGACGAGCGGAAAGGCGCTCAAAGAGGTGCTCCCCAAACTGCGCGGCGCGGCGAAGGTCGATATTTCCGGCATGGTCATTACCGTAGACAGGATGGAAAAGGCGCTAGACAGTGAAAAGTCCGCCGTGCAGCAGGCTTACGAGCAGGAGGGCGTGAAGGTTTATTCCATCGTCACGATCAAGGACATCGTTGCGGCGCTTGAAGAGGGCGTCATCGAGGGGAAGGAACACGTTCCCGCGATACTCGATTATCTGAAAGAGTACGGGGCAAAATATTGAGGTGAAAAATGATCGATAAACTTATAGAAAAAATCGAACAAAAGCAAAACCCGACCGTCGTGGGGTTGGATACGAGTTTCGACTATCTGCCCGACGAAATGCGCGAGGGGGTAAATAATTTTGCGGGCGCGGCGGATGCGATCGTCGCTTTCAATAAAAAGCTCGTCGACGCTGTCGCGGATATCGTGCCTGCGGTCAAGGTGCAGATCGCCTATTATGAAATGTACGGCGTGGAAGGAATGCGCGCTTTTTACGATACCTGCCGCTATGCCGAAAGCAAGGGGCTCATCGTGATGGCGGATGCGAAGCGCAATGACATCGGCGCGACCGCCGAATGCTATGCGAAGGCTTACCTCGGCGAAACGGTGGTCGGGGGTAAAACGTATACCGCTTTCGATTCGCATTTTCTGACCGTAAACGGATATCTGGGTTCGGACGGCATCAAGCCCTTCCTCGGTTGGATGCAAAAGCGCGATAAGGGCATTTTCGTGCTCGTCAAAACTTCCAACAAATCGAGCGGCGAATTGCAGGATATGAAGCTGGAAAACGGCAAGACCGTCTACGAATATATGGGCGCGCTCGTGGAAGAGTGGGGCAAAGACAGTATCGGAAAATACGGTTATTCGGATGTCGGCGCGGTCGTCGGCGCAACGCACCCCGTACAGGCGGAAATATTGCGCAGAGAGATGCCGCATACCTTTTTCCTGATCCCCGGCTACGGTGCGCAGGGCGGCACGGCGGACGATCTGAAAGTGTGCTTCGACAAGAACGGCAGGGGCGGCATCGTCAATTCTTCCCGCGGCATTTTGTGCGCGTACAGGCAGGAAAAGTATAAAGGGCTTTCGTTTGACGAGGCGGCGCGGAAAGCCTGCGAAGACATGAAGGCGGACTTAAACCGTGCAATTTTCGGTTAAATTCAGTACTATGTCAGGCATAATTCGTTAAAAATCAAGGATAAAACAATGAAGGAAGTAACCGTCAGAATTTTGGAAAACAAGCCGATCGCGGCGGGCATTTATAAAATGACGTTCGCGTTGCCCGAAAAAGTCGGGGGCATCTCCTGCGGAAAGTTCGTGAATATTTCGGTCGGGGACGGCGCGCATCTTCTGCGTCGCCCGATCGCAGTCTGCGAGCATTGCGAAAGCAGCGTTACGATCTGCTATCAGCTGAAGGGCGAAGGCACGAGGCTGATGAGCGGGAAAAAGGCGGGCGATACGCTTTCGTGTGTTCTGCCTCTCGGCAACGGGTTTTCGCTGCGCGGTGAAGACAAGCGCGTTGCGCTCGTCGGCGGCGGCGTCGGCGTTTTCCCGATGTATTCGGTGCTCAAAGAATATGAGGGGACGGGCAAAGAATTCTTCTCTTATATCGGGTTCCGAAACAAAGCAGCCGTCTGTTATGCGGAAGAATTTGCCGCTCTTTCCGAAAAGGCGGAAATCGTCACCGACGACGGCAGTTTCGGGAAAAAGGAGAACGCCGTCGGGGCGTTTTTTGAAGACCTTGCAAACGCGAAGCCCGACGTCATACTGTCCTGCGGGCCGACGCCCATGCTGCGCGCGCTGAAAGCGGGGCTTGCCGAAAGGGGAATAAATATTCCCTGTTATGTTTCCCTCGAAGAGCGCATGGGGTGCGGCATCGGCGCGTGCCTCGTCTGCGTGTGCAAAAAGAGCGGCAAAACGGAAAACGCGCGCGTCTGCAAAGACGGCCCCGTTTTTGAGATAGGCGAGGTGGAACTGTAATGGCAAATCTGAAAGTGAATATTTGCGGGGTGGAATTGAAAAACCCCGTCGTTGCGGCGAGCGGCACGTTCGGGTTCGGCAAGGAATTCGATGAAATTTACGACATCGGCGTTTTGGGCGGCATCAGCACGAAAGGGCTTACGCTCGAACCCCGCCTCGGCAACCCCACGCCGCGCATCGCGGAAGGGCACGGCGTTATCCTGAACGCGGTGGGGCTGCAAAATCCCGGAGTCGACGCTTTTTTGAAAGACGACCTTGATTTTCTGAAAAGCAAGCATATCGCCGTCATCGCGAACGTCGCGGGCAAAACGCTCGACGATTATGCGGGCATCTGTGAAAAATTGGACGGCAAAGTGGACATGATAGAGCTGAACATCTCCTGCCCCAACGTAAAGTGCGGGGGCATGGCGTTCGGCATCAAGCCCGAAAGCGTGTATGAAGTTACGAAAGTTTCCAAAAGCGCACTGAAAAAGACGCCGCTCATGGTCAAACTTTCGCCCAACGTGGAAAGCATCGCCGCGAATGCCGCCGCCGCGCAGAAAGGCGGCGCGGACGCGATATCCCTCATCAATACGCTTACGGGCATGGTCGTCGATATCGAAAGAAGAAGGCCGCTCATCGCCAACAATACGGGCGGCGTTTCGGGCGCGGGCGTCAAGCCGATCGCCGTCAGAATGGTCTGGGAAGCGTGCAATGCGGTGGATATTCCCGTCATGGGCATGGGCGGTATAACCTCGGCGGAGGACGCGCTCGAATTTATCATCGCGGGCGCCGCGGCGGTGCAGGTGGGCACTGCGAATTTTACCGATACGCTCGCCATGCCGAAAATCATCGACGGGATGAATGCATGGCTGGATTCTCACGGCATTGCCGACGTCAACCAACTGCGCGGCACTCTCAGACTGAACGGCTGAATTTTTTGATGATAAAAACGCTTTGACGCGCCGCGTCAAAGCGTTTTAAATTCGTAATCATTTTCTTTATAGTAACGTATGATGCGGGGAAGCGCTTTGACCGTTTCCGAATAACCTACACCGTCGTGCAGGAGCAGGATGATGTCTTTTTTGCCCTTACTCGTAGCAACGGTATTTTCGTATAGCCTGTCTGCAAGGTAATTCCCTTCCGCGTCGCCCGCTGCCGCGTTCCAATCGAAGTAACGGTACCCCGCGTCCGTAACGGCGCCGCGCAGGGCGGGGCATAGGAAGGAACCGCCGGGAAAGCGGTAGATCATCCCGTGGTACAGAGGCAGTACGCGGGTTATTTCTTCCCGGCATTTTCGGATGTCCTTCATGAGCGCATCCTTATCCGCATAAATTTGTCTGTAATTGTGGGTATATGTGTGTATGCCGATCGAATGTCCCTCTTCGTCGGTGCGCTTTAATATCTTTTCGCGTCCATTGATCTGTCTTCCTACGACGAAAAAGGTGGCGCGGACGCCCTCGTCTTTTAAAACATCGAGGACTTTCGGCGTCGTCGAGTCGGTCGGTCCGTCGTCGAAAGTGATGCAGACCGTTTTGGTTGCATCCTGCGGCGGTCCGTCGGCGCGCACGCTCGTTGTCGTGGCGGATGCGCATAGAAAGACTAAAACCAGCGCCAGTGCTGCGGTCAGTTTCTTCATAAAAGCAGTTTGTACCATTTTGGATTTTTTATCGCAGACAAAAACACGAATACTTGATCCGATAAATTTATTGCAAAAGAAACCGAAAAAAAATTTTGAAAAAATCCTTTCAAACCGTTGACAAGCAAAAAAAAGTGTGGTATGCTTAAAAAAACCGAAGAGGTAAAAGAGTAGCTCGCTACAGCAGATCAACAGAGAGTCTCCGATGGTGTGAATGAGGCGGTCTGACGCAGAGTGAATGGGTTACCGAGGGCGGGTGCGAAAGGCAGCGAGTAGTTCCCGACGTGGCTTTCACGTTACAGGAAGAGGGTATGTTAGTACCTGCAACGAGGCGGCACTTGCGTGTCGTGAATTTGGGTGGCAACACGGTTTTATTCGTCCCAAGCGAGTAGGACCGTGTCTTTTTTTATGTCATAAATTTATAAAAAGGAGAACAAAATCATGGCAAAACAACCGATCCCTTACAAGATATATCTGTCCGAAGAGGAGATCCCCAAAAAATGGTATAATCTGAACGCGGCTATGAAGATCAAGCACGCACCCTTTCTCAATCCTGCAACGTTGCAGCCTTGCGGCGCAGACGATCTGAAACCGGTGTTCTGCGACGACTGCGTATCGCAGGAACTGAATATGACCGATCTTTACATTGACATTCCCGAAGAGATCCGCGATTTTTACAAGATGTACCGTCCGTCGCCGCTGGTGCGCGCGTATTGCCTTGAAAAAGCGCTCGGAACACCCGCGGAGATCTATTACAAGTTCGAAGGCAACAACACTTCCGGCTCGCATAAGCTCAACTCCGCGGCTGCGCAGGCTTACTATGCGAAAAAGCAGGGCTTGAAGTCCGTAACCACCGAAACGGGTGCGGGGCAGTGGGGCACCGCGCTTTCTATGGCGACGGCGTATTTCGGGCTTGACCTTACCGTATATATGGTAAAAGTTTCAAGCGAACAGAAACCTTACCGCAAAGAGGTGATGCGCACCTATGGCGCAGCAGTCATTCCTTCTCCCTCTGATACGACGGAAGCGGGCAGAAAGATCTTGAAAGAGTTCCCCGGTACGGGCGGCTCGCTCGGCTGCGCCATCAGCGAAGCGGTCGAAAAAGCCGTTACGTCCGATTCCTGCCGTTATGTTCTGGGCAGCGTTCTCGACCATGTTTTGCTGCATCAGTCGGTCATAGGACTCGAAAGCAAAGCCGCGCTCGACAAGTACGGCGTGGAGCCTGACGTTATTATCGGCTGCGTTGGCGGCGGTTCCAACTACGGCGGGCTGATCGCGCCTTTCATGGGGGATAAGATCGCAGGGAAGAACAACATCGAGTTCATCGGCGTGGAACCGGCAAGCTGCCCTTCGCTCACGCGCGGCAAATTCGTATACGACTTCTGCGACAGTGCGAAGATCACGCCGCTCGCAAAGATGTACACTCTCGGCTGCGGTTTTATGCCTGCGGCAAACCATGCGGGAGGTCTTCGCTATCACGGCATGAGCCCCGTCGTTTCCGAACTGTATCACGAAGGTCTGATGCGCGCGGTCGCAGTGAAGCAGACGAAGGTGTTCGAGGCGGCGGAATATTTTGCCCGCACCGAAGGCATTTTGCCTGCGCCCGAGTCCAGCCACGCCATCCGCGTAGCCATAGACGAGGCGCTCAAATGCAAGGAAACGGGAGAGAAAAAACGCATCCTCTTCGGGCTTACGGGTACGGGGTATTTCGATATGGCGGCTTACAAGCAGTATAACGACGGCACCATGACGGACTATATCCCGACGGACGAGGATCTTGAAAAAGGTTTCGCATCGATTCCCGATATTCCGCAGAATAAATAAAAAATCCGTTTACAACCGAATCAATTCATGCTATAATAAACGGGAGAACGATGATCGTTCTCCCGTTTATAACTTTAAAAAGGCGAGGCTTTTATATTTATGGAACTCAAAGATCTGTACGGGGCGTCGGCGGACAAAGCCGCGTTTTCCCGCCGCATCGGAAACCTTTCGGCAGAATACGAAAATCTTACGGGCAAAAAGCCCGAAGCGTTCTTTTCGTCTTCGGGAAGAGCGGAAATTTGCGGCAATCACACCGACCATAACCACGGCAAAGTGCTCGTGGCGGCGATCAGCTGCGACGTGCTCGCCGCCGTCGGAAAGACGGACGACGGCACGATACGGGTGCAGTCGGCCGGCTTTCCTCCGTTTGCTCTGAACGTGAACGATCTCGCCGTGAACAAGTCTGAATACGGCAAGAGCGTCGCCCTTGTGCGCGGCGTCGTAAAGGGACTGAAAGACCGTGGTTACACGGTGGGCGGCTTTACCGTGGTCAGCGAAAGCACCATTTTCCGCGGGGCGGGCGTTTCCTCTTCGGCGGCGTTCGAACTGCTTATCGCGGAAATATGCAACGACCTGTACCTCGGCGGCAAGGTCGGCAAGGTGGAAAAGGCGATCGTATCGCAGTATGCCGAGAACGAGTACTTCGGAAAACCCTGCGGGCTTTTGGATCAGTCGGGCATATCGCTCGGGGGCATCAATAAAATAGACTTCAAGGATCCTTCGTCGCCCGAAATAGAATCTCTTTCCGCGCCCGAAGGGTATACGCTCGTCATAACCAATACGGGCGGCTCGCACGCGGCGCTCACCGAGCACTATGCGGCGATCAAAACGGAGATGCACGAAGTCGCAAACTTTTTCGGCAAACAATACCTGCGCGACGTTGCGCCCGATCGGTTTTATGCCGATATACCTTCTCTCCGCAAAAAGGTCAGCGAACGTGCGATATTGCGCGCCTGCCACTTCTATGAAGAGAACGAAAGGGTGGACGCGGCCGCTGCGGCGCTCAGGCGCGGCGACGTGGCGAAGTTTCTTTCTGCCGTGGAAGAGTCGGGTAAGAGCAGTTTGAACTGCCTGCAAAACTGCTTCGTCCCGGGCAGCTGCGAACAGCCCGTTACGCTTGCGATACATATGTCTGACCGCATCATTAAAGACGGCGCGGTGCGCGTGCACGGCGGCGGCTTTGCGGGGACCATACTCGCATACCTTTCCGACGCGGAGGCGGAAAATTATATCGCGGAAATGGGAAAACTTTTCGGCAAAGAAAATGTGTTTTCCGCATCTGTCAGAAAACCCGGCGCCGTGCGCATAGACGCGGCGGAACTTCTCAAATAAATCATAAGGAGGGAATATCATCATGATCCGTACATCGCATTTCGGCAAAACTGCCGACGGTAAAGACGTATATGCCTTTACCATCAAAGACGGCAAAAACGAGGCCGTCATACTCAATCTTGGCGGCATTATCCAGTCGCTCCGCATCGCCGACAAAAACGGCGATCCCGTCGACGTAGTCCTCGGCTACAACGACGTGGAAGGATACGAGAACAACGGCGGGTATCTCGGCGCGCTCATCGGCAGGTGCGGCAACCGCATCGAAAAGGGAAAGCTCGTCATAGACGGTGAAACGTATCAACTTTTCTGCAACGACCGCGGCAATCATCTGCACGGCGGGCAGAAGGGGTTCGATAAAAAGGTTTGGGATTACGTCTTTGAAGGGGCGGACGGGAATACCCTTTCCTTGAATACCACCGCAGCCGACGGGGAAGAGAATTATCCCGGCAATATGCGCATTCAGGTGCGTTATACCTTTGTGAACGGTGAACTGAAAATATCTTACGGCGCCATGTCCGATAAAAAGACGGCGATCAATATGACCAATCACGCATATTTCAACCTCGACGGCGAGGGCTCGGGCAACGTGCTCGACACCTTCCTGACCATCGATGCGGACAGGGTAACGCCCACCGACGAAACGCTCATACCCCACGGCGAATTCCGCGACGTTGCGGGCACGCCCTTCGATTTCAGAAAGCCGCGCAGGATAGGCGAGCATATTTTCGACGACGATCCCGACCTGCGCGCGGGCGACGGCTACGACATCAATTTTGTTCTGAACAAGCGTTCGGGCGTATACGGAAAGGTCGCCGAGGCGGAAAGCGAACGCAGCGGCATCGTCATGCAGGTATACACCGATAAACCCGCCGTGCAGCTTTATACGGGCAACGGGCTGCATCAGAACGGCAAATCCGGCTACTATAACAAAAATTACGGGTTCTGCCTCGAAACGCAGTTTATTCCCAACGGCGTGAATTGCCCCGCATATGATGCGCTCGGCAGCGCGGTCTATGAAAAGAATCAGATATACCGTTTTACGACGGCGTATAAATTTATCGTAAAGTAAAGGAAGATCATGAAATTTCTGATAGCATCCGATATACACGGCTCGCGCGTATATGCGCAGCGCGTCGTGCAGAGGTTTGAAGAGGAAAAGGCTGACAAACTGATTTTGCTGGGCGACATCTACAATCACGGCCCGCGTAACCCTTTGCCCGAATGTTACGATCCGATGGGCGTGGCGAAAGTGCTCAACGCCATGACGGATAAACTGCTCGTCATAAAAGGCAATTGCGACAGCGACGTGGACACGATGATCTCCGACTTCGAGTTTGTTTCGGAGGCCGTGCTCGTAGATTGCGGCAAGCAGGTTTTTTTGCAGCACGGCGACAGGTACAGCATCGATTCCCTGCCGAAAAACTGCGGCGACGCGTTTATCTACGGGCACTATCATACGGGCTTTATACAGAGAAAGGGGAGTGTCCTTGTGGCGAACTGCGGTTCGGTATCCCTTCCGAAAAACGACACTGCGCACAGTTACATCGTTCTGGAAAAGGGCGAGCTTGTCTTAAAAGACGTCGTGAGCGGGGAAGAGATCGCGCGCGAAAAAATTTGACGGCGAATAAAAGTCGGGCGGCTTTGTACGCTTGACTTTTTTCGTTTATCGCGGTAAACTTGTTGAGAATAAAATTTTACGGAGAATACATATATGCAAAAAATCAGGCTCGGCATAGTCGGTTACGGCAACCTCGGCAGGGGCGTGCAGTATGCCGCAAAGCAAAATTCCGATATGGAAGTTGTGGCGGTATTCACGCGGCGCGATCCCGCGGGGGTGAAGACGGTCCTTCCCGTCAAAGTGGACAAGTACGAAAACATGAAAAATTATGTCGGCAAGATCGACGTGATGATCCTTTGCGGCGGCAGTGCGACCGATCTTCCCAAACAGTCGGCGGAGGTCGCGTCCATGTTCAACATCGTGGACAGTTTCGACACGCACGCAAAGGTGCCCGAACATTATGCGGCATTGGAAAGTGCGGCGAAAAAGGCGGGAACGCTCGGCGCGATGAGCGTCGGCTGGGATCCGGGGCTTTTCTCGCTCGCGCGCATCATATTCGGTTCCAGCCTGCCCGAGGGCAATACTTACACCTTTTGGGGCAGGGGCGTGAGCCAGGGGCACAGCGACGCGATCCGCCGCATCGAGGGCGTAAAGGATGCGCGGCAGTACACCGTTCCCGTGGAAAGCGCGCTCGAAAGAGTCAGAAAGGGTGAAAATCCCGAGCTGACCACGCGCGAGAAACATACCCGCGAATGCTATGTGGTCGCCGAAGAGGGCGCAGACAAAGCGCGCATAGAAAAAGAGATCAAAACGATGCCCAATTACTTTGCCGACTATGACACGACGGTGCACTTTATTTCCGAAGAGGAACTGCTCAAAAACCACGGAGGCATTCCGCACGGCGGATTGGTTTTGCGCTCGGGCAAGTCTGCTGCGGAAAACAAGTTCCTGATGGAATTTTCTTTGAAGCTCGACAGCAACCCCGAATTTACGTCGAGCGTGCTCGTCGCCTATGCGCGCGCGGTATACCGCATGCACGGCGAAGGCAAAACAGGCGCCGTTACCGTGTTCGACGTCGCACCGAAATATCTTTGCCCGCTTTCCGAAGAGGAACAGAGAAAACAATTGCTTTGAGTTGAGTAAACGACGGAAACAGCCGCCCTTTCGGGCGGCTGTCTTTTATTTTTTCTTGTTGCGCTTGTTTTTGTGCTTGAACAGCCTGCTTTTTAAAAAGAGCAGGCAGGCTACCGCAACACCGGCAATGCCCAAAAAGATATGGTTTCCGGGGTTTTCCGCAAAACTGAAAATGGATATTACGGTAAGTATGGCGCCGACTGCGGTCAATATGGACGATTCCACTTTGTCGACGTAATCGCTCTTCGTTTGGTAAACTTCTTTGAGCGCCGCCTGATTCCGCGCGTATATTTCGAGCTGTTTGTCTATGCGGAAGGCTTTTCTGATCTCTTCGGTGGATTTTTGGGAAGAAGTGTAGTTCATCTGGATATCCCAGAAATCGATCGTTTTGGCGTATTCGCGCAATATGTTCCCATAACTTTTCAGCGTTTGGGAGGAAGATTTGCGGTCAATTTCGGAAAGGTATTCGACGATGTGTTTGTTGGCGAAACAAATGGCGGACTCCTCAAGCGCGGCGAGCTCGGCAAGGTGCATCGTAATAGATTCCGTAATGATGCGATTTTCCACGGAAGAACAGATGGTTTCCGAAAGCTGCACGATCAGGTTGTTATATGAATATGCCGCCGCATAACTGTATTGGGAAAAACCGGTCGGATTTTTCAGCTTTTCGCGGATCTCGGGATCGGCTACGCGCCCGAGCGCTTCGCCCTCTTCGTAAAGGGTTTCGCTGAACATGACGGAAGCGAGCAGGTCGTCGCTCACCTCTTTCCGGTCGCGGAAGATGGTGATAATATTTTTTGCGCTTCCGTTCTTTTCCAAGCCGTAATTGTTCAGGATATATTCGAAAAGGTTGACCGTCTTGTTTGCGTCGAGTATGTTGATCTGATTGCGCGAAACGCAGTCGAGATATTGCGTAAGCAGCAGCCCGCAAGACATACATACGATATGGAATACTCCGATAGAGGATTGCGTATCGACCGAAACAAAAATACTTGCCTTGTACGCTTCGCCGCAGGGCACATCCTTTTCGATGCCTTGGAAACACAAACTCTGTTCGCAGAGCAATTGAATGTCGAACGAGCCGAGGTAAAACCTGCGTATCCTGTTTTTAAATCCTTCGCGCGATTTTGCAAAGGGTACGCCCGATTCGTATTCGGTTCTGAACTCTAGGGCTTGCAGTATATGCAGGGCGGAGCGGTTATACTTTTCGAAGTGCGCGCTTTTCAGTAAAGAGATATCGGTGTACAGTATGGGGATGCTGGTGATAACATCGGGAACGATAGACCATTCGGTGCTTTTTGAGAGATAGATCTCTCCTTCGAAAGCGTGTATATTCCCTTTTAGTTCGTCCGCGTCATACAAATTATAATCGGAAACGAGATAACAGACCGCGGGAACATTTTCTACATACACCGTTTTTTCGATGCAGTTTGTAAGTCCGATCTCTCGTTGGAATTGTAAAAGCGTATCGAAATCGAGTTCGTAAAGCTTTGCCTCCGTTTCCGCTTCGGTTTGGGGAACAAAAAAGGGCAGCCCGTGTATGGGGCGCAGTCTGCTGCAGCGCACAAGGCGATAGTCAAGTCCCTGCAAACAGTGCGCGTCGTAGTCGGACGGCAATACTAGCCGCGGCGATTTGCCGTAATCGTAAGGCTTGTCGGCTTTCTTTTTTACGACCGTACACCCGTCGGTTTTTCCCGAAAATTCAAATCCTTCACGCTTGTAAATGCCTAGGGAAAGCGGGTTGGAAACGTCCGCGATGATGCCGAAGTGATTGTAAGTAAGCACGAGTTCGTGTATGAGCGAAGAGGCGATGTGCTTGCGCCGCATTTCCGGGGCAACGGCAATGGCAAGCAGGTATATGTAATCTTTGCTTCCGTCCATGCAGCTTTCAAGCAGCTTTCTTTCCTTTTCGAGGGATTTGCTCTTTGCCGCATTTCCGTCGAGCGTAAAGAAGTGCCCGAACTCTCGGCGGTGGCATATTTTCATCTTATAGTAGTTGAAAGCTAGTAAAAAGGCGACGATTTTTCCGCCGTGTTCGATTTTTTTCGCGATGCCGAAACGGATGCAGATATCTATGCTTTTTTCAAAAATACTCGTAAGTTCTGCTTCTCCGCCCCGCGCCAATACGTCTGCATAATACGGATCGTCTTTAAAATTGGCGCATCCGAACGCTGCGGCTTCCCGTATTTCGCTCGCGGAAATATCTGCTATCATCCGTGGGGTTCCTCCGATGAAAGAATATATGAATATTGTATCACGGGCTTGCGGTTCTGTCAAGCGGCGGTTTGTTTTACCGCCCGTTTGCGCGCAATTACCGCCGAAAATTTCCCCGAAATTTTTGTGCGATTCGATTGACAAAATATATACTTTACTATATACTATATGCAGATAAACAAACCGAGCGCAGACACTATATATTGTGTTTGCTTACCAACTCTTTGCGACTGGTGGTATAAAGCGGGCAACCGCGGGGGAGCAAAGGGGGATCTTGCCGGCCACCTGGGCAGTTTTGTATAAAGCTGCGCAGGTTTTTTTATCCCGAAATTTTGAAACGAGGTGAAAGATCATGGCAAAAGCGAAGTTTACGGGCGGCGTTTACGAAAGCGAAATAAACGTGCGCGATTTTATTCAGAAGAATTATATGCCGTATGAAGGCGGTTCGGAATTTTTGTCGGGGCCGACGAAGCGCACGGCAAAAATGATGGAAAAAGTCAATGCGCTTCTAAAAGAGGAGAGCGATAAGGGCGGCGTTCTCGATGTAGACACCGAGCGCGTTTCATCCCTTTTGACCTATCCCGCGGGGTATATCGACAGGGAAAACGAAATCATCGTGGGGCTTCAGACGGACGCGCCGTTAAAGCGCGGCGTAAACCCGTTCGGCGGTATCCGCATGGCGCGCCAGGCGTGCGAGGCTTACGGGTATAAGCTCTCCGACAAGGTCGAGGAAGAGTTCAGCTATAAGACGACGCACAACGACGGCGTTTTCCATGTATATACCGACGACATGAAGGCGGTGCGCCATGCGGGGCTTTTGACGGGGCTGCCCGACGCATACGGTAGGGGCAGGATCATAGGCGATTACAGGCGCGTCGCACTGTACGGCGCAGACAAGCTCATCGAGGAGAAAGAAAAAGACCGCCGCGCATACGGCAAAAAGCTGATGGACGAGGCGAACATCCGCACCCTCGAAGAGCTGTACAAACAGATAGACTTTCTGAAAAAGCTCAAAGATATGGCGCTTTTGTACGGGAAAGACATCTCTGCGCCCGCGCAGAACGCGGAAGAGGCGATCCAGTGGACGTACTTTGCCTATCTTGCGGCGATCAAAGAGCAGAACGGTGCGGCGATGAGCCTCGGCAGGGTATCCACATTCTTCGATATTTATATCGAACGCGACCTTGCGGACGGCACGCTGACCGAAGAGAGGGCGCAGGAGCTGATCGACGATTTTGTCATAAAACTGCGCATCACCCGCCAGCTGAGGACGCCCGAATACAACGACCTTTTCGGCGGCGATCCCACATGGACGACGGAGAGCATCGGCGGCATGGGAGAAGACGGAAGGACGCTCGTTACAAAAACCTCTTACCGCATGCTCAATACTCTCTATAACCTCGGCGCGGCGCCCGAACCGAATATGACGGTGCTTTGGTCGGAACGCCTGCCCGAACCTTTCAAGAACTTCTGCGCAAAGGTCTCCATCGACACCGATTCCATCCAATACGAGAACGACGACCTCATGCGCCCGATCTACGGCGACGATTACGGCATAGCCTGCTGCGTTTCGGCGATGAAGATCGGCAAACAAATGCAATTTTTCGGCGCACGCTGCAACCTTGCGAAACTTCTTCTTCTCACCCTCAACGGCGGAAAGGACGAAAAGAGCGGCAAACAGCTCGGTCCCGTCGGCGATAGTTTCAAAGGCAAACTCGATTATAAGAAGGTGCGCGCGGCGTATTCGAAATATATCGCATGGCTTTGCAACCTTTATGTGAATACGCTCAACGTCATTCACTACATGCACGACAAATACGCCTACGAAAAGATACAGATGGCGCTGCACGACACCGAGGTCGAGCGTTTCCTCGCCTGCGGCGTGGCGGGGCTGTCGGTAGCGGTCGATTCGCTTTCCGCCATCAAATATGCGGACGTTACGCCCGTTTATAACGACGAAGGCATCATTTACGATTTCAAGATCGAAGGGGAGTTCCCCAAATACGGCAACGACGACGACAGGGCAGACAGCATTGCGGTGGAACTTCTGCGTGAATTTCACGAAACGCTGAAAAAGACGCCCGCGTACCGCGGGGCGATCCACACACTTTCGGTGCTGACCATCACGTCGAACGTGGTATACGGCAAAAAGACGGGCGCCACGCCCGACGGAAGGGCGGCGGGAGAGCCGTTTGCGCCCGGGGCGAACCCGATGCACAACCGCGACGTGAGCGGCGCGCTCGCGTCCCTCAATTCTGTCGCAAAACTCCCGTATGATTGCTGCCGCGACGGCATTTCCAACACCTTCTCGATCGTGCCTTCCGCCCTGGGCGGCGACAGAGAGGAGCGCGCGGAAAATTTGACCGATATGCTCGACGGTTACTTTACGCAGGGTGCGCATCACCTCAATGTAAATGTGTTCGACAGGGAAAAACTCGTCGCCGCGATGGAACATCCCGAACTGTATCCGAACGTAACCATCCGCGTTTCGGGCTATGCCGTAAACTTCCATAAGCTTTCCAAAGCGCATCAGTTGGAAGTGTTGAAGCGTACCTA
This sequence comes from uncultured Clostridia bacterium, assembly GCA_944359365.1. Lineage (GTDB taxonomy): Bacteria > Bacillota > Clostridia > Christensenellales > Borkfalkiaceae > Borkfalkia. The sequence continues at coordinate 57,129 of CALVST010000001.1, forward strand.
TCACGGAAGGATCTGAGCAAAGCAAAACGCCGCACGCGCTTTTCGGCGCGTGCGGCATCTTTTTAACGAGGTGAATATGGCTGAGGTAAAAGGTTTTATCGATTCCGTGTACTGCGGCTCTGGAGTGGACGGCAGGGGACTGCGCTGCGTCGTCTTTTTTTCGGGGTGCAATTTAAGGTGCCCGTTCTGCCATAATCCCGAAACGCTTTTCAAGCGCGGGCAGGAAAAAACGGCTGGCGAACTCTTCGAATACTTAAAGAGGTATAAGCCTTATTTTAAGAAGGGCGGCGTAACGCTTTCGGGCGGCGAACCCTTTTTGCAGAAAGAATTTTTGTTGGCGCTCGCGGGGAAACTTAAAAGCGAGGGCATCCACGTCGTTGCGGAAACGAACGGATACATCTGCGACGAGGAAATATTGCGCGCGCTTGACGGCGTCATCGTCGACGTAAAAAATCAGGAAACGGACGATCTCTCTCCGTACAATAAATTTTTTGAAGCCTGCCGCAATGCGGGGTGCGATCTAACGGTCACGAATGTCCTCGTTCCGGGAAAGAACGACTCGGCGGAAAAATTGCGGGCGCTTTCCGCGCTTATAAAGGGGGAAGGCCGCGTAAAATTTCTTCCTTTACGTAAACTCTGCGAGGAAAAATATCGGGAATTACAGATGCGCTTTCCCTATGCGGATATCCGCGAGGCGGAAGAAGAGGACGTCATAAAAGCGGAAAACTTGCTGTATAACGACTGATTTTCAAGAAAAACACAGTACTATGCGTGACATAAATGCTTAAAAATCAGCAAAAAAGAGCGCGCTCGGTTTTTAGGGCGCGCTCTTATATTTTTAGTCAGCTGTTTGCTTTTAGGAATTTGAGGGCTTCGGTACCCGCGATCATGCCGTCGCATACTGCCTTTGCGATCTGTTGAAGCCCGGGCGTACAGTCGCCCGCGGCATAGATGCCGGGAATATTCGTTTCCCTCTTTTCGTTTACGGCGATCTTGTTGCCCGCCATTTCCAACCCGAGTTTTTTGGAAAGTTCAAAGGCACCCGCGGATCCGCAGGCGATAAATACGCCGTTCACGCTTTCGCGCGAGCCGTCCTCGAATATGATCTCGGAAATATTCCCTTCCCCTTCGAAAGAGGATATTTTTCTTGTATCCGTTTTTACGCCTGCTGCGTCGAATGCGGGCGCGTCGCCGTTTGTGCAGATGGTCACGTCTTCGATGATGTTTTTCAGAACGCCGTATTCGCTCAGCGCGTATTTGCCGCTGCCTATGACGGCGACTTTTTTACCCCTGAAAAAGAAACCGTCGCAAATGGCGCAGTAACTTACGCCTTTGCCTTCGAACGCGTCGATGTTTTTGATAGGGGGCACGTTGCGCGATACGCCGCAGGCAATGACGACGGCTCCCGCATCGTATTCGCCCGACATGGTTTTTACAAGGTATCCGTTTTCGCCGAATCCGATGCCCGCGATCTCGTCCTTTATAATTTTAACGCCGAGGTTCTGCGCCTGCTTTACGCCCCGCTCGATGAGCAGTGCGGCGGGTATGCCGTTTTCAAAGCCGTAATAGTTTTGTATGAGTTCCGCCTTTGCGAGCGCGCCGCCGTCTTTGGCGATGACGGTCACGTCCGCACCGCCGCGCACGGCGTAAAGCGCCGCCGAAATACCGGCAGGACCTTGCCCGATGATGACAAGTTTTTTCATTTTATCTCCTTATGTCGGCGTGCGCCGCATGGTCATGCGCCCTTTTTCTGGATGCGGTAACCTTTTTTGGGTTTTGGCTCCCTTCGCTTTCCTTTGTATATATAAGAGAGCGCCGCAACGAGAATGAGCGCAATGATGACCGCAATGACGATGTATGCCCATACGGGAATGGGAAGTCCTTTCACTTCCTCCCACATCTCGTTTACGGCGGCGGTCGTTTCGTTGTCGAAGTGCTGCATTACGGCGCTTCGCACGATGACCTGTTCGGTAGGGTACTGTGCCGAGATCTGCCTGTTCAGGCTGTCTTCGGAAACGTAGATCACATAATCGTCGTAATTGCCCGTGCCGCCGAAAAAGTAATTCAGGTCATAGGGCACGAGCGCGTTGCCGTCCTCGTCAAATCCGGGCGTGCCTTCGGCGGACTCGTCGTACCAGTCGATCATCTCTTCGTAAACTTCGTCGCCCGCAACGGCGGAAGTGTATCCGATAAAGTTCATGTTGGCGACGGCGTTTTCGGGGCGGGAAAGAAAATCGATGAACTTCTGTGCAAGTTCGACGTTTGCACCCTTCGGCATTACCCAGCCGTCGAACCATATGTTGGAACATTCGCCGGGCACGATGTAATTGAGGTAAATGCCGGGGATCTCGCGCCCGTTCTCGTCGGTATACGGTTCGGCGTCGTCCATCGCGAACACCGCGTCGCCGCTCCACGCGAAGTTTATGGATATTTTGCCCGTGATCATGTCTTGCTTGCCGCTGTCTACTTCGAAGCCGTATAAGTACTGTTTGAGGTCGAGAAGGGCGCTTTTTACCTTTTCAAGCGTATCCTCGTCGGTGCGGTTCATGATGGCGGTAACTTTTTCGTTGTATTCCGCGTATTTCTCGTCGGAAAGAGTCATGTTCCCGGCGCCGTATTCTTTGGCGAGCGCCGCGAGCTCCTCTCGGTAAACATAGGCAACGCCCAAAAAGTAAGAGTCGCGCACGCTGTCCTTTATGGTAGACATATGGTCGTATTTGCCGCTCCAGATGCCTGCCCAGCTCGAAAGGTCTTCCGCGCTCACGAGTTCGGGATTGTATACATAGCCCATCGTGCCCCACATATACGCGGCGGCATAGCGCGTCCATTCGTTTTGCTCGAAAAGGTCTTTGATGTAGGGGGAGGCGTATTTCGCGTAATTGCTGTTCGCGAGGAAATCGTCGGTAAACGGCTCGACCATGTCCTCGTCTATCATCTTCATGATCATATAATCGGAAGGGCAGACGAGGTCGTATCCCGCGGCGTTTATTTTCAGCTCGTTGTACATATTTTCGTTTGTGCCGAAAGTGGAATATTCCACGGTCACGCCCGGGTTTTCCTCTTCGAATTTGGCGATAAGGTCGACGTACTCGTCGCTGCTGCCGTCCGGCTGACTGATATAATCTTCCCAATTATAAACGCGCAGAACGGTTTTGCCGCCCGAAGAGGCACAGCCCGCGGCAGAGAGCGCGAATACAAACAGTACAGCCGCCGCGGCGGCGCAGGAGATGGTGCGGAGAAAGCGTTTCATTTTGCGCCCTCCTTTTTCTTTCCCGCCCGCAAATTGACGGCGAGCACCGCCGCTATCATGACGATAAAGATGAGCGCCGACAGTGCGCGCAGAGCTGGCGTAGAGCTGTTCGTGCCGTTCTTGACCGCGTTATAAACGTAAGTGCTTATAGTGTCGAAGGTGCGCGGCTTTGTAAACGCCGTCACGATATAGTCGTCGAGCGAAAGGGTGATGGAGAGCATAAAGCCGGAAACGATGCCCGAGAATATCTGCGGTATCACCACCTTAAACAGAGCCGTGGAGGGGCTTGCACCGAGGTCGAGCGCCGCCTCGTAGACGTTCGGGTCCATCTGTTTGAGCTTCGGCATGACGGAGAGCACGACGAAGGGCGTGCAGAGCACCATGTGCCCGACGATGAGCGAAAAATACGTCCTGTACAGAGAGATGAAGGAAAACAGGAGCGCCAAAGAGATGGCGGTCACGATCTCCGCGTTTATGATGGGTATTTGCGAAATGCCTTTTAACGGCGCCGCGACCTTCTTTTTGCTGTAAAAGATGCCGATGGCGCCCGCCGTTCCTATCACGGTGGAGAGCACCGCCGCCACCAACGCGAGGACTACGGTATTGAGCAGTATGCGCATGATCTCGCGGTTTTGAAACAGGTCGGCGTATAGTTTGAAGGAAAATCCTTCCCATTTCCCGATGACGTTGGCGTCCGTAAAACTGTACACGACGAGCAGAAGGATGGGGGAATAGATAAATACGAGGACCGCCACGCACAGTGCGACGGACAATATTTTTTTTACCATAAGTTTGCCCCCCGCGCGTTGCTTTTATCCTCTTTGAACCCGCCGGTCGCGAGCAGCGTCAGAAAGATGATGACGAGCAGGATTATGGATATCATCGAACCCATGTGCCAATTGTCGTAAGTGGTAAAATATTCGTCGATGAGTTTTCCGAGTATGGTGATGTTGAAGTTGGAAAGGGTATCGCTGACGACGTAGTTTGTCATGGAAGGCATGAATACCATCGTGATGCCCGAAATGACGCCCGGCATGGAAAGGGGGAAGGTGACGCGGGTAAACACGGTGAATTTGTTCCCGCCGAGATCCGCCGCCGCTTCGAGGTAGCTTTTATCTAACTTTTCCAATGTGGTATAGAGGGGCAGCAGCATGAACGGCAGAAAATCGTAGACCATGCCGATGATGGTGTTCAGATAATTTTCCGTACCCAAAAGCCCTACAAGGTCCAAAAGCTCGCGCAGTGCCGTGATGCGGAGAACGAAGTTTATCCACATCGGCATAATGAATATCATCAGGAGCACGTTTTTTCTTTTCAGATTGCTCCTCGCGAGGATATAGGCGAGCGGATACGCTATGATCAGGCAGATCGCCGTGGAGATGATGGCGATGGTTATGCTCATCAGCAGGGTGGAAAGTTTGGCGCGGCTTGTAAAAAAGTCGGCAAAGTTGGCAAACGTAAAGGTCAGCCCGCCGTCCGCGCCTTCGCCCGTAAAGGCATAAAAGAGGATCATCAGCATGGGGAACACGACAAACAAAATGAGAAAGAGCGCATACGGAATGCACAGCTGTTTTCTCGAAAAGCGGAGCTTTGTCATTTTTGTTTTGCCTCCTGTTTCAGGCTGAGGCGTATCTTTTCGGGCGGTATCTTCACGCTTACAAAGTCGTTCTCGTTCCAGAGGTCTTCGGTGTCGAGAACAAAGTCTTCTTCGTTCTCTTCCGTGCGCACGATCACCTGATAGTGGTCGCCTTTGTAGATGATGGAAACGATGTGCCCGCGCGCGCCGCCTGCGTCCGCGTCGTCGCTGATCTCAATGTCGGTAAAGCCGACTTCGACGGTCACGTCGGTGTCCGTAAGGTCGAGCTTTTCTCCGTCTGCCGTTACGAGATATCCCTCTTCGTCGAGGAGCGAGCCGGGGTAAAGCTGTGTGACGTCGCACTCGAATTCCCCGTCGCCGAACGCGACTGTGTTGCGCTTGGTGATATAGCCGTCGTAACGGTTTACGGTGAATTCCTTTTTCATGATGTGTATGCCGTCGGGCAGGATGTCTAATCCGATCACGTCGCCGACGTTCCTGCTCTCCGTGCTCTGCACGACCACTTCCGTTTTGCCCGCTTTTACAGTTATTTCGTAATGCACGCCCTTGAATACGACGCTGATGACTTCGCCTTTGAGCATGCCCTTGTCCGCATCCGTCATGCGGATGTCTTCGGGGCGGACGACGACGTCCACCTTTTCGTGCAGGGCAAAATCGTCAAGACACTTGAAATTGCGGTTGCAGAAACGCACCGACATTTTGCCGACCATCGTGCCGTTGAACAGGTTGGAATCGCCGATAAAGTTGGCGACGAACGCGTTGGCAGGCTCGTTGTATATGGCGGTAGGGGTGCCGATCTGCTGTATCTGCCCGTCCTTCATTACGACTATGGTATCGCTCATCGTGAGCGCCTCTTCCTGGTCGTGCGTGACGTAGATAAAGGTGATGCCCAGCTTTTTGTGCATCGCTTTCAGCTCTATTTGCATCTCTTTGCGCATCTTCAGATCGAGCGCGCCGAGCGGTTCGTCGAGCAGAAGAATTTCCGGCTCGTTTACGATGGCGCGCGCAATGGCGACGCGCTGCTGCTGCCCGCCCGAAAGGGTAGAAACGCTCCGCTTTTCAAAGCCTTCCAGATCCACGACGGCGAGCGCGTTTTTTACCTTTTCGTCTATCTCGCGGCGGGTGAGCTTCTGCATTTTCGTGTAGGTTTCGCCCTTCGCGTTGACGTAGGTGACGGGGATTTTTTTGAGTTTCAGCCCGAACGCCACGTTGTCGTAAATATTATAGTGCGGAAAGAGGGCGTACCGCTGAAAGACGGTATTGATGGGGCGCTTGTTCGGCGGCAGATTGGTTATGTCTTTGCCGCCGAGCAGTATTTTGCCCGATGTGGGGATGTCGAACCCCGCGATCATGCGAAGGGTGGTCGTTTTGCCGCATCCGCTCGGCCCCAAAAAGGTGATAAATTCCCCCTTGCGGACATAGAGGTCGATATTGTCTACTGCGACGGTATCGTCAAAAATTTTCGATGCCCCGACGATCTCTATGATCTTTTCCGCCTTGGAAGGGGAATTCATTGCGTCGTTTTTGTTTTCTGCCATTTTCATATTCCTTTTCCGATTTATTATGCGTCGTTGCCTTTCTTATTATATAGGGAAACGAAAAAAAAGCCAACAAAAAACGCCCCGATTCGCGCGATTCGGGGCGAATATTTTTGCATTTTTCCGAATAGGCGTATTACGGGGCGGCTTCAAACAAAAAGCAGTCCCGCAAAAGGGGACTGCTTTTACATTGCGAACATATAAATGATATGGGGGATCACTCCGCGTCCTTGGCTTTTTTCGCCCTCGTCTTTTTGGGCTTTTCCGCAGGAGCTTCTACGGCGGGCGCCTCTTCTACTGCGGGCGCCGCGGGTGCGGAAACTTCTTCGGCGGGCGCTACGGCAGCCGCTACTTTGAGCGCGTTCAGATTCTTCGCGAGGGCAGACTTCTTGTTCGACGCGTTGTTCTTGTGGATGATGCCCTTAGATGCGGCGGAATCGATGACGGACACGGTTACGGGCAGCAGCTTTTCTGCTTCCGCAACGTCGCCCGCGGCGATCGCGGCGTTATATTTTTTGATGGCGGTCTTTACCGAAGATCTGATCATCTTGTTCTGAGAAGTTTTCTTTTCGATAACTGCCACGCGTTTTTTGGCGGATTTGATGTTAGGCACTTTGATTCTCCTTTCATTTTGTTCTCGTTGATACCTAAGCTATTTTATCACAAATAAATTCGAATGTAAACTATTTTTTTGCCGAAAAATACAAATATTCGCGCGAATTTTCATAAATATCGGCAAAGGGGAGGTCCTTTTTACGGAAAAGTACATCGGTTTTTTCGACAGCGGCATCGGAGGGCTTACGCTTCTTGCCGAATGCGTCCGGCAGCTGCCGCAGGAAAAATTCGTCTATTTGGGCGACAATGCCCGCGCCCCTTACGGAGGAAAGAGTGAGGGGGAGATACGCGCTTTGGCGGAAGAGGCGTTTGCAAAGCTCTCAGAATACCCGCTCAAAGCGGCTGTCATCGCCTGCAACACGGTCACGGCGGAGGCGGCGGCGCAGCTGCGCGCGGAGTATCCGTTTCCCGTCGTGGGCGTGGAACCCGCGATCAGGCCCGCGGTGCTTTCGGGTGCGCGGCGGGTGCTCGTGCTTGCGACGGGGGCGACGCTCTCTTCTCCGCGCTTTCGCAGGCTGTGCTCGCAGTTCTCCGAGGCGGAGATCCTTCCGTTCGCGCCCGAGTCCCTTGCTCGCGATATAGAGGAAAATATTTTCCGGCTGGAAGAAGTAGAGCTTTCGCGGCGCCTTCCGCGCGTTGCGTGCGACGCCGTCGTGCTCGGCTGCACGCATTACATTTATTTAAAAAAAAGGATAGAGGAATTTTACGGCTGCCCCGCGTTCGACGGCAACGCGGGGGCAGCAAAAAGACTGTCGTCGCTCCTGCAAAACGAGGGATTTTCGCCCCGTTTTGCCCAATTTATAGGGACAGCTGACCACCAAACACAAAAAACAAACATATGTTCAAAAAAATTCCAAAAAAAGCCGAAAAACGCGGCAATTTTCATTGAAAAGGCGAAAAACAAAAATAAAAAGGTGTTTTTAACCTTTTTTAACACAAACAAATGTTCGTAATTCCCAAAAAAGTCAAAAAAAATTTCAAAAAATAAAGAAAAAAATCGCGCATGTGGTTGACAGTGGTCAAAAGTGGTGATATAATGGATACATCACAAAGGGCGGAAGGGATTCATGTATTCTTTCAACGGAAGGTTCAACAATCGGTTGGACGACAAAAACAGAATACGCATCCCCGCAAAGTACAAGGCGGATCTGGAGGGGGGCTATAAGTTCGCCTTCGGGCCGGACAAGTCCATCTATGTTTTGCCGTATGCCGAATACAAAAAGATACTCGACAGTTTCGGCAACGTTTCCATTTTCGATACGGAAACGCAGGACGCCATAGCGGAGTTCACGAGCATGGTGTTCGATGTGGCGGAAGACAATCAGGGCAGGGTGGTCATACCGCAGGAGCTGAAAGAGCACGCCGAGATAGACAAAGACATCGTCATCGTCGGCGCGGCGACTTACCTCAGGATCGAATCGGCGGAAAACTTCGCCAAGAGGAACGCAGGCAAAAACATCAACAACGTATTTGCCAAGCTGAAAAACCTCGGGGCGGGCAAAGGAGAATGATAGAGTTTTCTCATCTGCCCGTCATGCTCGAAGAGTGCATGGAAGGGTTGGCGCTGAAAGACGGCGGCGTCTACTTCGACGGCACGGTCGGCGGCGGAGGGCATTCCTTTGAAATATTAAAAAGGACGGCTCCGAACGGCAGGCTGATAGCGACCGACCTCGACGACAATGCGATCGCCGCGGCGCAAAAAAGACTTTCGCCTTTCAGCGGAAGATTTCAAATATACAAAAGCAATTATAAAAATTATGCCGATGTACTGCAGCAGGCAGGCGAGGACAAGCTGGACGGAGTGATGCTCGACTTCGGCGTTTCAAGCTTTCAGTTGGACGAAACGAGCCGCGGGTTCAGCTATATGAAGAATGCGCCGCTCGATATGCGCATGGATCCGCAGGGCGAGCTGACGGCAGAGTCGGTCGTCAACGGATATTCCGAAGAGGCGCTGTTTCAGATCATCCGCGATTACGGCGAAGAGCCGTTCGCAAAAAATATCGCTAAAAATATCGCAGCCGAGCGGAAAAAGGGCAGGATAACCGAGAGCGCACAGCTCGTTTCCATAATAGAAAAAAGTATCCCCGCAAAATTCCGCCACGGCGCTCCCTTTTCCAGAAAAACATTTCAAGCGATCCGCATAGAGGTGAACGATGAGCTGCACGGTTTGGAAGAGGCGGTACGGGGGCTTTCCCGCAAACTGAAAAAGGGCGGAAGGATATGCATCCTCACTTTCCATTCTTTGGAAGACAGGATCGTAAAAAACGTGTTCAGGGAATTGGAAACAGACTGCATTTGCGATAAGAGCTTGCCCGTATGCGTATGCGGCAAGAAAAAGGAACTGGAGATCATCACAAAAAAGCCTCTTACAGCCACGCAAGAGGAGCTTGAAAAAAATCCGCGGTCAAAAAGCGCAAAGCTGCGCATAGCGGAAAGGGTGGAAGAATATAATTAAGGAGAACAAGAAAGATGGCAACGGCAACCCCTGTATTGGAAAGAGAAAGAACGTCTGAAAGGGATCTGCGTGCATACGGCAGGATCGCCGGCGGCGTTGAGAATACGCAGGAGATGACGGAGGAGCAGAAGGCGCTCCGCTTTAATTCCCGCATTTCGGAAAACTATCAGAAACTTATCAATCCCGAATACAGCAGGGCGGAAGATTTCGCCGCGCCCGCAGAGCAGGCGTCCGCCGAAGACATCTTTGCGCGCGGCGCGTTCGACAGCGCGCCCGCATTCGAACAGGCTCCCGCCTATCAGGCGCCCGCTTTTCAGCAGGCACCCGTTGCGGAACGTCTGTCGGTGCAGAGCCCCGTTTTCGGGCAGGAAGCCCGCGCGGCTGTTTACGAAGCGCCCGCAGATGCTCCCGTTTACACCGAGCAGGCGTATGAGCAGCAGGCTCCCGCCTATGCGGAAGAGGACGCGGACCTGATGCCCACCGCAACGACCATTCAGTACAGGAGCGATCTTTTCGAGGATGAAAAACCTGTCGCGGCGGTCGAGGAGAAAAAGCGCTATGCGCTCACTTCCAAAGGCAAACTGCTCATGGCGGTGTATGCGTTGGTGGTAGTCGTCATTTTGGCGCTCATCATCATCAATACGAGCGTCCTCAAAACGCTTGACGGCAACGTAGCCGAGCAGGAAGCGCGCCTTTCCGAAACGATGTCGCAAAGCCAGGCGGTAAAAGACGACATCGATTATTATTCGAGCGATGAATTCATCATCGAATGGGCGGAGTCAAACGGCTATACGCGCGGTTAACATAAAGGAAAACTGAAAATTTTACGAAAGCATTTCGGTCTCGCTTGTAGGGCTGTCGAAGGTCCGCGGGCGCGGCCGATTTTTTTTGTGAAAGATCGCGCGCGGAGGTGCGGCAAAATAAAAAGGAACAGATCGAAAAGAACTGCGGGAGGATATTCCGCAACAGTTTTACGAAAGAGGTTGACGGCGGTGCTCATCGCCGCGGCCTTTCTTTTTTTGGTCATTTTTGTCCGTTTTTTCTATATACAGGTCATTTCGGGCGCCGAGCTGCGCTATAAAGCGATCGATCAATGGACGAGGGAGATCCCCGTCGTCGCCGAGCGGGGAAAAATACTCGACCGCAACGGCGCGATCCTTGCGGGGAACATAACGTCGTACACCGTATTTGCGCGGCCGAACGCCGTAAAAGACAAACAGCATACCGCGCACGTCCTTTCGGAAATTTTTTCTTTGGACGAGGGGGAACTGTATGAAGATCTCGTGTCGGCAAAAGTTTCCGAACTGACGGTTGTGCGGCGCGCGGATGCGGCGCTTGCGGAAGAGCTCGCCGCATACGACCTTCCGGGCGTATATTATGCGCGCGACAATACGCGCACTTACCCTTACGGGGAACTGCTCTGCCAGGTGCTCGGTTTCACTTCGACGGACAACGAAGGGCTGACGGGGCTTGAAAAGTATTACGACAAATACCTCGCGGGCATGGACGGCGAGATTTTGTATGACACCGACCTTGTCGGCGTAGAGATAGAAGGGGGAAATGCGGCGTACCTGCCCGCGACGGACGGGCTGAACGTGGCGCTTACCGTCGATAAGGATATACAGATCATCGCGGAAGAGGCGATGGCGGACGCATATCTTACCTATTCGCCCGTTTCGGCGCAGTGCATCGTGCTCGATCCGTCGAATTTTGAAATACTTGCGATGGTGAACTATCCCGGCTATGACCTGAACGACGTGCCGCGGGAAGACACCGACCTTCTCAATTCGCTCACGCGAAACAGGCTGATCTCGGATATTTACGAGCCGGGTTCGACTTTCAAGATCGTGACCGCCGCCGCGAACATCGAGGAATATCTGCAAGGCAACGCGTCGGCGTTTTCGCTGAGCAAAATTTTCAACAGCAGCCGCACGAGAACGGTGGACGGAACGACCATACGGTGTTGGAGCAACCACGCGAACGGCAAGCACAGCAATCAGACGCTCGCCGAAGCGCTCAACAACAGCTGCAACCCCTGTTTTGTGGATATCGCGCTCTCGCTCGGAAAGCAGACTTTTTACGATTACCTCGAAGCGTTCGGTTTCGGCAAAAATACGGGGATCGATTTTTCGGGAGAATCGCAGGGCATGCTCATTCCCGAAAGCGCCGTGCGCGACTGCGACCTTGCGCGCATAGGGTTCGGGCAGAGCTTGGCGGTGTCCGCTTTGCAGCTCGCCTGCGCGGGCGCCGCGGCAGTCAACGGGGGATATTACTATCAGCCGCGGCTCGTCGAGAGCATATCGGACGGCGGCAATATCGAAGAGGGATTTTCCCCCGTGCTCATGAACAGGACGGTCAGCGAAGAGGCGTCGCGCACGCTCGCGTCCCTTCTCGAAGGCGTGGTCGCAAACGGCAGCGGGAGCAAGGCGTATATCGAAGGGTACAAGGTCGGCGGAAAAACGGGCACGGCGCAGAAATACGAAAACGGGGCGATCGCCTCGGGGAAATACGTTTCGTCCTTTCTCGGGTTTTTCCCGGCGGACGATCCGAAGTATCTCGCGCTCGTCATCGTAGACGAACCGCAGGGCGCTTATTACGGCAGCGTTGTCGCCGCGCCCTATGCGAAGCGGATATTCGAAGGCATTATAGAAGTTCGCGGCATTGCGCCGTATGAATAAAAAGGAGCTTGCAATTTTGTTACTCGGAAAATTATCGGAAGAGATCGGCGCAGAGCTGACGCGCGGCGCCGATACGCAAATAAGCGGCATCAGCGCAGACAGCAAGCACATCATGCAGGGCGACTTGTTCGTGTGCTTTAAGGGAGAGGAAAACGACGGGCACGATTTTGCCGCCGAAGCGGTGGCGTGCGGTGCGGTCGCTCTGGCTGTGGAGCGGAAGTTGGACATCAATGTTCCGCAGATGATCGTTCCCGACGGCCGCCGCGCGATGGGGGAACTCGCGGCGGCGTTTTACGGGCATCCCGAAAGGAAATTGAAGATCGTCGGCATCACGGGCACCAACGGAAAGACGACCACGGCGCATATGCTCGCCGCCGTCTTCAAGGCGGCGGGGATCCCCTGCGGCAATATAGGCACGCTCGGCATTTTTTATGCGAACAAAGAGATCTCTCCCGAACTGACCACGCCCGATCCCGTCTTTTTGTACAAAGTGTTTGCGGATATGGTGTCTTCGGGCATTTCGTGGGTGGTGATGGAAGTTTCCGCGCACGCCCTGTATTACGGCAAAGTGGACGGGATACGCTTCGAATACTGCATTTTCACCAACCTGACGGAAGATCATCTCGATTTTTTCGGCACGATGGAAAGATACGGCGCGGCAAAGCGGAAACTGTTCGAAGGGGAGCGCTGCAAATGCGCCGTGCTCAATTTCGACGACGAAACGGGGCGATCGCTCGCGTCCGTCGCGGCAAAGAGCGTGAGTTATGCGTTGGAAAACCCTTCCGACGTGTTCGCGGTGGACATCGGCGAAGGGTTCGGCGGGTGCCGTTACATAATCAATCTTTTCGACGAACTGTACGAGATACGCCTGAACATGACGGGGCGGCACAATGTGTATAATTCCATGGCGGCGGCGGAGTGCGCAAAACTCATCGGCATCCCCGTGCCCGTCATTGCCGAAGGGCTTGCGTCGCTCGAAAAAGTGAGCGGCCGGTTGGAGCGGGCGGGCGCTTACCGCGGGGCGGATATCTTCGTGGATTTTGCGCATACTCCCGACGGGCTTGAAAAATCGCTGCGCGCCCTTCGCCCGCACTGCAAGGGGCGGCTCATCTGTCTGTTCGGATGCGGCGGCAACCGCGACGCGCTCAAACGCCCGATCATGGGCGAGGTGTCGGCAAAGTTTGCCGACTTTACGGTGCTCACGTCAGACAATCCGCGCTACGAAGATCCCTTCGACATTGTTTTGCAGATAGAAAAGGGCGTCAAAAAATATACGGACGAGTATATCATCGTCGTCGACAGGGAGAGCGCCATCGAGTACGCCGTGGATAAATTGCACGCGGGCGATGTACTGCTCGTTGCGGGAAAGGGCGGCGAAAACTATCAGGAGATCATGGGCGTAAAGCACATTTACAGCGATTTTTCGGCGATCCGCGGCATACTGAAATTCAAATCCGCGGAAAAAGGCAGATAAAATGCGGGAAGTCATCTTCATGTTTGCGGCGGCGTGCGTGCTGTCGGCACTGTTTTGCGCAGCGCTCATACCGCTGCTCAGAAAAATGCACGCGGGGCAGTATATACTCGGGTATGTGAAGGAGCACGAGTCGAAAAGCGGCACGCCCACGATGGGCGGGTTGGCTTTCGTGCCCGCCGCCGTTGCCGTGGCAGCGGCGGCGGGGCTGTTTGCGGACAGGCTTTCCGCCGTAGCCATGACCTTCGGGCTGGCTTTTCTCGCCGTCGGGTTTATAGACGATTTTCTCAAATTCCGTTTTCGCAGGAACTTGGGGCTGAAAGCATACCAAAAAATACTGTTTCAGCTGGCCATCTCGCTCATAGCGGGCGCGTTCTGTTATCTGAACGGGCTGACTTACCTAAACATCCCGTTCACGCAGCTTTCGGTGGATATCGGGTTTTGGGTAATACCGCTTGCGGCGGCGGTGTTTTTGGCTGCGGTCAACAGCGTCAACCTGACGGACGGGTTGGACGGGCTTGCCGCGTCCGTCTCTTTCTGGTACTTTGCCGCGTTTGCTTTGCTCCTGTTTTTGCAGAGGAGCATGCGGACAAGCCTTTCCGACCTTTCGGTCATATTGTGCGGCGTTCTGGCGGGGTATCTCATCTTCAACACGAACAAGGCGTCGGTTTTTATGGGGGATACCGGCTCTCTGAGCCTCGGCGGGTTTGCCGCGGCGGTGGGCGTGTTCAGCGGAAATGCGCTGTATATCGTCATTGTCGGGATAATGTTCGTGCTTTCGAGCATATCCGTCATCATGCAGGTAATATACTATAAAAGGACGAAAAAGCGGATATTCCTGATGGCGCCCCTGCACCATCACTTTCAGAAAAAGGGGTATTCCGAGAGCAAGATCGCGTATGTGTATTCGCTCGTTACCGCGCTTGCGGGGCTTTTGTGCGTCTGTTTCGTCTAATGACCGAAGGAAGGATGGAATATGTTTTTCGGAAATCAAAAATTTCTCGTTGCGGGGATGTCGAAAAGCGGCGCGGCGAGCACGGATTTTCTTCTCAGACGGGGCGCCGTCGTGTACATGTACGACGATATCGAAGACGCCGCCGTCAAAAGCACGATGCAGAGCCTTGCGGCGCGCGGGGCGAACATCTTGCCGCGCGGCGGCATAGCCGCCGCGGTGAACGAGTGCGACGTGCTCGTCCTCAGCCCGGGGATCCCCATCGATCACGAACTGCCCGTCGCGTTCCGCAAAAAGGGCAAGCGCATCATCGGCGAGGCGGAGTTGGGATGTATGTACCTGCGCGCGGCGCTCGTTGCGGTGACGGGTACGAACGGAAAGACGACGACCGTCACCATGATAGACGAGATCCTGCGCGCGGCGGGATATTCGAGCTGCGCCTGCGGGAACATAGGTCTGCCGATCACCGCAAAGGCGGACGAATTGGGGTATAACGACATAGCCGTCGCCGAAATTTCAAGCTTTCAGCTGGAAACGCTCTCGAGCATACGCCCGCACGTTGCCGTTGTTACGAACATTGCCGAAGATCACCTCAACCGGCATTACAACATGGAAAATTATGTGTTCCTGAAATCCAAACTTCTGCGGAACATGCGGGAAAGCGAATTTGCCGTGCTCAATTACGACGACGAGCGTGTGCGCGCGTTCGCGCAGAACGCCCGCTGCCCCGTGCGCTGGTTTTCCGTGAAGGAGCGGGTGAAGGGCGCCTATTTATACGAGGGCGGGCTGTACTTCGAAAACGAAAAGATCATGGACGCGGCGGACATATCTCTCAAAGGCGAGCACAACGTAAAGAATGCGCTTGCGGCGATCTGCGCCTGCAAACTGCTCGGCGCCGAAAGCAAAACGGTCGGCGAGGCGCTTGCCAAAATGAAAGGGGTAAGGCACCGCATCGAAACGGTCGCACAGATCGGCGGCGTCACTTACATAGACGATTCCAAAGGCACCAATGTGGACGCGACGCTCACGGCGATAAACTGTATGCAGGAAGATACGGTGCTTCTTCTCGGCGGAAAAGACAAGGGGTACGACTACGACGCGCTGTTTGAAAAACTGAAGGGGAGCCGCGCCGTGCACGCCGTGCTTTACGGGGAAAACCGTTTCAAACTGCTGGGCAGTGCGGTCAAGTGCGGCTATACGCAGGTAACGCTCTGCGCGGACTTCTTCCTCGCGGTGAAGATCGCCTCCATGACGGCGAAGAGCGGGCAAAGCGTACTGCTCAGCCCCGCGAGCAGCAGTTTCGATATGTTTTCCGGCTACGAAGAGCGCGGCGAAAAGTTCTGCGAGATCGTGGCGGGGCTGAAGGGGGAAGAAAATGCCGTCAGAGGCGAAGAATATTGCGGCGAGTGAGAAGACGCGCTCCGTCCGCAGGTTGCTCGGCGGGCAGATCGCCATACCCGTTCTGGTGGTCGCGCTTTCCGCCTTCGGGGTGCTCATGGTCTATTCCGCAAGCTTTTATGCGGCGGAAACGGTGTGCGGCGATAAATTTTATTTCATGAAAAAACAGCTCGTCGGCTTTATCATCGGCATCGGTGCGATGGCGGCGGCGAGCTTGTTTCCGTACAGGAAACTGCTGAAACTCAAATGGCCCGCGCTCATCATTTCGCTCGTTTTGCTCGCGGCGGTCTTTATCCCCGGCGTGGGGCGCGAAAGTTACGGGGCGACGCGCTGGATCGGGCTCGGGCCGATCACGATACAGCCGTCCGAGATCGCAAAGTACGGCTTTGTCATTTTCGCGGCGGCATATGCGAGCGAAAACCCCGAACGCATGAAAAAGTTTGTCGGGATGCTGCCCGTTCTCGCCGCGGGCGGCGGCATATGCCTGCTCGTCATTTTGGAGCCGAATATGTCCATCACCATGTGCATAGGGCTTCTGATGGTCGCGATGCTTTTTCTGAGCGGGGTGAAGATAAAACATTTTCTCGTGATACTGATACCCGTCGTCGCGGCGGTCCCCGTTCTCATAGCCATCGAGCCGTACAGGCTGAAAAGGCTTTATGCGTTCATCGATCCGTGGCAGTCGCCGCAGGGGGAAGGGTATCAGCTCATACAGTCGCTTTACGCGCTCGGAAACGGCGGATGGCTCGGGGTGGGGCTTTTCAACTCCCGGCAGAAGTACCGCTTTCTTCCCTTCGCGGAATCGGACTTTATCCTGTCGGTCATAGGGGAAGAGTTCGGCTTTGTAGGCATTTTGCTGCTGTTCGCCGCCGCGGGCGCGCTCATCTGGTTCGGTATCCGCACGGCGGCGCGCAGCCGCGACCTGTTCGGGTTCCTCGTCGCGTCGGGCATCACGTTGGTGTATGCGATACAGGTCGTCGTCAACGCGCTCGTGGTGAGCGGTTCCATTCCGCCGACGGGCCTGCCGCTGCCCCTCATCAGTTCGGGCAACACGTCGCTCATTTTTACGATGGCGGCGATGGGCGTGCTGTATAATATCTCCAAAAGCGCGAAGCGCGCGCCCGCACGGGCGGGCGGCTTTGCCGAAAAACGAAGAGCGGGCGCTCCCTGAAAAGGGGCGCCCTTTCACTTTTGCGGGGAACGCGCCATATTATGGAATAGGGGAGGCGTATCCTTCGGGGTATGCCGTTTACCGTTTGCGTTGTTTCTGCAAGGAGTGAATTATGGATAAATTTATAATAGAAGGGGGCATGCCGCTGTGCGGCTCGGTCGCGGTGCAGTCCGCGAAAAATGCCGTATTGCCGCTGCTTGCCGCATCTATTTTAACCGATGAACGAGTGATAATACATAAATGCCCGCGCATCATGGACGTTTTGAACATGATACAGATATTGGGGGAGCTCGGGTGCAAAACTTCTTTCGAAGGCGAAACGCTCGTCATAGACAGTGCCGACGCCGCCAATCACGAGATCCCTTCCGCGCTCGCCAAAGAGCTGCGCTCGTCCGTCTTTATGTTGGGTTCTGTCATTTCGCGGTTCGGGAAGGCGCGCATCGCTTACCCGGGCGGATGCGACATAGGTCTGCGCCCCGTCGATCTGCATCTGAAAGGACTGCGGAGCCTGAACGTGCACATTGCGGAGGAAGGTGGCTACATCAACTGCGAGTGCGGGGCGCTTACGGGCGCCGACATCCTGCTCGACTGCCCGAGCGTCGGCGCGACGGAAAACATCATTCTTGCCGCAGTCAAGGGAAACGGCGTAACGCTGATACGCAATGCCGCCAAAGAACCGGAAATATGCGATCTGCAAAATTTTCTCAACAAAATGGGCGCCAGAATTTCGGGCGGCGGTACGGCGACCATACGCGTCGAAGGTGTGAAAAAACTGCACGGCGTGGAGTATACGCCCATGCCCGACCGCATCGAAGCGGGCACTTTTCTGATCGCGGCGGCAATGTGCGGGGGAGAGATCGCCCTGTCGAACGCCTCGGCGGACAATATTGCCGCACTTATACATAAATTGCGCGAAATCAGTTGCAAAATCACTGTAAAAAATGATAAAATATATATTAGGAGCGGACGGACGAGAAGATCGCTGCGCATGATCGAAACGATGCCTTATCCGGGGTTTCCCACCGACTTGCAGGCGCCCGCCACGGCGCTCGCCTGTATATCGGAAGGTTCCACGGTCATCGTGGAGAATCTTTTCGAAACGCGGTTCAAACACGTTCCCGAACTGATCCGGATGGGTGCGGACATAACCGTGCGCGGGCGTGCGGCGTTCGTGCGCGGCGTTCGTGCTTTGCACGGGGCCGACGTTGTGGCGGGAGATCTGCGCGGCGGCGCGGCGCTCACGCTTGCGGCGATCTCGGCCGAAGGGCAAAGCTCGGTCACCGACCTTTCGCACATCGACAGGGGGTACTCCGATTTCGAGTACAAACTATCGTCGCTCGGGGCGAAGATACGCCGCATCCGCGTCTGACAATTTACAAACCGAAGAGGAGTTCCGATGAGAAGCAAAAAATTGGTCATAGGCTACGCCGTCGCCATATTTCTGCTCGTGTTTATCATCACGTTCAATTCCGTGTGTTCCATCACGCAGTTCGACGTGCGTTACGAAACGGGCAGCACCGCGGCGTCCGCAAGTGCGGAAAAGGTACAGGCGCGGCTGAACGAATACCTCAACAAGAGCTATCTCTTTTTCAAAACGGGCAACGTCGATTCCATCGTCGAGCAAGTCTGTGCGGAAGACGGTACATATCTCAACGTCATTTCGGTAAAGAAAAGTTTTCCGAATAAGGTCTCCGTCGTCATCGAAGAGGAATACGAGCGGTACGCCTATTCCTTTGCCGGGAAGGATGCCGAAGGAAACGATGCGGAGTTTTTCTACGTCACCGATGAAAACGGCAAGATCCTCAGCATAAAAAAATCGAACGAAAGCAATATTCACGGCGCGGCGGCCAACGTAAAGATAAAAGGATTCACTTTTTCTTCTGCCTCGGTGGGGGAAACGCTCGCCGCCGACCAGCGCGTGCAGTTTTCGCTGCTGAACGATATGCTCGCCTATGCCGGCGATGCGCTCGGCGGCATTGCGGGCAGGTTTTCCGAGATCGAATACAATTCGGGCGGAACGAACGGCCTGGAGTATTTCCATTTCGTGTTTACCGAAGGCTTGGAGCTGTGGCTTCTCGAAGTGAGCGAAGAGTCTGCTCATGCCATGCTGTGCTTTCAGGAATCGCTCGCGCTCTATGCGCAGTTGTCCGACGCGCAGAAAACATACGGTTATCTTTTGTCTGCCTATGTGGAGGATGAAAGCAGGGTGAACGCGCAACATTTCTCCGGCACATATTCGCCGCCGTCGGCGTGACGCGGCAAGGTAAAAATTGCCTGCTTATTTTCCCCGGGAAATTCTCTCGGGGAACGTTTTTTTATTGACATATAAAAATTTTTATTATATAATAGTGATTGTATAAACGATGCTTTCGGGCGAGCGGGAAAGGATATAGGATATGAGCGGTAAAAGCGTTGCCGTGTTGTGCGTGGAATCGTCGGAGATCACCGCTCTGACGGGCAGCCGCGGCGTGAACAACACCTTTGTTTTCAAGGGTATGCATACGGAAAAATACGACGGTTTTGCCGACGGAGTTTTTTTCGATCCCGCGGGGTTGAAATCTGCCGTGTTCGCCGCGCTCGAACGCATGGAGCTCAGCTGCGGCGGAGGCACGAAAAAGGTCTATGTGGGGGTACCGGGAGAGTTCCTCAACGTGGTATCCAAGCGACAGCTCGTCAGCTTTCAGAGGAAAAGAAAGGTGATGTCTTCGGATATCGACCTTCTCTATAAAAACGGGTTCGAAGCGGACGACAGGTACGGCGAATTTATCCGCCGCGGCTCCGTCTACTTTATCACGTCGGACAAGCGCCGCGTGATCGATCCCGTCGGAATGATCAGCGATTCGCTCGAAGGCTATCTGAGTTATTTTTATGCCGATCCCCGTTTTACCGAGCTTTTCCGCAACATTTTGGGGGAATATGGCGTCAAAAAGATAGAATTTTTGCCCATATCGTTGGCGGAGGCGCTGTACCTTATCCCGTCGGAAGTGCGCGACGAATATGCCGTTTTGCTCGACGTCGGGTATATGTCTATGACCTTTTCCGTCGTATGCGGCAACGGCATTGTATTCCAGCGCGCGGCGTCCGTCGGCGGCGGCCATGTTGCGGCGCATATGATAGAGGATACGCAGCTTCCTTTCGAGGCTGCCGAGGCCATGCTCAAAAAGATCAACCTTTCCAGCATCGATGTGGAAGGTTCGGTCATCGAATACAACGACGGAAAGGAAAGTTATTCCGTTTCCGCGGCAGAAATTAAAGAAAAAGTCAAAGAGGGGTTGGATATCCTTTGCGAGGAAATCAACCGCTGCCTCGAACTCGGGTATACCCGCTATACGGAGTACAAGCCCGTTTTGCTTACGGGCGGCGGCGTTACGGGCATTCGCGGCGCGCGCGAACATATCAGCGGAAGGCTGAACAAAGTCGTCGATATCATCGCGCCGAAATTGCCGTATTACAATAAACCTGTGCAGAGCTCTCTTTTGAGCCTGCTCAATATGGCTCTGGAAACCGAAGGGGAACAGGGAGTCATTCATAAATTATTTTACGCATTCGGAGGATAACATTCAATGTTTAACGGATTAGAAGACAACCTTTCCGGGGTTGCGAGGATCAAAGTCATCGGCGTCGGCGGGGCAGGCTGCAACGCGGTCAACCGCATGATCGAGGCGGGTATTCAAAGCGCAAGCTATGTCGCCGTCAATACCGATAAGCAGATACTTCTTTTATCCAAAGCGGAAAACAAGATCCAGATCGGTTCGGCGCTGACCAAGGGGCTCGGCGCGGGCGCGGAGCCCGAAGTCGGAAGGGCGGCTGCCGAAGAGAGCAAAGAAGTGCTCACCGAGGCGGTCAAAGACACCGACCTTCTGTTCATTACCGCAGGCATGGGCGGCGGTACGGGCACGGGCGCTGCACCCGTCATTGCGAAGATCGCGCGCGATCTGAAAATTCTGACCATCGCCGTCGTCACCGAGCCGTTCAACTTTGAAGGCAAAAAGCGCATGGACAACACGGTCAAGGGATTGGAAAATCTCAGAAAGTATGTCGATACGCTCATTATCATCCCGAACGACAAAATTTCCTGCGTCGTGCCTAAAAACACGCCGATGGTGGAGGCGCTCCGCGTTGCGGACGAAATTCTCAAACAGGGTATCCGCGGCATTGCCGACCTTATCGTCAATCCCGCGCTCATCAACCTCGACTTTGCGGACGTTCGCACGATCCTGAAAGATCAGGGGCTTGCGCACATGGGCGTAGGCGTGGCGAAGGGCGAAAACAGGATCGTCGAGGCGGTGCGCCTTGCCGTAAACTGCCCTCTGCTTACGACGACCATCGAGGGCGCGAAGGGCGTCATCCTGAATATCGTAGGCGGCAATGACCTCACGATGGACGAAGTGCAGACCGCCGCAACGCTTGTGCAGAGCGTGGTAGACTATTCCGCGAACATCATCTTCGGCGCCTGCATAGACAGCAATATCAACGACGAAGTGGAAGTTACCGTCATCGCAACGGGCTTCCCCAATACCGAAAACATGCTCAACCCGAAGGACGAGCGCAACGTGGCGAGCCGCAATTTCTTTGTCAACCGCGGTCTGCCCGAAGGGAACGGCGAAGGACAGGCTCCCGTGCAGAATATGCAGCCGCAGAACGTATCGCCTTCCTATATCCGCACGCCCGTAAACAATACGATGCAGGGGCAGCAGCCGCCCGTTTACAGGCAGCCTTATCAACAGCAGCAATACGAGCGCAGTCAGGAGCAGTATGCCCGTTCGCAGCAGGCGTACCAACAGGCTCAGCAGCAGGCACCGCAATACCGTCAGGAACCGCAGGCGCCCGCGCAGAACGCTCAGCCGCAGTACCGTCAGCCTGCACAGGGGCAGAATATGCAGTATCAGGCGCAGCCGCAATATCAGCAGCAGGCACAGCAGGGTTATGCGCAGCCGCAGGGCGGGCAGTACCGCCAAAGCGCGCAGGCTCCCGCACAGAGTGCACAGCCGCAGTATCAAGGCGCGCAGGAAGATGACAAACCCTTGCCCACCTTTGTGCAAAGGCTGTTCAAAAAGAGATAACTCATAACTTTTCGCAAAAAAGGAGCCGTTTGAGCGGCTCCTTTTTGATTTTTAAATTATGCATGGGGTTTATCCAAACCAAGATAAAATGAAAGCGAAGATATGTAATGTTTGTTCTTGTGAAAAATAAAGTCGTTAAAAATATCGCGCATGTTTTCGGCGGATAAATTTAAAATTAAAATACAGAAACGGGGAAGATGTTACTCTTCCCCGTTTCTGTACTTCTCATCTTGCCCCGCAAAGTCAAGAATTCTCTTTTTCGAGCGCATCGGCATAGGCATTCAGTATCGCGTTTTTCAGTGCTTCTCGGGTCTCGGTGTTCAAGGGGTGTGCGATATCTTTGAATTCCCCGTCGCTCGTTTTGCGGCTGGGCATAGCGATGAAAAGTCCGTCCGTTCCGTCAATGATCTTTATGTCATGCACGACGAAACAATTGTCGAGCGTGACGGATGCGACGGCTTTCAGCTTGCTGTCATCCTTTTTTACGAACCTTATCCGTACTTCAGAAATATTCAAGACTGTACCTCCTTATGAAAGATTTTGGCTTCCTGCATACATTTTACTATATAATTTTCGGTTTTTCAAGTGCCAAACAAAAATTTTTTACAAAAAAATGAAATTTTTTGAAAATTTTGTCTATTTTTGTCGGAACGGGCATATACTATGCCATGATAAAGAGCTTTTGGCGGGAATTGAAAGAAGTATTTTTTGTGGGGATAGGCGGCGTCAGTATGAGCGGACTGGCGGAATATCTGCTCCGCAAGGGGGTGTCGGTAAGCGGAAGCGATATTTCCGAAAACGGCAGGACCGCCGCATTGCGCGCCCGCGGCGTAAAAATTTACCCTTCTCACGCGAGGGAAAATATCGGAAACGCGCAGGCGGTCGTATGCAGTTCGGCGATAAATCAGAACAATCCGGAACGCCTGGCGGCGATGGAGCGGGGGATCCCCGTGATCGGCAGGGCAGAGCTGCTTGCGTTGATCGCTGAGGAATATAAAAACGTGATCGCCGTGGCGGGCTGCCACGGCAAAACGACGGCGACGGCAATGTGCGCGCACGTGATAGATAATTGTGCGGGCACCGTAACCGCGCATATCGGCGGCGAAGACGCCGAATTCGGCAACATGCGCATCGGCGGCGAGCGGTTCTTCGTTACCGAGGCGTGCGAGTATATGGGGAATTTTCTCAAACTCCGCCCGAGTGCGGCGATCGTCCTCAATACGGATGCCGACCATTTGGATTACTATAAGAACGCCGAGAATCTTACGCGCGCCTACTGTGAATTTTGCGAAAAAGCGGGGGCTGCGATCGTTTGCCGGGAAGATAAAATTGCCGAATTGATCCGCCCCGCATTGACGTTCGGGCTTTCTCCGAAGAGCGACGTGGGCGCCGAAGAGATCGCGGGAGCGAACGGAAAATATGCCTTCACGCTGCGCGCCGGCGGGGAAATGCTCGACAGAATACGTCTAAATGTCTATGGAAAGCACAATATTTACAACGCTCTGGCGGCTGCCGCGGCGGGGCTGTATTACCGTTTTCCGCCCTTCCTCATCGCGGAAGGATTGGAAAAATTCAAGGGGATCCGCCGTCGATTTGAAAACATCGGCAGGTATGCCGGCGCGCGGTTTATTGCCGATTACGCACATCACCCGAGCGAGATCGCCGCGGCGCTGCAGACCGCGCACGAGATCGCCCGCGGAAGGCTGATCGTCCTATTTCAGCCGCACACCTATTCTAGGACGAAGGCGTTTTTCGACGAGTTCGTCAACGTTCTTTCGGGCATAGACGATCTCGTGATCTACAAGACCTATGCGGCGCGCGAATATTTTGACGCGGAAGGCTGTGCGCTGACGCTTGCCGAACATTTGGGGAACGCGCTGTACATAGAAACGGTGAAGGAGCTCGTATTATACCTGAAAGGCACGCTGACGGGCGGAGATACGGTGCTCGTTCTCGGCGCGGGGGATATTTACTATGCCGCAAAAGAGGCGTTATCGCGCCTGAACAAAGGGGAATGAGAGCAAAAAAACGCGCCGTGCGGCGCGTTTTTTCATATAAGGACTTCGGAGTTTTTCATTTTGCATGCGTAAAGGTAGTCGACGAACTGTTTTGCGCGGCGCGGCGAACGCCCGCCCTTGCTGAGCGCCCAACGCTCGGCAAGAGAGCAAAGCTCTTCGTCGGCGGTGCCGATATCCCTGTCTTTGGCGAGCTGGCGCACGATGGACAGGTACTCCGCTTTGCCGGTGGAAGAGAAGAGAACGGTTAGTCCGAAACGGTCGGAAAGGGAAAGCTGTTCCGCCATCGTGTCGGAGGCGTGCACGCTGTTGTCACGGTCGGAAAAATTTTCTTTCAGGATATGCCGTCTGTTGGAAGTCGCGGCGATCATGACGTTTGCGCTCTTCTCGTTCATGCTGCCTTCCAGGCTCGCTTTGAGAGAGGCGACCTTTTCGTCGTGCTCTTCGAGGGAAAGATCGTCTATAAATATCATGAATTTGAAGGGCAGGGAGGCGAGCGTCTCTTTCAGGGCGTTGATCTCCCTGATCTGCTCTTTCGGTATTTCTACGGCGCGCAGTCCGCGTTCCGCGTATTTGTTCAGCATGGCGTGTATGGTGGAGGATTTGCCCGTACCCTTATCGCCGTACAGCAGCATATTCGAGTAGGGCAGCCCTTCCACAAAATTGACGATATTGTCTTCCACGGCGCGCTTTTCGTCTTCGTAATCTTTCAGGTCGGAAAGGGATATATCGGAAGTGTTTTTAACGGGAACGAGCGCTCCGTTTTCGAATGTGAACGCTTTATGCCCGATAAATTTGCCGTAGCCGTTCGCGGCGTAGAATTTTTCAAGGCGCAGGAGCGTTTCGTCCGAAGTCCAATCTCTGCCGAAGAGGTCGGAGTCGCCTCTGCCGATGCGGGGCATGCCTTCCTTCACGCATTCGGATATGCGCGGGGGAAGGGTATCCGCCGCCTTCGCGAGTGCGTATAAAATGCCGAGGTCGCGCCGGTATGCGGCGCGGATATCGCCGTTGAGCGTACCCGCAAAGGCGCGGCGCGCAAACAGGTTGTCGTCGTAAAGCACGGCGTCGGCTATGCGGCGGGCGAGCGAATGCTGTTCGTCGCGCTCCATGAGAAGGGCAAGGGCGCGCGCGTAATTTTCGGCGTCGTCGTTTTCCGCCGCCTCGGCGAACGCCGATACGGCTTCGTCGCGCAGAACGTTTTTCAATAAAATGAGTTCTCTGTATGAAGTCTTTCGCATGATGATCTCCGTAAATTGCTTTCGTTTTTTCATATTATACCTTTTTTTTTCTCCGAAAGCAATTGTTTGCGGCATATTGAGCCGCACCTTTGCGCGATTCGGAAATCGAATGGAACCGATTGCGAAAATTAATAAATAAAATTGCGCTTTTCCGCTTGACTTAAAAGCCCGCCGCGTACTATAATTGTTTCGACAACCGAAAGATTCGGCCAAAATACAGGAAATTCATTTTTCGGAGGAAGAAAAAATGTCAAAAATATACTATCAGTCCGATTGTGACATCAATCTGCTCAAGAACAAGACGGTCGCCATCATCGGCTACGGCAGCCAGGGGCACGCCCACGCGCTCAACCTGAAAGACAGCGGCGTTAAAGTCGTTATCGGTCTTTATGAAGGGAGCAAATCTTGGGCGGTCGCCGAAAAGGCGGGCTTTAAGGTCATGACTGCCGCAGAGGCTACGAAAGCTGCGGATATCATCATGATCCTCACCCCCGACGAGAGGCAGGCGAAGATCTACAAAGAGAGCATTTTGCCCAACCTTACGGAAGGGAAGGCGCTCGCGTTCGCGCACGGCTTCAACATTCACTTCAAGCAGATCACGCCTCCCGCAAATGTAGACGTGTTCATGATCGCGCCGAAGGCGCCCGGCCATACGGTCAGGAGCGAGTATGTGGCGGGCAAAGGCACGCCTTGCCTCGTCGCCATCCATCAGGACGCAACGGGCAAAGCGCTCGACATCGCGCTCGCTTATGCGGCGGGCATCGGCGGTTCGCGTGCGGGCGTTCTCGAAACGACTTTCAAGTGCGAAACGGAAACCGACCTGTTCGGCGAACAGGCTGTCCTTTGCGGCGGCGTTACGGCGCTGATGAAAGCGGGCTTTGAAACGCTCGTCGAGGCGGGGTACGATCCGAAAAATGCTTATTTCGAGTGCATCCACGAGATGAAGCTCATCGTTGACCTCATCTACAAGGGCGGGTTCTCTTTGATGCGCTACTCCATTTCCGATACGGCTGAGTTCGGCGATTACGAAACGGGCAAGCGCATCGTTACCGACGAAACCAAAAAGGAAATGAAAAAGATCCTCGAAGAGATCCAGGACGGTACGTTTGCAAGCAAATGGATCGCCGAAAACAACAACGGCAGGGCGCATTTCAACGCAAAACGGGCGATGGAAGCGTCCCATCAGCTCGAGGCGGTCGGCAAAGAGCTGCGCAAAATGTATTCCTGGAGCAACGAAAAGGAAGATATGTAAATTTGCCTCGGCAAAAATATTCCCGCGGGATTTTTCCCGCGGGTTTTTTTCTATTTACCGCCTTTTGCAGTTGATAAAAAATGCGATAAATGGTATAATATTACCGTTATATTGAAGAGAAAAACCGCGTGCGTAAGGCACGCCGGGGGAGTAGGCTTTGAATAATTTGGGAAGAGGCAGCGAAAACAATAAAAAAGACAAGGAACGCTTGCTCACGCGCGAAACTTTGGGTTTCGTGCTGATTTTGTTTGCGGCGGTCGCTCTCGTCATCCTCATAACGCGCAGCGTCATTTTCGGCAGCGTGGGGTTTGCCATAAGCAGTTTTTTGCTCGGAACGTTCGGCTATTGCGCCTATGCGGTCCTCGCCGCCCTCATATACGGCGGCATCGTGCTCATTTCCGGCAAAAAAATAGCCGTGCGGAAAAAGACGGCGGCGCTCTGCATTCTCGCTTTCGTTATTTTTGTGTGCCTCATCCATACGATAACTTCTCAGGCGGGCGGCATCAGCAGCAGGCAAAGCTACGGCGCGTATCTTTCCGCTTGCTACCGCGCGGGCGAAAACAGTTTCTTCCGCACGACGGGCGGCGGCGTCATAGTAGGGCTTGTCGTCTATCCCGTTGTCAGGCTCACGACGTATGTGGGCGGATATATCATCTTTTCGCTTTTGCTCGCGGCGACGGCGTATTTCATTTACGCATCCCGCGCGTCGGTTTCTGCGGAAAGGCGGCGCAGGAAACAGGAACAGGAGCGCATGACCGATGCCGCCGCGCGCGACACTTCGGGGCTGTATGACCTGAATTATGCGGAACCCGTACAGCAGTCCGTGCAGGATCCTGCGGCGCAGTACGGTCAGCCGCAGCAGTACGATGCGAGTCAGATGCCGCAGTATCAGGCGCCGCAGCAGTATCAGCCGCAGGCGCATTATGAAGATCCTTCCCGCAGACTGTTTGCCGTGGGCGACGAGTTCGACATGAAGAGCCGGCGCGAAATGCGGCAGGACCGCCGCGCGGAAGCGGCAAGACGGGAGGAGATCTTACAGCCTCAGCCGCCGCAGCAACCGCAGCAGCCGCTTACGCCGTATGCGCAGAGCAGGAGCATATTGTATCCCGACAATGCCTCGGGATATACAAACAATCTCATTTTCGATTCCGATTCTTATTTCAATAAGAACAGGGGAAAGATATCCGAACAGCAATATTCGAATAATTTCCGCAGCACGCCCACCTCGTATTCAGAGGGGCATGAAAGGTCGAACAGGACGGAAACGCCCCGCGCGGAAACAAAACCGCAGAGCGCGCCGTCTGCCTCGCAGACGCCTGCAAGCGGTGTTTCCTCGCAGGCGCAGGGCAGTGCGCCTTCCGCAAGCTATTCCGCGCTGTATTCCGACGATGCGGAGAGCAACATAACGTATACGAACAGGCCGAAAAAGATCGTTACGGATACCACGCGCGACGCACAGGCGGACGTGCCCGCATCTTCTCGCGCGGACAGCGGCAATTTTTACCGCAACGACGTACCTTCTTCCGCGCCTGCAGACATGGAGCCTCGCCGCACGGCTGAAAGCGACGTCGCCGCGCGGAAAGACGACGAAGCGGCGCCGCCCGTCCGAAGCGAACGCAGGATAGAACCGGAAAATCCCGCGCCTTCCCTGCGCGGCGAACGCAGGAGCGAAAGCGTATCCGATTTGCGCGGCGAGCCTGCGGAAAGAGCGCCGGAAAAGCCTGCGGAAACGCGCGCGGCCGAACCTGAGGAAAAGCCCGCACGCTCCGCACCGCGCACGGAGCCCCGCGGCAGAAGGGACGAAGAAGTCCGCTTTATGCCGCCGAGCGATTACGAAAAGGAGCAGGAACAGGCGGAAGAGGAAGAAGAGCGTTCGCTGTTGCAGCCGATCTCCGACGACTTCGATTCCGCCGTCGACCTGTTTGACGGCGACGAGGAAGAGGTCGGCAGTTCAGCCGTTCCCGAAGCGGCGGAACGGCTGCGCGGAGAAGAACGCCGCGAAGAACCGCTCGTTTCGCGCAGAGAAACGCCCCGTGCGGAACCTGCCGCCGAGCAGGCGCAGGAGCCGCCCAAGAAAAAGCACATTTATGCGCGCTATGTGGCGCCGCCCATCAATATGCTGAGCGACTACCAAAGCATGCGCGCGGCGGACGGCGACGAGATCGAGCACAACAAAGAAACCATCGTCGATACGCTTTATCAGCTGAAAATACCTACGGAAGTGCTTTCCGTAACGCAGGGCCCCACGGTGACTCGCTACGATATCAATATACCGGGGAATATCCCGACCAGCCGCGTTCTGGGCTGCGACAAAGAAATAGCCATGCGCCTGCACGCGAAGGACGGCGTCAACATTCAGACCAACTACGAAAACGGTTCCATCAGCATAGAGGTGCCGAACAAGCAAAAGTCGACCGTCGGGCTGAAAGAGATCATTCTTTCGGACAAATTCCAAAACGCCAAAGCGGGTTCGCTCATGTTCGGGCTCGGCAAAGATATCGAGGGCAGGGCGATCTGCGGCGACATCAAGAAGATGAAACACCTGCTCGTGGCGGGTTCTACGGGCTCGGGCAAGAGCGTATGCTTGAATGCGCTCATTATCAGCCTGCTCTATAAGTACAGCCCCGAAGAGCTGCGCATCATACTCGTCGATCCCAAACAGGTCGAGTTCAACATTTACGACAAACTGCCGCACCTGATGATCAACGAGATCATTTACGAGCCTGCAAAGGTCATCACCGTACTCAATTGGGCGATCACGGAAATGGAGCGCCGTTACAGCCTTTTCAAGCAGAAAACCAAGAGCGGGCGGCTCGTGCGCGAGATAGACGAGTACAACGCAAATCTCGACGATGACGAAGAGCGCCTGCCGAAGATCGTCATGATAATAGACGAGCTTGCCGACCTGATGACGGTCGCAAAGAAAGAGATAGAGGACAGGATACAGCGCCTGACGCAGAAATCGCGCGCGGCGGGCATTCATTTGGTGCTCGCAACGCAGAGGCCTTCCACCGACGTCATCACGGGTATCATCAAATCCAACCTGCCTACGCGCGTAGCGTTCAAGGTCGTGCAGGAAGTGGATTCGCGCACCATTCTCGATTCTTCCGGCGCGGAGAAATTGCTCGGCTACGGCGATATGCTCTATAAAATGGACGATATGCCTTTCCCGTACCGCGTACAGGGCGCGTTTTTAAGTTCGCAGGAAGTGCAGGACGTCGTGAATTACGTCAAAGAGCATAACGAGGCGTATTTTGACGACGGCGTTGCCGACTTTATCAACGGCAACGGCGGAGGCGGCGCGGAAGGCGGCGGCGAAGGGGACGACAGCGTCGAGGCGGTATATATCGACGCTCTCCGCTATGTCGTATCCATAGGACAGGCTTCCATTTCCATGATACAGCGCAAATGCTCGGTCGGCTATCCGAAGGCGGGCAAGATCATTGAATGGATGGAAAATATGGGCTATATTTCCGCGTTCGATGGCGCAAAGGCGCGCAAAGTGCTCATGACGCAGGATGAATTTGAAAGCAAGTACGGCGACTATGGCAACTGACTTTTTAAAAAATAAAAAATTCGGGATGATTTCTCTCGGATGCGATAAAAACAGGGTGGACGGAGAGCGGCTTTTAGACGTGATCCGTTCGCACGGCGCCGAGATCACGGATGACATTTCCGAGGCGAACATCCTTATCGTAAATACCTGCGCCTTTCTCGAAGAGTCGAGAAAAGAAGCCATCGACACGGTGCTCGAATGCGATCGGTACCGCGGCGGGGCGCTCGAAAAACTTGTGGTCGCGGGGTGCCTTCCCGAAAAGTATATCGGCGAGCTTTTTCCTTCCCTTACCGAGGGAGATATATTTCTCGGCTGCAGCGACGCAGAGGCGCTTTGGGGCGCCCTCGCAAGTTCCTACGAAAACGGGCGCGTGAATTATGTCGGGCAAGGCTGCGAGCATTTGCAGGGGCGGGTGCTTACAACGCCCGCGCACTATGCGTATTTGAAGATAGCGGACGGATGCAATAACTTTTGCACCTATTGCCTGATCCCGAAGATCCGCGGCAGATACCGTTCCTATCCGATGGAGGAGCTGACCGAAGAGGCGGCTTCGCTCGGCGACCTGTCCGAACTGATACTCGTCGCGCAGGATGTGACGCGCTACGGCGAGGATTTATACGGAAAGAGGCGGCTTGTAGATCTTATCCGCGCGCTCTCGGCTTTGGAAAATATCGGAAGCGTGCGCCTGCTGTATTGCTATCCCGACGTGATAGACGATGCGCTCATCGCGGAAATGCGCGATAACCCTAAGGTCATAAAATACATAGATATTCCGCTGCAGCACAGCGAAGACCGAATATTAAAGCGCATGAATCGTAAGGGGACGCGCGCGGAATATCTTGCGCTCATCAAAAAACTGCGCGATAATATACCCGAAATATCGATACGTTCTACCTTTATTGCGGGGTTCCCTTCGGAAACGGAAGAGGAGTCTGCCGCGTTGGCGGCATTCCTCGAAGAGGCGCAACTGACGAATTGCGGCTTTTTTGCCTATTCGAGAGAGCCGGAAACGCCTGCCTATAAACTCAAGGAACAGATACCGAAGAGGATAAAAGAAAAGCGCGTAAAGCAGCTGTACCGCGTACAGGAAAAAATTTCTGCAAAATACCTTTCGGGGTTCGTCGGGAAGAAGATAGAAGTTCTCTGCGACGGGATAGACTATGAAAACGAAAGGTTTGAGGGCAGAGCGTATTTCAGCGCGCCCGAAATAGACGGAAAAGTTTATTTTCATGCAAGACAGGCTTGTCAGGGCGAGTACTATACGGTACTGATAACGGGGCATGACAGCTACGACCTTTTCGGTGTCACGGAGGATTATCAAGAATGAATTTGCCGAACAAAATAACGCTTTCGAGGATCTTTTTGATCCCGGTTTTTGTAGTCGTATTTTTTCTTACGGTCATACCGTACAATTATTTCATTGCCTGCATCATCTTTATCGTGGCGTCCTGCACCGATTTTATCGACGGGCATATCGCAAGGAAATATAACCTTGTGACGAATCTCGGAAAGTTTCTCGATCCCATCGCCGATAAGGTGCTCGTATCTTCCGCGCTCATCTGTATGCTCGTCAAGCCCGAGGTCTTGCTCGTGATGTGGGCAGGGGAATGGGTGATGATAGCCGCAGGCGTCTGCGTCGCCGTAATTCTTGCGCGCGAACTGATCGTCAGCGGGTTCCGCATGGTCGCGGCGAGCACGGGGCTGGTTCTTGCCGCCGATAAAATCGGAAAGGTGAAAACGACTTTTCAGGATATCGCCATTGCGATGCTCCTTGCCGGGGCGGATTTCTTTTCCATCGCTGCGGCGAGCAAGGTCTTCAACGTGATAGGGCTTGTCTGTTTGGCGATCGCTACGGTTTTGACCATTTGGTCGGGCACTTCGTATATCGTAAAGAACAAAAAAGTTTTTGGTTCTTCTGCGGAAAATAAATCTGAAAAAGAAGAGGAGAGCACCGTGTCCGAATGAAAAACGGTTGCATCGTCGCAAGGAACATATACGATCCCATTTCGGAAAAGGGCATGAACGCATTCATTTCCGCGCTCATCGACGGCGGATATCGTATCGATAAGATATTCTTTCTGTCCGATGCGGACGAAAGAGAGTTTTCGCAGACTTTTGCCGAATGCAAAAATTTTTTCGAAAACGTATTCGTGATAGCGGAAGGGGATAAATTGCCCGCCCTGCGCGCGCTTGCCTGCGGTATTCTGAAAGTGCAGGACTCTGACGAAAAGCGCATCGGGCAGGGGCAGAAAACCTTTTTTTTCCTTGAAAATTCGCCGTCGCTTGCGGCTTGCGTGCGTGAAGAGGTAGCTCCGTTCCTCGACGGTAAGTACGGCGTTAAACACGATCGGCTGGTCGTTCGGGCGGTCGGCGTTCCCGAGGAAAAGCTGAAAGCTGTGCTCGCCGAGGTGAAAGAGCTGTGTGGCAATAAACTTGCGTTCGGCATTTCTGAAAACGGGGCAGACGTTCGCATTCAGATCGTTTACGATGCCGACTCTCCCAAAATGCTGACGGACGAAGTCATGCGCGTTTTGGTAAGCGGGCTGAACGACTATATTTATGCGCTCGACGATACGCCTCTCAACGCATGTATTTACGAAATGCTGAAAGTCCGCCATTTGCGGTTGTCTGTCGGTGAGTCTTTTACGGGGGGCGGCGTAGCAAAACGGCTGATAGAGGTGCCGGGTATAAGTTCCGTGCTGTTTGAAAGCGTGGTCGCATACGACAACGGTTCCAAAATGAAACGTTTGGGCGTGTCTGCGGAAACGCTCACAAAACACGGCGCCGTATCCGACGAAACGGCTTACGAGATGGCGGCAGGGCTGCTCGCTTCTGGAAATTGCAATGTATCGCTCGCAACGACGGGCATCGCGGGGCCGCAGTCTGATAATACGAATAAACCGGTGGGGCTTTGCTATATCGCCGTGGGGTTGGACGACGCCGTGTACGTCTATAAATACATTTTCAAAGGCGGCCGCGAGGCGATAACCGCCCGCGCGATCGATCAGGCACTGTTCCTTTTATATAAACAAATCAAGTAGTATGCGAGGCATACATCGCTGAAAATTCAGAAAAATATTTATTTGGAGAGATAGAATGGATAACGAAAAGATGAAGGCGCTCGATCAGGTCCTTGCACAGATCGAAAAGCATTACGGCAAAGGTGCGATCATGAAGCTCGGCGCTTCGGCGGGGAATGTCGATATCGAGGTCATCCCCACGGGCTGCCTGTCGCTGGATATCGCCCTCGGCATCGGCGGACTGCCCCGCGGCAGGATCATCGAAATATACGGGCCGGAATCTTCCGGTAAAACGACGGTTGCGCTCCATGCGATCGCGCAGATTCAGAAGACGGGCGGCATTGCGGCATTCGTCGATGCGGAGCACGCGCTCGATCCGACCTATGCGAAAAAGTTGGGCGTCGACCTAGACAATCTTTACGTTTCTCAGCCTGACACGGGCGAACAGGCGCTCGACATTTGCGACGCGCTCGTAAGGAGCGGCGCGGTCGATCTTATCGTCATCGACTCGGTCGCGGCGCTTACCCCGAAAGCGGAAATTGAAGGAGAGATGGGCGAATCGCACGTCGGTTTGCAGGCGCGGCTTATGTCGCAGGCGCTCAGGAAACTGACGGGCATCATCAATAAATCCAAGACCTGCGTCATCTTCATCAATCAGCTCCGCGAAAAAGTCGGCGTCATGTTCGGTAATCCCGAAACGACCACGGGCGGCAAGGCGCTTAAATTCTACGCGAGCGTGCGCATCGACGTCCGCAAGGCTGACGCGCTGAAAGACAGCGAAGGCATCATGGGGAATAAAACGAGGGCTAAGATCGTCAAAAACAAGCTCGCGCCTCCCTTCAAAACCGCGGAATTCGATATCCTGTACGGCGAAGGCATATCGCAGGAAGGGTGCATCATCGACCTCGGCAGCAACGCAGGCGTCATAACCAAGAGCGGTTCGTGGTTCTCTTATGAGGGCGAAAAGGTGGCGCAGGGGCGCGAAAAGATGCGCGAATGGCTGAAAAACAATCCCGAAAAATCCAAAGAGATCGAGGAAAAGATCCGCGCGGCTTATAAAGGTAAACCTGCGGACGACGCGGCAGAACCTGCCGAGGACGACGGGGAATAATTTTTTGCGATGAAATACGGTTTTGTCAGGGTAGCCGCGGCGACGCCCGAACTTCGCGTCGCCGATGTCCGCTACAATACAAAAAAAATAGCCGAAACTGTGGCGCAGGCAGACAAAGCGGGCGTGCAGCTGCTCGTATTCCCCGAGCTTTCGCTGTGCGGCTATACCTGCGGCGACTTATTCGGGCAAAAGGTGCTTTCAGACGACTGCGAGGAAAATCTTCGTCTGCTCGCGCGGGAAACGGAAGGGAGAAAAATGCTCCTTTTCGTCGGCGTTCCCGTGCGCCTCGGCGGCGTGCTTTACAATTGTGCCGCGGCGGTAGGGGGCGGAAAGGTGCTCGCTTTTGTTCCGAAAACGCACCTGCCCAATTACGCCGAATTTTATGAAAAGCGAAATTTTCAGCCGTATACGGGCGAAAATACGCAGGTAGATTTTTTCGGCGAAAAGATCCCCTTCGGCAACAAACTGATATTTGCCGAAGAAAAGGAGAAAGATTTTACGGTCGCGGCGGAGCTGTGCGAGGATCTGTGGGTACCCAACCCGCCCTCGGCGGCGCACGCGCACGCGGGCGCAAACATCATCGTGAATTTATCCGCATCGGATGAAACGGCGGGCAAGGCGGAGTACCGCCGTCTGCTCGTCAGGGCGCAGTCCGCAAAGACGGTCAGCGGCTATGTGTATGCGGATGCGGGCGAAGGCGAATCTACGACGGATATGGTGTTTTCCGGGCATAACATCGTGGCGGAAAACGGAGAAATACTCAAAGAGAGCTCCCTCTTCGAAAACGGCATGATCGTAACGGAGATCGATGCGGAAAAACTCTCTTTCGAGCGCCGCCGCATCAATACTTTTTATGACGGGCGCGATTTGGCAGGGTATTGCACGGTCTCGTTTTCCGCGGATCGCGGCGGAGAAAAACTTACGCGCCCCGTGGCTCGGCTTCCCTTTGTGCCGCAAGGCGGCGCGTTGGACGAAAGGGCGGAACTGATCCTTTCCATACAGACGGCGGGGCTGAAAAAGCGGCTTGCGCATACGAACGCAAAGACCGCGGTGCTCGGTATTTCGGGCGGATTGGACAGTGCGCTTGCATTGCTCGTAACGGTGCGCGCCTTCAAAAAATTGGGGAAAGACCTAAAAGATATCGTGGCTGTAACGATGCCCTGTTTCGGCACGACGGACAAAACGTACAACAATTCGCTCGCGCTCATGCGCGACCTCGGCGTTACGTTCAAGACGGTAAACATTGCAGATACCGTCCGCGCGCATTTCAAAGACATCGGGCACGACGAAAGCGTAAAAAACGCCGCGTATGAAAATGCGCAGGCGCGCATGCGCACCATGGTGCTTATGGATATCGCAAACGACACGGGCGGCATCGTGGTGGGTACGGGCGATTTAAGCGAGCTTGCGCTCGGTTGGGCGACCTATAACGGCGACCATATGTCTATGTACGGCGTGAACGCATCCGTTCCCAAAACGCTCGTCAAATATCTTATCGCGTATGAGGCTGAAAGGCTCGGCGGAAAGCTGAAAGAAACGCTCGCAGACATCCTGCATACCGAAATAAGCCCCGAACTTCTTCCCCCCGAAAACGGCAAGATCGCGCAGAAGACGGAAGAGCTCGTGGGGCCTTACGAATTGCACGACTTTTACCTGTATTATGCGATACGTTGGGGCTTTTCCCCGAAAAAGGTGTTCTTCCTTGCGCAAACGGCGTTCAGCGGCGTATATGACAAAGAGACCGTCAAAAAATGGCTCGTACGTTTTTACAAGCGGTTTTTCTCGCAGCAGTTCAAGCGTTCCTGTTTGCCGGACGGCGTTAAAGTCGGCTCGGTCAGCCTGTCGCCGAGAGGGGATTGGCGCATGCCTTCCGACGCCTGTGCGGAGGGTTGGCTGAAAGAACTCGAATAAACATTTTTATTTGCTCCGCGTGCGCGCGGGGCAAATTTTTTAACGCGCGGAGCGGATATTTTGAAAATAATATTGACTTTTGTATCGGGATAAGCTATAATAAAAAAGGTATGAATTATAAAGGGGCGGTTCGGCGTTTTGCCTGCAAAGGCGCGCATTGCCGCCGCACCTTCCTTTTTATTTGTTTATACACAATTTCATTCAACTTACGGGAGGCAAAAAGTGTTTTATCAGACAAACGGCTCCCTGTTTCTGGCGGGCACGGTACCTGCGTGGTTGTTCGCGGTCGTGCTTGTCGTCGCCGTATTGGCGGTAGGTATCGGCGCTTTTTTCATCGGTTTGAAAGTGTTCGGAAAACATTTCAGAACAAAGAGCAGAGAAGAAGCGGAACAAGCTGTCAGAATAATGCGCGAGGAAGCGGAAAGCGAGTGCCGCGCATTAAAAAAAGAGGCTATTTTAGAGGCTAAGGAACAGGATTTAAAGCTCAGAAACGAATTTGAACGCGAAAGCAGAGAAAAGAAGGCGGAACTTGCCAAAGCAGAGCAAAGGCTCATGCAAAAAGAGGATGTTCTCGATAAAAAGGAAGATTCCCTTCTGAAAAAGTCAGACGCGCTCGAACAACAGCAGAAAAATCTTGCCCGTCAGGAAGGCGAGATCAAAAAAATGCAGGAAAAGGTCAATCATCAGCACGATCTGATGATTCAGGAGCTTGAAAAGGTCGCCCAACTTACAAAGGAAGAGGCGAAAAAGCTTTTGACCGAAAACATACTCGACGAAGCCCGGCACGATGCCGCGCTGCAAGTGAGGAACATCGAACAAGAGGCGAAAGACGAGGCAGACGCCGAGGCGAAAAAGATCATCAGCCTTGCCATTCAGCGGTGCGCGTCCGACCACGCGTCGGAGATCACCGTTTCCGTCGTGCCGCTTCCCAATGACGACATGAAGGCGCGCATCATCGGCCGCGAAGGCAGGAACATCCGCGCGCTCGAAAACGCGACGGGCATCGAACTTATCATCGACGATACCCCCGAGGTTGTCATCCTTTCCGGTTTCGATCCCGTGCGCAGGGAAGTCGCGCGCCTCTCCCTTGAAAAGCTCATCGGCGACGGCAGGATCCATCCCGCCCGCATCGAAGAGACGGTCGAAAAGGTCAGGAAAGAACTCGATCAGCAGATCAAGGAAAACGGCGAAGCCGCGATGTTCGAAGTGGGCATCTTCGGCTTGCACCCCGAAATTATCAAACTGCTCGGCAGGCTCAAATACAGAACGAGTTACGGGCAGAACGTGTACAAACATTCCATCGAAGTCGCTCAGCTTGCCGGCATGATGGCCGCCGAACTCGGGTTGGACGTCAACCTTGCGAAGCGGGCGGGGCTTTTGCACGACATCGGCAAGGCGGTCGACCACGAGCAGGAAGGCACGCACATTCAGATCGGCGCGGATATCGCCAAAAAGTACAAGGAAAACGCGAACGTGGTAAATGCCATTATGGCGCACCACGGCGATGTAGAGCCGAAAACGGTAGAGGCGGTCCTCGTACAGGCGGCAGACGCCATTTCGGGCGCACGCCCCGGCGCAAGGCGCGAAACGAGCACGAACTATGTGAAGCGCCTCGAACAGCTCGAACAGATCGCCGCATCCTTCAAGGGCGTCGAAAAGAGCTATGCCATTCAGGCGGGCAGAGAGGTGCGCGTCATCGTCAAGCCCGAACAGATCGACGATGCGCAGACGCTGTTCCTCGCCAAAGACATTGCCAAAAAGATCGAGTCCGAGCTCGAATATCCCGGGCAGATCAAGGTCAACGTCATCCGCGAGTTCAGAAGCGTGGAATACGCGAAATAATTTTCCGAAAATGCGGCGGGGCGGCATGGTTGCCGCTCCGCTTTTATTTAAATAAATATTGTTTATAGTAAAATGGTATTCCCGCCGCAAAATTGCGGCGGGAATTTTTTTGCCTTTCGCATAAACGGGACAAGTCAGTTCATAGAATATACAAAAGCGGAGGGACAAGTATGCTGGAATTTCTGACGGACGACCTGCGCACGGCGCTTGGCTACGTCAATATCAATCTCGCATATGAATTGCGCATACGCGCGGGGCGCCCCGCCGTGCTGAATTATCGGGGAAAATATGTTTTTTTGGGCGCGCACGGCGTTACGGACAGGATAGGCGACGCACTCATCTGTTCGTATGCCGATATCGAAGATATAATCTACCGCGTCAGTCAGTACTCCGTCTATTCCGTGACCGAGCAGATGAAACAGGGGTTTCTGACCGCCGCCTGCGGCGAAAGGATAGGTCTTGCGGGCACATACGTTTACGAAAACGGCGCGCCTTCCGCGGTAAAGGAAGTCACTTCCCTGAACATCAGGATCCCGCACGAAGTAAAGGGCAGTGCGGCGTTTTTATTCGGGGAACGCTTTCAGAAGGGCGTGGAAAGCTGCCTGATCCTTTCCCCGCCGGGGCGGGGAAAAACGACCATGCTGCGCGATCTTGTAAGGCTTATTTCGGCAAGGTATTTCATCAATATACTGATCAGCGACGAGCGAAACGAAATATCTGCGGCATTTAAAGACTTTTCCCTCGACATAGGTGCTTTTTGCGATGTAATACGTTACGCATACAAGCGCGACGCGCTCTCTTCGGCGGTGCGCGCGATGCGCCCCGATCTGATCGTCACCGACGAACTTGCCGCGGCGGACGACGTGGCCGCCTGCATCGGCTGTATCCGCGGCGGGGTAAAGGTGATCGCCTCCGCGCACTTCAAAAATTTTGAAAGCATGAAGCGCTCGCCCGCGTTTTCCGCCGCGCTGAACGAACGCGCTTTTGACAGTTACGCAGTTCTTGCCGCCGACAGCATAGGGCAGGTTTGCGCCATATACGATGCCGAAGGAAAGCAGATATACGGAAAATGATCAAACTTTTATTGTGCGCGGCGCTTATGGCGCTCTGCAGCGGCGTCGGATATCTGCTTGCGGGAAAATATAAACAGCGCAAAAAGTTTTTTTACGAGTTGGATCTTTTCAATGCGCGGATGATAAACGAAGTCAGTTATACGAAGATGCCGCTTTCCGCCGTAATAGAAAAATATCCCTTTTCGGGGGACTTCGGCAAACTGCTCGAGGAAAAGAAAAAGAACGGTTCCGTAACGGGCGACTTTGAAATAGCGTATCTGAGCGGCGACGAGAAAAATTTCGTGCGCGACTACTTTCTCATGGTGGGGCGAAGCGATTCGGGTTCGCAGAGAGAGTATCTGAATTCCGCGCGTGCGGAAACGGAAAAACTGCGCGCCGAAAGCGAAAAGGAATATAAAAGGCGGTTCAATCTTTATGTGCGGCTTGGGTTTCTGTTCGGGCTTATCCTCGCCGTTTTGCTCGCGTAAAAAGGGGAGATTATGCAGATAGACGTCATATTCAAAATAGCGGCGGTCGGCATCATCGTAACGATCGTCTGCCAGATACTCAAAAAATCGGACAGGGACGATATAGCTACCATCGTCAGTCTTGCGGGGCTCATCATCGTGCTGACGGTCGTGCTCGATATGATAGCCGAGCTGTTCGATTCGATACGAAGTATCTTCGACCTGTTTTAGCCATGGAGCTTATCCGCATCATCGGCGTCGCGCTCGTAACGGCTTTGGCGGCGCTCTTTCTGAAAAGTTCCAAACCCGAACTCGCCTTTGCCGTAACGATCGCGGGCGCAGTCATCATACTGCTGTTTATCGTGGATATGCTTGCCGCGTCCTTTCAGATATTTTCTGAAATTGCCGAAAATACGGGTATAGACAGTTCACTCGTCAGAATCATCATCAAGATCGTCGCCATCGGCTACCTTGTGGAATTCAGTGCGGGCGTGATCGAAGATTTTGGCAGCAAGAGCATTGCGGACAAGCTGGTCCTTGCGGGAAAAGTCATTATTTTTGCCGTTTCCATACCCATCATACAGAGCATGCTTACCTTGATAGGGGGATTTTTAGAGCTGATATGATCTTGCGTTTACGGGGGGATAAGCTGAAAATTTTTATCGTTGCGCTCCTTATCGCCTTATTTTTCGCTCTGTTGTTTCCCGATTCGGGCGTCGATGCGCGTGCTGAAGAGAGCGGCGGGGAAGATGTTTCCGCGGAAGAAGAACTGCGGCAGAATATCGAAGATCTGATCGCAAACTTAGACATAGCAGGGCTGGAAGATTACCTCGCTTCCCTGACCGAGGAGCAAAAAGAGATTTTCGGAGGCGGCGATTTGAAAGACAGGATCGCGTCGCTCATCAGCGGAGATTTCAAGGCGGATTACGGCAACGTGTTTTCCGCCATCGCGGCGGCGATCTTCGACGGATTGGACGGTTTGCTCGCCACTTTCTGCGTCATATGCGCAATTGCACTGCTGTGCGGCATATTGTCGCAGTTTCGAAGTTCCTTTGCGGAAAAAAGTACGGCAAAGCTCATATTTTTTGTGGGATATTCCGCCGTTCTCGTGCTGATACTGACCTCGCTTTCCGTCGTGATAGACGACTGTTTCAGCACGGTAGATTCCATGCAAAAGCAGATGCAGGCGGCTTTTCCCGTACTTCTTACACTCGTTGCGACGAGCGGCGGCAGCGTGTCGGT
Source organism: uncultured Clostridia bacterium (assembly GCA_944359365.1). Lineage (GTDB taxonomy): Bacteria > Bacillota > Clostridia > Christensenellales > Borkfalkiaceae > Borkfalkia. The sequence goes on from CALVST010000001.1 coordinate 98,023, forward strand.
GGCGGTCTATCAGCCGGCGGTACTGTTTCTGAGCGAAATAATCGTGCGCATCGTTTCGGGTATCGTTTTTCCGCTCGCGGTGCTCATCTGCGTTTTGGATATGGTCGGAAACATGAGCGATGAGATAAAGCTGAAAAATTTCAGCGCGCTCGCAAAGAGCATCATCAAATGGGTACTCGGCATTTCGCTGACGGTGTTCACGGTCTTTTTGACGGTGCAGGGCATCACCTCCGCGACGTATGACGGTTTTTCCTTTCGGGCGGCAAAGTATGCGATCGGCAATACCGTGCCCATTATCGGCGGTTTTTTGAGCGGCGGGTTGGACATTCTGATAGCGGGCAGCGTGCTCGTCAAAAATTCGCTCGGCTCTTGCTGCATTTTGCTGTTTGCGGCGGTCATTGCCGTACCGCTCATTCAGCTTGCCGTGTATAATTTATTTTTGAAACTTTCCGCCGCGGTCACGGAGCCGGTCGGCGACAATAAAATTACGGGTTTTTTATCGTCCCTTTCGTCAACGGTCAATTACTTCACCGCGGGGCTTTTGTGTGTGGGATTCATGTATTTTATGACGCTTTTGCTGCTCATCTGTTCCTCCAATTCTCTTTTTTGATATGAAAGCATATATTTTAAGCGTGTGCGGCGCGGTCATCGTGTCTGCGCTGGTCGTGATGCTGCTGCCCGAAGGCAAAACGGGCAAATTTATCAACGGCATATTAAAACTCTTTTGCCTGCTCGTCATGCTGGTCCCGCTCTTCGGATTTCTCAGCGATCACGGCGAACCGGTATTTTCGGGCGACGGTTCAGCGTCCATAAAGCCGGACGATGACTTTATAGATTACTTTTTCGGCGAGCGCGCGGAGCGGGAAGAGGCGTATCTGAAGCAAACGCTCGAAGAAGAATTTGAGGTGACGCTGACGGCGGAAATCGCGTGGAATGTTGTCGACTATGCGTATGAAGTGTCGAATGTGACGATCGAAATTGAAAATTTCGGAATGAACGAAAACGACGAGCATATATTTATTATAAACGGGATCGGGGAGCGGGTGGTAAAGCTCATGCGCATTCCGTCGGAGGCGGTAGAGGTCTATGAGCGAGAAGGCTGAGGCAAAGGGGCTGAAAAAACTCAAATCGGCGAAGCTGCTGGAAATTATGATCGCGCTCATCGTCGTGGTCATCGTGGCGATCGTGCTCTATAATTTTTTGTCGGACAGGAATAAAGATGCCGACGCGTCCGCTCAGGCGCCGGACTACGAAACGGAGTTGGAAACGCAGCTTTCCGCGGCGCTTTCCGAAATAGAGGGCGCGGGCAAGGTCACAGTCATGATCTCGTTTTCCGACGAGGGCGAAACGGTGATCGCAATGGAAACAAAAACGTTGGAGGACGGCACCGTCATAACGGCACCTGTTCTCGTGGACGGGGAAGTCGTCGTCCTTGAAGTGAAAAAACCGGAAATTTCGGGCGTGCTGATCGTGGCGGAGGGAGCGAACGACCTTGCCGTGCGCTTTGACCTTATCTCCGCCGCGGCGTCCGTTTTAGATATCAACCAAAGCATCATCAAAGTGTACGCAGGAAAATAAAAAAGTAAAATCAGAAGGAGAGACAAAAATGTCCAAAACAAAAAAGATCATCATCATGTCGGGATTGGTGTTGCTCCTTGCGGTAACGGCGGTGTTCAATTTCGTGCTCGCGGGCGCGGCGTCCGATCCCGGCGACGACGTGACCACGACGGCAAACTATTTTACGACCTACCGTACCGAGCGCAACACGACGCGCAACGAAGAGCTCTTGCAGCTGGATTCCATTCTGGAAAGCACGGAAGCGGGTTCCGAAGCCTACAACGAGGCGATGGCTTTGAAATTGGAGATCGTGGGCATGATGGAGCGCGAACTGCTTCTGGAAACGTACATCAAGTCTATCGGCTATGCGGACGCGGTCGTCAGCATCGGGCTGGATTCCGACAATGTGAACGTTTTCGTGAATGCGACCGAACTTTCGTACAACGACTTCCTCACCATTTACAATATTCTTACGGAAGAGGCGGGGTGCGATCCCGCAAACGTAAATATTATGCCCATTCATTCGGAAAATTCGTAAAAACGCTACCCAACTCCGAAAAAATATGGTATAATACTGCCATAGAAGTTTTGGAGATGTGTTTGTATGGCGCTTTTCAAAAAAGTCCCTTCCGACGGGCATAAGGGAAAAGTTTCTTACAATGCGGGCATCGTGAGCGGCATCGTCAGCCTCGCCGTGTCTGAGGTGGAAGGGGTGGAACTTCTTCCGGGTAAGAAAAAAGCACTCAAACTGTATTTTGAAAAGGACGGCATCTATGCGGATATTTCCGTCAAGGTGGATTACGGTTATACCGTGCCCGAGGTCGCATTTAAAATACAGCAGACGGTCAAACACAACGTCGAGGCGATGACCGAATATAAGGTCGCCAAAGTCGACGTGTATGTTGTCGGCGTGGAATTTTCCGAAGAGCACGCGGCAGAGCAGAACTGAATGAAAAAAGACCGTTCCCCTCGGCTTTTCGAGGGGAATATTTGGGTTTACAGAGGTTTATAAAATGAGAAGCAAATCGAGAGAGTGCGCGTTCAAAGTGATCTTTTCCGAAGAGTTCGAAGGCGGCGGCGAAAGCAGGCGCGCCGTGTACCGCGCGTCTGAACTTGACGAGGAAGAAACGGAATATGCTGACAGATTGGTCTCTCTCGTAGAGGAACACCGCGAAGAGCTTTCCGCCGTGTTAGACAAATTTTCCATCGGCTTTTCCGAAAAGAGGATGTTCCCCGTAGACAGGAGCGTGCTGCTCATGTCTTTGGCGGAAATTTTATATGTGGATGATGTGCCCGACGTCGTCAGTATAGACGAGGCGGTAGGGCTTGTCAAAAAATATTCGACCGAAAAGAGCGCGGGGTTCGTCAATGGCATCCTCGCGGCGGTCATCGCAGGAGATAAAACATGAGCGTATCGATCGACGGAAAAGCGCTCGCGGCGAAACTGCGCGGCGAGCTGAAAGAAAAGGTGGCGGCGTACAAGGCGGAGCGGGGAGATATAGGCCTTGCCGTCGTACTCATCGGGGAAGATCCCGCATCGCAGGTGTACGTCCGCAATAAGATAAAAGCGTGCGAAGAAGTTGGCATCAAATCGTTTTCCTATCATCTGCCCGCCGAAACTTCTCAGGCAGAGGCGGAAGCGTTGGTGGACGAGCTTGTCGCATCCGACAAGGTGCACGGCATCCTCGTGCAGCTGCCTCTTCCCAAACACCTAAACGAAAGAAAGATATTGGCGCGCATACCCGCCGCGAAAGATGTGGACGGGTTCTGTGCGGAAAACGTCGGCAACCTTGCGATGAACCGCGAAACCATCGTCGCCTGCACGCCCTTCGGCGTTATGAAGATGCTCGAAGAGTACGGCATCGATCCGAAAGGCAAGTCTGCCGTGGTGCTCGGCCGTTCCAACATCGTGGGCAAGCCGATGGCGATGCTGCTTTTGAATGCGGACGCGACCGTTACGGTTTGCCACAGCAAAACGAAGGACCTGAAAGATGTCTGTGCCGCGGCGGATATTCTGGTCGTGGCGATCGGCAGGGCGAAGTTTGTCACCGCGGACATGGTCAAGGAAGGCGCCGTAGTGATAGACGTCGGTATGGACAGGGATGAAAACGGCAAGCTCTGCGGCGACGTGGATTTTGAAAATGTTAAAGATAAAGCCGCATACATTACGCCCGTACCCGGCGGCGTGGGGCCTATGACCATCACGATGCTGATGTACAATACCTATATTGCGGCGTCAAGGAGATAAAGTTTTTGTCAGAATTCAAAGGAAAATTCGACGCGCTGTGCGCAGAATTTGAAAGAGTGTTGGACGAGTACCTCAATGCCGTATCTTTGGAACCTTCCGTTTTGGACGAGAGTTTTCGCTATTCGCTCAAAATCGGAGGCAAGAGGGTGCGCCCCGTGCTCATGTTTGCGTCTGCGCAGATGCTCGGCGGCAAAATTTCCGATGTTGCGGCGCTAGCCGTCGCGTTGGAGATGATACACACCTATTCCCTCATTCACGACGATCTGCCCGCTATGGACAACGACGATTTTCGCAGGGGGCAGCCTTCTTCGCACAAAAAATTTGGCGAAGGGCAGGCGATCCTCGCGGGCGACGCGCTGTTGAATCAGGCGTTCGTCATCTGCCTTGACGAATGCAGGAAGGGCAGGACGTATATAAACGCGGCGGCGCTCATAGCGGCGAATGCGGGGGCGCGCGGCATGATCGCGGGGCAGGCGGCGGATCTTTTTTACCAGGGCAAGGACGCGGGCGAAACGGAATACGAGTTCATCGTGCGCAATAAAACGGCGAAAATGATCATGAGCGCCGTTGCCGTTCCCGCTTATGTGTACGGCGCGGACGACAACATTGCGGCGCTTTTGCTCGAATACGGGAAAAACCTGGGGATGCTGTTTCAGCTTACCGACGACATGCTCGACGTTTCGGGCGAGTTTGAAAAGCTCGGCAAAACGATCGGCAAAGACGAGAAGGAGAAGAAAATTTCCGCCGTCAGCGTATACGGTGCGGAAAAGTGCAGGCAAATGGCGGAACATTATTGCGAGCTGTGCTTGAAATTGTTGGCGCAGCTCCCGTATGAATGTTCTTTCCTCGAAGATTTCACGCGCTATGTGCTCGGCAGGGATAAGTGATGCGGATAGACAAATATCTCGCCGAAAACGGTTTCCCTTCGCGCACGAAGGCGGCACGGGCGATCGCCGAAGGGCGCGTCAGGTTGAACGGGAAGATCGCGGTGCCGTCCGATTCGGTCGGCGAAGGCGACGTTGTGGAAGTAGAAAAAAGTGAAGTCTCCTTCGTTTCCGAAGGGGGCTTCAAGTTATATAGGGCGCTGACGGAGTTCGGCGAGGATGTCGGCGGCTGTGTTTTCGCGGATATCGGCGCGAGCACGGGCGGGTTTACCGATTGCCTTTTGCAGAGCGGTGCCGCGCGCGTGTACGCCGTCGATGTAGGGGAAAGCCAATTGGATAAATCTTTGACGGTCGATAAACGCGTCGTCGTGATGGATAACAGGAATGCCCGCTATCTTTGTGCGGATGACTTTCCCGATATTTTGGACGGCGCGGTTACGGACGTTAGCTTTATTTCTCTTTCGCTCGTTCTGCCTTCCGTTGCCGGCATAGTAAAGCGGGGCGGGCGCGTGTTCGCACTCGTCAAGCCGCAGTTCGAGTGCGGGCAGAAAGCGTTGGACAAACACGGCGTCGTAAAACAGGCGAAAGACAGGGAAAAGGCGGTCTTTACCGTATGCGAGGCGGCTCTGCGGTGTGGTCTGCGCCCGAAAAAGGTGACGAATGCCCCGATAAAGCCGCGCAAGAACATAGAATATATCGTCATGTTTGAACGGACGGATGCCGGCGGCATGACGGCGGAAGAAACTGCGGCAAAAAGCCGCATATTGACATAAAGGTGATACGATTATTGAATTTTTCTATAAGGAATTAAATAATGCTTGTTTTTTATTTTCTGACCTGTTATAATAATTATAGGAAATTATGATATATGGAGGCTTGTTGTGAAAAAACGTTTGTTTTGTTTAATGGCGTCGGTAGCAACAATTTTTATACTGTTTACTTTTGCGGCATGTGCTGAGGAACAATCAAACACATCAGCAGATGGTTCGAATTCAGAAAATCAATTACATCATTATGAAATTGAATTGAATATGGATAATTATGAAAAGTATATAAAGTACTCAATTACGGAAACAACAGCAAATGCTTTAAACCAAAAAGGCAATTTTTATGATTTTAAGGGCGTGTTGTCATACGCCTACTATGATAGCGTAATAATTACGTTAAAAGCTCAATATACAGAGCCTAGTTGGGAGGGGGGAGAATCTTATAATTTTGATTTTAGCATTGAATTAGATGCAGCGGGTAATTTTAGCTTTTATACTAACAATCAAGTTGCGCTTGATAAATTAAATTGGACATATTATCGTCCTGGCACAACCAGTGAGATAGTTGTAACAGCAGTTTCAGGAAAAGTAATATTTGATATTTAGTGAATGAATGCTCGTTTGCGTATTGTTGTTCGCTATAATAGTCTAAAAACTAACCGCATATAAAGTAAGCATCCCTCGGAGAATTCTCCGAGGGATGCTTACTTTATATAAAAAATTTGTTCTTAATCTTTATTTGAAATAGTTGCGCGTTGAAGGAATTTTTTACTGTTTGTTGCTGTGATAGCTGTAAAATATCGCAAACAGAGGGATATTGAACACGAATATCACGGGCAGGATGCCGTATTTCAGAATCTGAACAAAAGATACGGGCGTGCTGGCATTGTAGATGATGAGGTATGCGATCAGGCAGATGATGATGACCAGATTCGCAAACAGGATCAGGCTTGCGGAAATGTAGGAGCGGGATTGCGTTTTCCTGCTGTTTTTTCCGTATCCGCGCAGATAAAGGAAGAGGAATACGCCGAACATCACAAAGGCAGCGACGAACGGCAGCACGACGTAGGCGGCGTTTGAATGGATCGCATTTCTGATGCAAAGATTTATAATGCACTCGATCAGCGCGATCACAAACACATACAGCGCGCTCATAAAAAGCGCTTTGCCCTTGTCGAATACATTTCCTGTCGTTTTGTTTGCGGGCGCCGTGCGGTTCCTCGCTCCCGTAGACGTGGTTATGCGAAGTCCGTCGTTTTCGGCGTGTTCTTCGATGTCGTAGAATTCCGAAGTGTTCTGCGCCGTTGCCGCGGGCGCGGGGGGTGCAGCGCTGTATTGCGGCTCAGCCGCTTGCTCTTGCATTGGCTCCGTTTCCTGCGGCGGCATGGGCTGCTGTTGCGGCTGAGGCGCCGTTTCATACGGAGCGGAAGGCTCGTATTCGTCGTAAGTCTGTTCGGGTTCCGGGTGGTTGTTTTCGTACAGACGGGAAAGAAGGTCTTTATAATTCCTTTCCGCGGGCGAACGGTTGGAGTAGAGGAGTTCGGAAGATATCGCCCTGTTGTCTAAATAAGTGTCGTCGTATCCGTTGGCGTAACCGTCGTATTCGGCGGGGGGCTCTTCCGGATAGGCGGGCTCTTCTGCCGTGACGCTTTGAGCCTGTTCGGCGGCCGCCTGTTCACGGTTTTGCCGCGCGACCTGCGCGTAGTAGTAGGCGGTCGCATCGTCTTCATTTCCTACAAGGTTGCGATAATTTTCGTGTTGGATGCGCCGCTGTTCTTCATCGATCTGATCGATTTGTGCCGCCTCGCTCTCTTCGCGGTAGGTTTCCGTATATGTATCCGAATTGTCAGCGCTGGATGCCGCAAAGTTTTGCTCGTCTTCGGGCTCGGGGCTTTGCGCATCGAATGGTGTCTGCACACTTTCCGCGGCGTCCGCGGGTGCGGGTTCGTTTTCGAATGTAGCGCTGTTTTCCCAATGCGCCGCATCGTTTTCGATGGGGTAGGGGAGTTCGGTCGCGCTCTCGTCGATAAAAGTTTCCGTTTTGGGTTCCGATTCGGGCTGTTCGTCCGCTTGCACGTCCGCCTGCTCTTCGTCAGAAGCGTCGAAGGCGTCTGTTTCTTCCTCTTCGGGTTCGCGCTCCGACTCGTTAAAACCGAGCTCGATGTCGTCGTGGTCGAGCTCTCCCGAGCCCTTGACGCGCGTCGTGGACTTTTTCAGGAGCGAAAAATCGACGGCGGAAGGGGGCGGGTTGTTGAAATCGTAATCCTTTTCGGAAATAAGGCTGTCTATAACTGTGCGCGAATATTCCCATTCCGCAAGGTTTTGCTCTACGACCTTTTTTCCTTTGTCGGTGATCTGAAAATATTTTCTGCGCCCGCCGTTGGAAACGCCGCCCCAATAAGAGGTAACAAAATCCTGGCTTTCCAATCTTTTGAGCGCGCTGTAAAGCGTGGGCTGTTTTAATGTGTATTGCCCCTTGCTTTTTTCTTCTATTTCATTGATAATTTCGTAACCGTACTTATCGCCGTCGTAGAGCGTTCTCAGAATTATGGTGTTGATGTGCCCGCGTATGAGATCGCTGCTGATGGCGGAAGAATTGTCATTCGTAGGATCCATAAAATGCCCTCCTTATATGTAATCATTATACTATAATTTAAAAGGAGTGTCAATAGTTTTGTCGAATTTTGTAAAAATAAGTAATTTATGCGAAGTATTATGTCAGATATAATCAGTTTGACTTTCGGTTTTTTGTATGTGTAGCTGTCTTTTCAAAAAGGTGGACATTTTTTCGCTTTTATAGTAAAATAATATCCGATAAATAAGGAGTTGCAAGATAGTATGACGAGAAATTTGATTGCGCAGACGAGCGTCGTAAGGAATTTTGAATCTGATTTCATGCAGGAACTGAAACCTTCCGCTTTGCTCGGATTTTTTCAGGAGATCGCCGCCGACCATGCGGAAGAGCTCGGATTCGGCGATTCGGTTTTGCGCAAAGAAGGGATGTTTTGGGTGCTTTCCAAAATTTATGCAGAGGTTACGCGCAAGCCCGTCTGCGGCGAAAATATTACGGTCAAAACCTGGCCGCATGCGCCAAACAAGGCGATTTTTGAGCGCAGTTTCGAGGTGATAGACGAAAAGGGAGAGCGCGCCATATCGGCGTTTTCGCGTTGGTGTATCCTCAATGCGTCGGGCAGGATCGTGCCCGCTTCGCGCATTCCGTGTAAGGCGGACAAATTTATCGACGAGCGCGCGGCGGATGCGGAAGATTTTTTCGTACCCTTTGACAAGGCGGCGAAAGAGCCTTCGTTTTCCATAAAAATCGCAAATTCCGAATACGACCTCAATTATCACGTCAACAATATCAAATATGCCGACTATATATTTAACTGTTTTTCGGTGAACGAGCTCAAAGAGCGCGCGCTGAAAAGTTTTCAGATACATTATGTAAAACAGAGCCACGAGGGCGACGTTCTCGAATTTTACAGGGAAGAGGTCGCGCCCGGGGTGTTTGCGGTAGAGGGCGTCAAGAACGGCGAAGAGACTGTGATAACGGCAGGTGTACGCTTTGACTGAGCTCCGTTACGATGTCGTGCGCAGCCGCCGCAGGACGGTTTCCGTGATCGTTTCGGAAGGCAGGGTGACGGTGCGCGCGCCTCTTTTGATGCCCGCAGATAAAATAGAGAAATTTATTGCCGCGCACGAGGATTGGATCGCAAAAAAACTCGCCGCGCAAAGCGCAGCTTCTTCAAAATTTGCCGCGGTAACGGAAGGGCGCGCCCTCTTGTTGGACGGAACAGAGATGCCGCTCGTATGCGGCGCCGCGAAAAATACGGAGAGCTGCGGTGCTTTTTATATGAAAAATATAAAGGCGGTGCATCCGTATTTTATAAAGACGCGCGCGTTTCTCTTGGTGGAAAGCGTCGGCGCGCTTTCACGGCGTTTCGGGCTTTATCCCGAAGACGTTGCCGTGCGCGATTTCAAGGCGCGGTGGGGCAGCTGCGACGCGCAGGGGAACATTAAATTGAATTGGCGGCTGCTGATGTTGCCGCCCGCCCTGCGGGAATATGTGATCGTGCACGAATTGTGCCATCTGAAACATCTCGATCATTCTGCTGCGTTCTGGGCGGAAGTGGAACGGTGCATCCCCGGCTATAAAGCGCGCAGAAAGGCATTGAAGGAATATTCCTTTTTGACGCTGTTATACAGATAACGAGAAAAGGCGGACGTTCATGAAGAAAGACATCTTAAAATTTATCAAAAGGCTGAAAAAGCTGTTCCTGCTTTCCGAGGCGGTGATTTTTATCTGCGCGATGACGCTGTTCGGTTTCGCCGCGGCTGGCGAACATCTGCTTTTTATCCCCTTTGCGCTGTGCGTCGTCCTTTTTTTGGCGGTGCTCGTTCTGTATCTGAGCAAAGTAAAGTATTCTATCGTCTATGAGTTTGATTGTGCGGGAGATGTTCTGAATGTCAAGGTAAAGGGCGCGTCTTATACATATGCCCCGTGCGACGCCGTAAAGATGCAATACGACGACGTGAAGATCGTCGTGTTTTTTCAGAAAGAAGGTTCGCGCGAGCGCTTCGTGCTTTTGCGTCGGATCCCTTTCGACCATTTCCGCACCGAACAGTTCAGCCTGCAAGACGTGGCGCCGTTCTTTCCGGGGCTGACTTTGCCGGGCGACGGAAAAGGTTGATTCCCGTTTTTTATAATTATTCATGTTTTTGCGAATATTCATGAATTATCGAATATTTATGCATAATTATAAACAATATGCAAAGAATGCTTAATTTTTTTGAATATTTTTAATTTAGCCCCTTCAAATGCTTGACTTAATGAAGCAATCATTGTATAATTTTCACAGTTTTATAAAAAGGAAAGAACGCAAATGGAAAAGAAGATCAAAAAAGTAGTTCTCGCCTATTCGGGCGGGCTTGACACGTCTATCATCATTCCGTGGCTGAAAGAAAATTACGACAATTGCGAAGTCATTGCCGTTTCTGCCGACGTGGGGCAGGAAAGCGAGCTGGAAGGGTTGGAAGAGAAGGCTCTCAAAACGGGGGCGTCAAAACTGTATATCGAAGACCTTCGCAAAGAGTTTATAGAAGATTACATTTACCCGACCGTCAAGGCGGGCGCGGTATATGAGAACAAATACCTGCTCGGCACGTCTTTTGCGCGCCCCGTCATCGCCAAGCGCATCGTAGAGATCGCCAAAAAAGAGGGCGCCGATGCGATCTGCCACGGCTGCACGGGCAAGGGGAACGATCAGGTGCGCTTCGAATTGACCATTAAAGCGTTCGCGCCCGAAATGACCATCATCGCGCCCTGGCGCATTTGGGATATCAAGAGCCGCGACGAGGAGATCGATTATGCCGAGGCGCACAATATCCCTCTCAAAATTACCCGCGAAACCAATTATTCCAAAGATAAAAACCTGTGGCACCTCTCTCACGAGGGTATGGATCTCGAAGATCCCGCGAACGAACCGCAGCTCGACAAGATTTTGGAGCTTGGCGTTTCTCCCGAAAAGGCGCCCGACAAAGCAACTTATGTGACGCTTACTTTTGAAAAGGGCATTCCCGTCGCCGTGGACGGCAAAAAGATGGGCTCGGTCGAGCTGATCGAAACGCTCAACAAGATCGGCGGCGCGAACGGCGTCGGTATTGCGGATCTCGTGGAAAACCGCCTCGTGGGGATGAAGAGCCGCGGCGTGTACGAAACGCCCGGCGGCACCATTCTGTATGCGGCGCACGAAATCTTGGAAAGCATTTGCCTCGACAAGGAAACACAGCACTTCAAGCAGCACGTCGCGATCAAATTTGCAGACCTCGTATATAACGGGCAGTGGTTCACGCCCCTGCGCGAGGCGCTCTCCGCATTCGTGGATAAAACGCAGGAAAACGTCAGCGGCGAAGTCAAGCTCAAAATATATAAGGGAAACGTCATGAACGCAGGCGTCAAGAGCGAGCATTCCCTGTACAGCGAAGAGATCGCAACGTTCGGCGAAGAGGACGTTTATAATCAGCACGACGCGGAAGGGTTCATCAATCTTTTCGGTCTTCCGATCAAGGTGAAAGCCCTGCTCGATCAAAAGAAACTCAAATAAACTGAACTAAGCGGTGCGGCGCTCCGGATACGGGGCGCCCGCCTGACATTACATAACGGCGATGTATAAGATTTTTATTGACGGAAAAGAGGGCACGACGGGCCTGAAAATATTCGAGCGTATGGCAAAGCGTTCCGATGTGCAGGTTGAAACGCTTCCCGAGGAACTCCGCAAAGATGCGGCGGCGAGGAAGGAATGTATCAACCGTGCGGACATCGTTTTTTTATGCCTGCCCGACGCCGCTGCGAGAGAGGCGGTTTCGCTCGTTGAAAACGACGCAGTGCGCATCATAGACGCCTCGACCGCGCACCGCACCTCGCCCGATTGGGCATACGGTTTTCCCGAGCTTTCCGCAAAGCACAGGGAAAAGATAATCCGTTCGAATAGGGTGGCTGTGCCAGGCTGTCATGCGAGCGGCTTTATTTCCCTCGTGTATCCGCTTGTCGCGGGCGGTTTTGTGGAAAAGGACTATCCCTTCGTCTGTCATTCCGTTACCGGGTACAGCGGCGGCGGAAAAAAAATGATCGCCGAATATGAGGCGGAGGGGCGCGCGGAGGAATACGACAGCCCGCGCCAATACGGCCTTTCGCAGAACCATAAACATCTGCCCGAAATGCAATTCGTATGCGGGCTGGAGCATAAACCGATATTTAATCCGATCGTTTCCGATTTTTACAGCGGAATGTGCGTGACCGTTCCGATCTACACCCGCCTTATGAAGAAAAAGGTTGGCATTGAAGGGCTGAAAAGATATTTTACGGAGTACTATGCGTCGCATAATTTTATCAAAGTGGCGCAGGAAGCAAAAAATTATCTGCCCGCAAATACGCTCGTCGGAACGAACAATTTGGAAATTTATATAGACGGCAACGAAGAGCGCATCGTGCTCGCGTCCGTGTTCGACAATTTGGGCAAGGGCGCGTCGGGGGCTGCGGTGCAGTGCATGAACATCATGCTCGGGCTGGATGAAAGGACGTCGCTGATCTGACAGGCGCAAGAGGTGAAATATTATGAAAAAGATAACGGGCGGCGTGTGCGCGGCGCAAGGGTTCAAGGCGAACGGCGTACACTGCGGCATCAGAAAAAATAAAACAAAGCGCGATCTGGCGCTCATCGTAAGCGATGTGCGCGCTTCCGCTGCCTGCGTGTATACGCAGAACCTCGTGAAGGGCGCGCCCATCCTCGTGACGAAGGCGCACGTTGCCGACGGTTATGCGCAGGCGATCGTGTGCAACAGCGGCAACGCGAATACCTGCAATGCAGACGGCGTCGAGATCGCGGAGGGAATGTGCTCGCTTGTGGAAAAGCACACGGGCATTCCCGCAAGCGACGTGGTGGTCGCATCTACGGGCGTGATCGGTCAGCCGCTTTCCCTCGAACCCATCGCGGGCGGCATGGGATCGCTCGTGAAGGGGCTCGGCGAAAACAGCGATTTCGCGGCGCAGGGCATCATGACGACGGATACCGTCGAAAAGCAGGTCGCGTACACTTTCGAACTCGGCGGCAAAGAGTGCCGCATCGGCGCGATCGGCAAGGGCGTGGGCATGATCAATCCCAACATGGCGACCATGCTCATCTTTGTAACGACGGACGCGGCGATCTCTCCCGAAATGCTGCAAAAGGCGCTTTCGGCGGACGTGAAAGATTCCTTTAATATGGTCAGCGTGGACGGCGACACTTCCACCAACGATATGGTCTGCGTTCTGGCGAACGGGCTTGCGGGAAATGCACCCGTTGAAAGTGCGGGCAAAGACTTTACCGCTTTCCGCAAGGCGCTTTCCAAGGTAACGACTTACCTTTGCCGCAAGATCGCAAAGGACGGCGAAGGGGCGACGAAACTTCTCGAATGCAAAGTTACGGGCGCGAAGAGCAAAAAGATCGCAAGGACGGTCGCAAAGTCCGTCATTTCCTCCTCTCTCTTTAAGGCGGCGATGTTCGGCGCCGACGCGAATTGGGGCAGGGTGCTCTGCGCGGTCGGCTATTCGGGCGCGGACGTCGACATCAACAAAGTGGACGTCTCTTTCAAAAGCAAGGCGGGTACGATAGACGTTTGCCGGGGCGGGAGCGGCATTCCCTTTTCCGAAGAAGAGGCGAAGAAAGTTCTCTCCGCCGACGAGATAGAGGTGCTCATCGGTTTGGGCGACGGCAACGGCAGGGCGACCGCTTGGGGCTGCGACCTCACTTACGAATACGTCAAGATCAACGGCGATTATCGCACCTAATAAGGCGGCGCACAGATATTTAAGGACGAAGAGAAATGGAAAACATCAACGACAAACAATTGCGCGCGCATATCCTTGCCGAGGCGCTCCCTTATATTCAGGATTATAACGGAAAAGTCGTCGTCGTGAAGTACGGCGGCAACGCGATGATCAACGAAGAACTGAAAAATTCCGTCATGCGCGACATCGTTTTGCTGAACCTGATCGGCGTGAAGGTCGTGCTCGTGCACGGGGGCGGGCCGGAGATTTCTGAGATGCTCAAAAAGACGGGCAAGGAATCCAAATTCATCGACGGGCTGCGCTATACCGACAAAGAGACGGCAGAGATCGTGCGCATGGTGCTCGCAGGCAAGATCAATAAAGCGCTCGTCGACCGCATCGAGCATTTCGGCGGGCGGAGCGTCGGGCTGTGCGGCATGGACGGGCACATGATGAAGTGTGAAATGGCGAATGAAAAGCTCGGTTATGTGGGCAAGATCGTCCACATCGACGCAAAAGTCATCACCGACGCGCTGGCGCTCGGCTATATCCCCGTCATTTCCACCGTGGGCTACGACGACGAGGGGAATGTGTATAACGTCAATGCGGATACCGCCGCCGCCGTCATCGCGGGCGCGCTCAATGCGCAGAGCCTCATTCTCATGACGGATACGAAGGGCGTGCTGCGCGATAAAGACGACGAAAGCAGCCTCATTTCCAAAATATATGTGAGCGACATCCCTTCGCTCGTCAAGCAGGGCATCATTTCGGGCGGAATGATCCCGAAAATAGACTGCTGCAAAGAGGCGATCCGCCGCGGGGTGAAAAAGGTTTTCATCATCGACGGAAGGGTGGAGCATTCCATTTTGGTGGAAACTCTTTCCGACAGCGGCATCGGAACGATGTTTATCAACGGAGACTGATTTTTAAATCGGTCTCTTTTTTTGGGGAAAACTTCTTGCGAATTGTTCCCGCAAAAAATTGCTTTTGGGCGCGTTTTATGATAAAATAGATAAAATAGGTGAAATATGGACTTTCGTGAGCTTAAAGAAAAGGACGGCGCATATGTCGCCGGCACATACAACCGCTTTTCCGCGGACATTTACGAAGGAAAGGGCGCGACGCTGCGTTCGGAGGACGGGAAGGAGTATATCGACTTCGGCAGCGGCATCGCCGTCAACTCTTTCGGCGTGAACGACGAGGCTTGGAAAGAGGCCGTGATCGCGCAGATCAACAAGGTGCAGCACGCCTCCAACAACTACTATACCCGCCCGCAGGCGGAACTTGCCGAGCTTCTGTGCAAAAGGACGGGGGCGGGGAAAGTGTTTTTCTCCAATTCGGGCGCCGAGGCGAACGAGTGCGCCATCAAAACGGCGCGCAAATATTCCTTCGACAAGTACGGCGAAGGGCGCTATCATATCGTGACGCTGAAAAATTCTTTTCACGGCAGGACGATGGCGACGCTTACCGCGACGGGGCAGGACGCGATGCACAAATATTTTATGCCCTTCCTCGACGGATTCACCTATGCAGAACCTACCTTTGCGGGCGTGAAGGCGGAGTGCG
Source organism: uncultured Clostridia bacterium (assembly GCA_944359365.1). GTDB lineage: Bacteria > Bacillota > Clostridia > Christensenellales > Borkfalkiaceae > Borkfalkia. The sequence goes on from CALVST010000001.1 coordinate 113,350, forward strand.
GCAACGGTACCTGCGCGGTGATGCTCGAATTGGTGCAGGGAGAAGGCGGCGTGAACGCACTCCCCGTTGACGACGTGAAAAAGATCGAAAAGTTCTGTAAAGAAAGGGATATCCTTCTCATCATAGACGAAGTGCAGACGGGCAACGGCAGAACGGGCAGTCTGTACGCCTATATGCAGTACGGAATATCCCCCGACATCGTCACGACGGCGAAAGGGCTTGCGGGCGGGCTGCCGCTCGGGGCTACGATGTTCTTTGAAAAGACGCAGAACACGCTCACGGCAGGCGACCACGGCTCCACGTTCGGCGGGAATCCCGTATCCTGCGCGGGGGCGATCAGCGTGCTTTCCCGCATAGACGACAAACTTCTTTTGGAAGTGCAGGGCAAAAGCGCCTATATGCGCACCTATCTCGGGCGCATGCCGAACGTTGCCGGCGTGAGCGGCTTAGGGCTGATGATCGGGCTAGAATTGAAAAATAAAAACGCGCGCGAAGTTGCCGAACGGTGCTTGGAACGCGGGCTTATCGTTTTGACGGCGAAGAGCAGGCTGCGCCTGCTGCCGCCCCTTACCGTCAGTAAGGCAGAAATGGATGCGGGGCTTAAAATTTTGAACGAGGTGTTGTCCGAATGAAACATTTATTAAAACTCGGCGATCTTACGCCGGAAGAGATCTTATCCATACTCAACCTTGCCGACCAGCTCAAATATGAGCGGAAGAACGGCATCGAGCATCCGTATCTGAAAGGCAAAAAGCTCGGCATGATCTTTGCGAAGTCTTCCACGCGCACGCGCGTCAGCTTCGAAGTCGGCATGATCGAGCTGGGCGGCAGCGCGCTTTTCCTGTCAGAGCGGGATATTCAGCTCGGCAGGGGCGAACCCATCAAAGATACGGTGCGCGTGCTTTCTCGCTATCTCGACGGCATCATGATCCGTACTTTCAAACAGTCTGACGTGGAGGAACTCGCCGAATACGGTTCCATTCCCATCATCAACGGGCTGACCGACTACTGCCATCCCTGCCAGGTGCTTGCAGATCTCATGACGATCCGCGAATATAAGGGGAGTTTCAAGGGGCTGAAATTGTGCTTTATCGGCGACGGGAACAATATGGCGAACTCTCTCATCGTCGGCGGCATCAAGACGGGAATGGAAGTCGCGATCGCCTGCCCGGACGGATACCGCCCCGATAAAGAGGTGTGCGCATGGGCGGAAAAGAACGGCAAACTCACCGTTACGGACGACATTGCCGCCGCGGCGAAGGACGCCGACGCGGTTTATACCGACGTGTGGGCGTCTATGGGGCAGGAAGCGGAAAAAGCGGAGCGGGAAAAGGTCTTCAAAAATTACTGCGTAAGCAAAGAAGTCATGGCGCTCGCCAAGCCCGACGCGCTCGTTTTGCACTGCCTGCCCGCGCACCGCGGAGAGGAGATTGAGGACGAGGTGTTCGAGGCGCACGCGCAGGAAATTTTCGACGAAGCGGAAAACAGGCTGCACGCACAGAAAGCGGTGCTCGTGAAGCTGCTCAAATAAATTTTTACGGACGGGTTGCATATGAAGGAAGAAAAGGTATACCTGACCTTGCAGAACGGGCAGGTCTTTGAAGGCAAAAGATTCGGCGCCAAGGGCGACGTGCTCGGCGAACTCGTATTCACTACGGGCATGACGGGCTATATTGAAACGCTTACCGATCCCAGCTATTACGGGCAGATCGTCATTCAGACGTTCCCGCTCATCGGCAATTACGGCATGATCCTCTCCGACAGGGAGAGCAAAAAGCCGTATCTTTCCGCATATATCGTGCGCGAATACTGTAAAGAGCCGTCCAACTTCCGCTGCGAAGACACATTGGAAGAGTATCTGATAAAGAACAATATTCCGGGCGTGTACGGTATAGACACGCGCGAACTTACAAAGACCGTGCGCGAAGCGGGCGTGATGAATGCGGTCATTTCTACCCGCCCCGTTGCGGACGTTGCGGCGATCGGCAAATATGTCATACGCGACGCGGTGAAAAACTGTACCTGTTCCAAGCGCATCGACTATAAGGCGGAAAGGGCAAAGCGCAAGGTCGTACTGTGGGATTTCGGCGCGAAGGAAAACATTGCGCGCGAACTTGTCAAGCGCGGTTGCAACGTCGTGCGCGTACCTTCATGGTATACGGCGGAGGAGATCCTCGCGCTGAACCCCGACGGGCTCATGCTGACCAACGGTCCCGGCGATCCCGCGGAAAATACCGAAATCATTAAAAATATAGCCAAACTTGCGGGCAAACTGCCTATATTCGGCATCTGCCTCGGGCATCAGCTTTTCGCGCTCGCCATGGGCGGAAAGACCAAAAAGATGAAATACGGGCACCGCGGCGCGAATCAGCCCGTCAAAGAGCTGGCAACGGGCACGGTGTATATATCCAGCCAGAACCACGGCTATGAAGTGCTCGCCGATTCCATAAAGAATGTCGGCACGCTGAGTTTCGTCAACGCGAACGACAATACCTGTGAAGGCGTGGAGTATCCCGAATTGAACGCGTTCACCGTGCAGTTCCACCCCGAAGCGTGCGCGGGGCCGCTCGACGCGCGCGATCTGTTCGACAGATTCATGAAGATGATGGACGGAGGAAAGAAGAATGCCTAAAAGAAGCGATATCAAAAAAGTACTCGTCATCGGCTCGGGCCCGATCGTCATCGGTCAGGCGGCGGAATTCGACTATGCTGGCGCGCAGGCGTGCCGCGTGCTCAAAGATGCGGGCGTGAACGTTGTCCTTTGCAACTCTAACCCCGCGACCATCATGACGGACAAAGCGCTTGCGGACGAAATATATCTCGAACCGCTCACGCTGGAATCCATCAAGCGCATCATCAAAAAGGAAAGACCTGACAGCCTGCTCGCCTCTCTCGGCGGTCAGACGGGGCTGACCATAGGATGCAAGCTCGCGAAAGAGGGATTCCTCGATAAATGGGGCGTAAAACTCATCGGTACGAACGTAGACGCGATCGACCGTGCCGAGGACAGGGAACTGTTCAAAGAGACCATGCAGAAGATCGGTCAGCCCGTCGTGCCTTCCGACATCGCCTATACGGTGGAGGAGTGCGTCGCGGTGGCGAATAAGATCGGCTATCCCGTCATCATCCGCCCGGCATTCACGCTCGGCGGCGCGGGCGGCGGCGTGGCATACAACGAAGCGGAGCTGCGCACCATATCTCACAACGGGCTGATGCTTTCGCCCATCACGCAGGTACTCGTCGAAAAGTATATTTACGGATGGAAAGAGATAGAATTCGAAGTTTTGCGCGACAGCCACGGCAACGTGATCACCGTCTGCTCGATGGAAAACTTCGATCCCGTCGGCATCCATACGGGCGACTCCATCGTCGTCGCTCCCGCACTGACGCTTGCGGACAAAGAATATCAGATGCTCCGCAGCGCATCCCTGAAGATCATCACCGAACTCGGGATAGAGGGCGGCTGCAACTGCCAGTTCGCGCTCAATCCCGATTCCTTCGAATATTCCGTCATAGAAGTCAATCCGAGAGTCTCGCGCTCTTCCGCGCTCGCCTCGAAAGCGACCGGCTATCCCATCGCGAAAGTTGCGACCAAGATCGCGCTCGGCTACACCCTCGACGAAATTAAAAATGACGTCACGGGCAAAACTTTTGCCTGCTTCGAGCCGACGCTCGACTATGTGGTCGTAAAACTTCCGAAATGGCCGTTCGACAAGTTCCTGTACGCAAAGCGCGAGCTCGGCACGCGCATGAAGGCGACGGGTGAGGTCATGTCTATCGGCACCTCGTTTGAAATGGCGATCATGAAGGCGGTGCGCGGCGCGGAGATTTCCCTTTCTTCCCTCAATTTGGACAAGTATGAAGGCAAAGATCTTCGGGAAGAATTGAAAAAACTCTCCGACGAGCGCCTGTTCACGGTTTTTGCCGCCCTGAAAGCGGGTATCTCCGCAGACGAAATATTCGGGATCACCAAGATCGACCGTTGGTTCATCCACAAACTCAACAACCTCGTCCAATTCGAAAAGCGCCTTGCTAGCGAAAAGCTCACCCGCGCACTGTACGACGAGGGCAAAAGATACGGCTATCCCGATAAAGAACTTGAAAGGCTTTCGGGGCAGAAGATCCCGTACCACCGCAAGGCGGTCTATAAGATGGTGGATACCTGCGCCGCAGAGTTTTCCGCCGAAACGCCGTACTTTTATTCCACTTACGACGATTACGCGCACGACGAGGCGGCGCCTTTCATCAAGGAGAGCACGAAAAAGCGCATCATCGTCATCGGTTCCGGCCCTATCCGCATCGGGCAGGGCATAGAGTTCGACTATTCTTCCGTGCACTGCGTGTGGACGCTCAAAGAGCTCGGCTATGAAGTGGTCATCATCAACAACAACCCCGAAACGGTTTCCACCGACTTCGACACGGCGGACAGATTGTACTTCGAGCCGCTCACGCCCGAAGACGTGCAGAACGTCATCGACAAAGAAAAGCCTTACGGCGTGGTCATCACCTTCGGCGGGCAGACGGCGATAAAACTTTGCAACTATCTCGACAAGCACGGCGTGCGCATTCTCGGCACGTCTGCCGACAGCGTAGACATGGCGGAAGACAGGGAACGCTTTGACGAGCTGCTCGAAAGGTTCGGCATCAGCCGCCCGAAGGGGCTCACCGTCATGACGAAAGAAGAGGCGCTTGCGGCGGCGGAAAAGCTCGGCTATCCCGTCCTGCTGCGCCCGTCCTACGTCATCGGCGGGCAAAACATGACGATCGCGTTTACGGAAGGCGACATCTCCCGTTACATGGACGTCATTTTGGCGCAGCATATCGAAAACCCCGTGCTCTGCGACAAGTACCTTATGGGGCAGGAGCTCGAAGTGGACGTCATCAGCGACGGCACGGACGTCCTGATCCCCGGCATCATGCAGCACATCGAGCGCGCGGGCGTGCACAGCGGCGACTCCATCGCAGTGTATCCGCCTTATAACCTGAGCGACATCATGCTGGATAAGATCATCGAATGTTCCACGCAGCTCGCGCTCTCTCTGAAAACGAAGGGGCTCATCAACATACAGTTCCTCGTGTTCCACAACGAGCTGTATGTGATCGAAGTGAATCCGCGCGCGTCGCGCACGATACCGTATATCAGCAAGGTGACGGGCGTGCCGATGGTCGAGCTCGCCACGAAGATCATCGTCGGCGCGAAGCTGAAAAAGCTCGGCTACGGCACGGGGCTGTACAAGAGCTCGCCGTATGTGGCGGTCAAAGTGCCGGTGTTCTCCTTCGAAAAGCTCAACGACGTCAATTCGCAGCTCGGGCCGGAAATGAAGTCGACGGGCGAAGTGCTCGGCATCGGCAAAACGATAGAGGAAGCGCTCTTCAAGGGGCTCGTTTCCGCAGGTTTCAAACTTTGCCATCCTACCAAGCAAAAGCAGGCGGGCGTGTACTTTACCGTCAACGATCAGGACAAGTTCGAAATTCTGGGGCTTGCCAAAAAGTTCAGCGATCTCGGTCTGAACATCTACGCGACGAAGGGCACGGCGGATACCATCCGCACCCTCGGCATCGATGTTACCACGGTGGACAGGCTTTCCGAAAGCGACGAGATATTCCGCCTGATGGACGAGGAAAAGATCGATTATATCGTCTACACCGGCAAGACGGATATGGAGTCTATCAACGACTATATCCGCATGTATCACCATGCGATCCTTCTCGGCATTACGACGCTGACCTCGCTCGATACGGCGAACGCCTTGGCAGACAGCATCGCGAGCCGCTTCAACGAAGACAACACGGAGCTTGTAGACATCAATCATCTGCGCCGCGAAAAGACGAAACTTTCGTTTTTGAAAATGCAGAGCTGCGGCAACGATTATATCTTTTTCGATAACATGGACGGCAGGATCACCTGCCCCGAATCGCTCGCCATCAACTTTGTGGACAGGCATTACGGCATCGGCGGCGACGGGATAACGCTCATCGAAAAATCTGACGTTGCCGACGCAAAGATGCGCATATTCAATAAAGACGGCAGCGAAGGCGCAATGGCGGGCAACTCGATACGCTGCGTCGCAAAATATTTGTACGACAACGGTTTCGTAAAAGACAAGACCGTTCGCATAGAAACGCTGAGCGGCGTGAAAGAGATGGCTCTTTTCACCTTCAACGGCAAAGTCAGTTCGGTCAGCGTGGATATGGGCAAGGCCGTTTTGAACGGAAAGGAAATCCCGTCCACTTTGGATGGGGATACCGTCGTCGGCAGAGAGATCGAGGTCGGCGGACAAAAATACAGCGTTACGCTCGTCAACGTCGGCAATCCGCACTGCGTCGTGTTCTGCGACAAAGTGGACGCGGTGGATCTCTCCAATGTCGGACCGATGTTCGAAAACGCGCCGTACTTCCCCGAACGCATCAATGCCGAGTTCGTGCGCGTCGTCAACGACAGAACGCTGAAAATGCGCGTCTGGGAGCGCGGCAACGGCGAAACGCTCGCATGCGGAACGGGCGCGGCGGCGTCGGTCGTGGCGGCGGTTTTGAACGGCTATTGCAGAAGGGACGAAGACGTGACCGTCAAACTGCGCGGCGGCGATCTGATCGCGCGCTACAATTCGGACGGCACGGTCACGCTTACGGGCAACGCCAAGCTCGTTTTTGAAGGAACGATCGAATATTGAGCGGGAACAGTTATGCAGGAAATATTTTATGAAGAGAGCGTAGATACGCACAATCAGGCATCGGCAAAGCGGAGATTCATGGTTTACAGGATATTTTCCATCGTATCCTTTGTTTCTGCGGTTTTTGCCTTCCTTACGCTTCTTTACGGCGTGCCTATCAATACGGATGAGGGTTTTACCGCGCCCGTGATCATATCCCTTGTCGTGTGGCTGGTTTTGATGGCCGCTATGATCGCGCTCGGCATATTTTTCGCACGCAAGAAACACACTTTCTACCTCAGCTACGATTATACTTTCGTATCGGGCGATCTGCGGATTTCCAAAGTTTCCAACAACCGCCGCAGGAAGCATTTGTACAACGTTCCTACCGACAGGATCATCCGCATCGGAAGAGTCGGCTCGGAATCTTACGAAAAGCTGAAAAAATCGCCCGACGTAAAAGAGGATGTCTGTACGCCGAATACGGAGGCGGACGACGACAAGGAGTTTTTCTATATCCATGCGCAGACGAACGTGGGAAAGAAGATACTCGTTCTCGAATGCAGGATACAGCTCATTTATACGGTCATCCGCTTTATCAACAGACCGGGCATACTCGAACCTGAGTTCAACAAACAGACGGTATCCAAATGACCGCGCCGTTCGGCGCGGCTGCCGCGTTCGTTTTTTTTGCGGCGCTTTTGATATATGATCTATCTTGACAATGCGGCGACAACGCGCCCCGACCAAGACGCAGTGCGCGGGGCGCTCAGCCTTTTAAATGAAGAATTTTACAACCCGTCGGCTCTCTATAAAGAGGGCTTTTCGGCGCATAAGCGGCTTGAAGAGGCAAGGAAAAGTATATTGTCGCACGTTGCCGATGTGCAAAAGTATTCGCTTGTTTTCACATCCTGCGGGAGCGAGGCGGACAATCAGGCGATCTTTTCCTTTGCGCGCCGCGGCAATTTCGTTACCACCGAAGGGGAGCACGCGGCGGTGTATCAGGCGGCGCAGGAGCTTTCCCGCCGCGGGGTGGAAGTGCGCTTTGCCAGACTCGACCGTTTCGGCAGGGCAGACGAGGCGGATCTTTTGCGCCTCGTGGACGAAAACACGTCGCTCGTATCCGCGATCCATGTGAACAACGAAACGGGAGCAATAAACGACATCGCGTCCCTTGCAAAAAAGGTCAAGGCGAAGAACCCGCGCACGGTCTTTCACAGCGACGGCGTACAGGCGTTCGGAAAACTGCCCTTCCGCATGACGGACGGCATCGACTTGTATTCCGTCAGCGCGCACAAAATAGGCGGCGTGCGCGGCGCGGGCGCGCTTATTTATGCAAAAAACAGGAAATTGTCCCCGGTCATATTCGGCGGAGGACAGGAAGGCGGGTACAGGAGCGGCACGGAAAACACGTTTGCCGCCGTTCAGTTCAGCCTTGCCGCCGAAAAAAAATTCAAAAATATCGAGCCCGATATGCAAAAGGCGCGCAGGTGCAACGCGCTGTTTCGGGAAACGCTGCATAAAAATATCTTTTCGGTCTTATCTGCGGAAGACGCGTCGCCGTATATCCTTTGCATTTCGGCGAAGGGACTGCGCGGCGAAGTATTGCTGCATATGATAAACGATCGCGGCGTAATTGTAGGCACCGGGTCCGCCTGTTCTTCGAGAAACAGGTTCAGCCGCGTTATTCTGGCTTGCGGCGCCGACGAAAGGACTGCCGACGGCATACTTCGCATTTCTTTTTCCGCGGAAACGACGGAAGGGGAGTGCGCGGAAGCGGCGCGCATCATAAACGAATGCGCCGATACACTTGCGGAGAAAACAAAATGAACGGACAAACGGAAAAAGTTATCATCGTCCGCTATTGCGAAATACATTTAAAAGGCAAAAACCGCGGTTACTTCGAACAGGTTTTCATGAACAACCTGGAAAGATCTTTGGCGGGTATCCGCCACGAGATCAGGCGCCCGAGCGGGCGGTACGTCGTTGAAAATTTCGATGCGGGCATGACGGACGAGATCGTTGCGCGGCTTTCCAAAGTTTTCGGCGTGCATACGCTCAGCGTGGGAACGAAAGTCCCCTCCGACATGGACGCAATTTTTGAAGAGATCCTGCGAATATCTCCGAACGGCGGCACCTTCAAGATCGTGACCAACCGTGCGGACAAACATTTTCCGCTGGATTCCATGCAGGTCAATGCGGAAATAGGCGGCAGACTTTTGGCGAAAAAGCCTGATTTGCGGGTAGACGTGCATGAACCCGAAACGATACTGCATATCGATATCCGCGAAAACGGCACGGCGCTCGTGTTCGAGGGGATCGTAAAGGGAGCGGGCGGCATGCCCGTCGGCACGGCGGGAAAGGGAATGCTCCTCCTTTCGGGCGGCATCGACAGCCCCGTTGCCGGATATATGATCGCAAAGCGCGGCATGAAACTCGAATGCCTGCACTTTCACAGCTATCCGTACACAAATATGCAGGCGAGGGAAAAGGTGGAAGAGCTCGCGCGGATCCTCGCAGGATATACGGGCGGGCTGAACCTTCACGTCGTGAGCGTGACGCACATACAGGAAGAGATACACAAAAAATGCCCCGAGGAAATGATGATCACGCTGTTGCGCCGTTTTATGATGCGCATAGCCGAAAGGCTTTGCAAAGAGACCGGCGCGCAGTGCATCGTTACGGGTGAAAGCCTCGGTCAGGTAGCCAGCCAGACGATAGAGGGGATGACCTCGTCCAACGCCGTTATAGAGGGCGTGCCCGTGCTTCGGCCGCTCGTCGGATTCGACAAGACGGAGATCATCGAACGGGCGCGGGCGATCGGAACGTATGAAACGTCCGTCCTGCCGTATGAGGATTGCTGCACCGTGTTTTTGCCCAAGCATCCGCTCATCCGCCCCGATTTGAAAAAGGTGGAAAACGCGGAAAGCGCGCTCGACGTAGAGGCGCTCGTGAACGAAGCGCTCGCGTCTGCGGAAAAGGTCAACTTTTAATTTTAAATAGATCGGCGAATAATGCCGTAAAGGAGAATATTTATGCTGAAGTATCACGAACAGCCGGATACGGTAGGCGCTGAAAAGCCCCGCGCATACTTTGTGCCGTTTGCAAGCGGGCAGACGCGCAGTGAGCGCCGCGAGGACAGCCGCCTTTTCCGTTCGCTCAACGGCAAGTGGAAGATCCGCGCCTACGAAAGCGTTCTCGATGCCGAGAACTTTTTGAGCGACGAACCCGAAGCGGATATCGACGTGCCCTCATGCGTGCAGTATTATGGGTACGACCATTTTCAGTACACGAACGACAGATATCCCTTCATGTACGATCCGCCGCGCGTACCTTTAAGGAATCCCGCATACCATTATTGCAGGTATTTTGACGCAGAGGCGGTCGGCGAAGGCAAAAAAGTTTATGCTTTGTTCGAGGGTGTCGACTCCTGTTTTTATCTGTACATAAACGGTAAGTTTGTCGGCTTTTCTCAGATCACGCACAAAACGAGCGAGTTCGACATCACGCCGTTCGTAAAGGAAAGGGATAACCGTATCGACGTGCTCGTGCTCAAATGGTGCCACGGTAGCTATCTTGAAGACCAAGACAAGTGGCGCTTTACGGGTATCGTGCGCGACGTATATCTTCTGTTCCGCGACAAAGAGCATATAACCGATTATAAAATCGATACAAAAATAAAGGGCGGCAGAGCTTTTGTCGATTTTACGAACAAAAGCGATGTGTCCGCTGTGGTTTCGTTCAACGGGCAGGAAGCGTTCGCGGAAGGGGGCGGCGGCGTCCGTTTTGAGGTGGAAAATCCCGAGCTTTGGAGCGCGGAATCGCCTTATTTGTATCCGATGGAGATCGCCGCGGGCGATGAAGTGATCTTTGAGCGCGTGGGCATCCGCACGAGCGAAGTCAAAAACGGCGTCTACCTTTTCAACGGAAAGCCGATAAAGCTTCGCGGCGTGAACCGGCACGACTTTCATCCCGACAGGGGCGCAGCCGTAACGGAAGAGGATATGCTCGAAGACGTGCTGCTCATGAAAAAGCTGAACGTGAATGCAGTGAGGACTTCGCACTATCCTTCGTCGCCTCTTTTTTACAGGCTTTGCGACGAATACGGGCTGTATGTGATGAGCGAAAGCGACGTGGAGAGCCACGGCGGCGCGCGCATCGGCGATTTCGGCATGACGTACGAACAGAAAATGGCGATGATGGCGGAAAACCCCGAGTTCCTGCTTAGTACCTGCCAAAGGCAGATAACCAATGTGGAGCAGAACAAGAACCATCCCTGCGTCATAATTTGGTCTTTGGGCAACGAATCGGGCTGGGGCGCGAATTTTTATGCCGCGCTCGATACGGTCAGGGGATTGGATTCCCGCCCCGTGCATTACGAGGGGCTTTGGCTGATCGATAAAACGCATTACGGTCAGGAAGAGTATTACCGCGTACCCGTGGACATGGTCAGCAGGATGTATCCCGAAACCGATTGGCTGAAAAACGGATATCTCGACGACGTAAAGGAAAAGCGTCCGCTCGTGCTTTGCGAATATGTGCACGCCATGGGGAACGGACCGGGTAATCTGAACGCATATTGGGATATCATGGAATCGAGCGACCGCTTTATGGGCGCCTTTGTCTGGGAGTGGGCAGACCACGGCATCCGTTATAAAACGAAGGGGTTCCGTTATGGCGGCGACTTCGGCGAAACGGTGCACGACGGCAATTTCTGTGTGGACGGTCTGGTCGCCCCCGACAGGGCAGTAAAACCCGGCGCGCTGGAGATGAAAAGAGTGTATCAGCCTGCCGCCTTTACGAGAAACGGGCACAAGCTGTGCGTCTTCAATAAAAATTATTTTGCCCCGCTGAAAGGGACGGTCAAAATCGTCTGCGACGGGGAGGAAAAGGAATATCCCGCAGAGATCCCCGCGCGGAAATCCGCACATTTCCCCCTGAGCAAGGCGGGCGACGTCCGTGCGTATTTCATTCCGGAAGGACAGTCGGATGCTTCGGCGTTCGCTTGTTTCTACGATAAAAAATATATCCCCGCGCCCGCAGTGAAAGCGGACTGCGTCATTGCGGACGAAGCGCGCTTTATTTCGGTACGGGAAGGGGAATGTTCTTATAAAATCGACAAGACGAGCGGCGAGATCGTATCGGTGAACGCATTCGGAAGAGAACTCGGCGGTATCCGCTTCAATTTGTGGCGGGCGCCCACCGACAACGACATGTATGAGCGCCGCGATTGGGAAAGGGTATTTCTCGACAAAGCGGTTTGCGACCTTATATCTTATAAGATCACGGCGAGCGCCGTCGAGGTGAACGTAAAGGCGGGGCATTACAATTCGATGCTTCCGCTCGTAGAGGCAAAAATAAGGTATAATTTCATCTGCGGCGGCGTAAAAATAAAGATCGGTTACAACGTATCGTCTGGGTACTTTATTTCCCTTCCCCGCATCGGGTGGAAGATGAAACTCGGCAAGAGTTTCAAGAATCTGCAATATCTTGCCTATGGTCCGCATGAGAGCTATGTCGATATGTACGGTCTTTGCGAGAAAGGCGAATTCACTTCGGAAGTGGAAAAAGAGTATGTGCATTACATCAAGCCGCAGGAGTGCGGCAGCCATTTCGGCGCGGAATATGCGGAAGTATCGGACGGTTCTATGGCTGTCCGTATCGAAGGCATGACGTCTTTTTCCGCCCTTCCTTACGGCGCCGATACGCTGGCGCGTACCCTGCATGACGACGAGCTGCCCGAAAGCGACGGAACTTATCTTTGCGCCGATTATTTCATGGGCGGCTTGGGCACCAATTCGTGCGGTCCCGCGGTGCAGCGCGAACATCGTGTTCCGGATGCAGGGCAGGGCGAAATTACGTTTTGTTGGAAAAAGTAACTGTAAATTTGTGTTTTATTATTGCGGGGCGCCCCGCGCGTTGACATGGCGGGACGCCCGTGCTATAATAAAACAGAGTGAACGTTTACGGAGGTTTATATGGACGGCGCGATGCTCGTCGAAAGATTATTGGCTTATGCAAAAGCGCACCTGCATTTGCAGGAATGCGATGCGGATTATATGCGGAACGTTTTGCTTTCCCGTTTTAAGCTTACGGCTCCGTACGACGGCGAGGCGGACGTTTCGGACGTCGCCGCCATGGATGTGCCCGATGCGCTCGCGGAAGAACTGAGCGCGTATGCCGTAGAGAACGGCATAACGGACGAGGCCGGCACGGAGCGCTTTGCCGCAGATATTTTCGGTATCCTGTCGCCGTTGCCCTCGGCGGTCAACGAAGAATTTTCGCGCATCCGCGAAGAGAAGGGGGCGCAGGCGGCGTGCGATTATCTGTATGCGCTGTGCGTGAAAAACGGTTACATACAGAAAACGGCGATCGGCCGCAATTTGAAATGGGACTATCAGGACGGCAAAAACCGTTTGGAGATCACCGTAAATCTTTCAAAGCCCGAAAAAAACAACAAAGATATCGCAAAACTGCTCACGGCGCCGCAGGGGAAAAAATACCCGAAGTGTCAGCTCTGCAAAGAGAATGAAGGGTTCGAAGGTACGGCTACGCATCCCGCGCGCAGAAACCTCAGAACGGTAAAAGTGACGCTCGGCGGAGAAAAGTGGTTCGTGCAGTATTCGCCGTATGCGTATTACGACGAGCATTGCATCGCCATCAACGAGGCGCACGTTCCCATGAACGTGGGCGACAGAACGCCCGCAAAACTTCTCGATTTTGTGGATGTTTTCCCCAATTACTTTATCGGCAGCAACGCTTCGCTTCCCATAGTCGGCGGTTCCATCCTGAATCATGAACATTTTCAGGGCGGATTGCATTTGATGCCCATGCATTATGCGGGCTACGACAAGATGTACCGTTCGGAAGAGTTCCCGTCGCTTACGATAGGAACGCTCGATTGGTACAATACCGCGCTGCGTTTCGAAGGGAAAAACAGGGAAGAGGCGGAGGCGTTCGCCGTCAAGGTCATCTCGGCGTGGAAGGACTATTCCTGCCCCGAATGCGACGTCATCTGCCGCACTGGCGATACGCAGCACAACGCGCTTTCGCCCATCGTCCGCAAGGTCGGAGATGTGTATTCGTTTACGATGATACTTCGCAACAACCGCACGAGCGAACAGTTCCCCGACGGTATTTTCCATGTACATCCCGAATATCAGAATATCAAGAGCGAAGGCATTGGGCTGATCGAGGCGATGGGGCTCTTCATTTTGCCCGGAAGGCTGAAACGGCAGCTCGAGAGCATCGCGAAGATACTCTGCGGCGAAACGCCTTACGATCCCGCTTCGCTCGAAGACAAACAGCACGATCTGCATATACATCGCTTCATGATCGAAAAGCTTATGTCGGAAGGGAAGTCTGAAAATATGGCAAAAGCGTATGCCCGCTGCGAAAGTTATGTGAACCGCGTGTGCGCCGGCATTCTCGACAATACCGCGGTATTCAAGCGCGACGAAAAGGGCAGGCGCGCATTCGATGCATTCATGAACAAATTGTCTTTGGAGGAAATAAAGGCATGAAAAATATTCTCGTTACGGGCGGTGCGGGCTACATAGGCAGCCATACCTGCATCGAGCTCATCAAGGCGGGTTACGGCGTCGTTATCGTCGATAACCTTATCAACAGCAAATACGAGGCCGTGCGCCGCGTGGAAAAGATCGTCGGGCAGCCGATCAAATTTTACGAAAACGACATTCTCGATGCCGCCGCGCTCGACAAGATCTTCACCGAGAACAAGATCGATGCGGTCATCAATTTTGCGGGGCTGAAAGCGGTCGGCGAATCGGTGGAAAAGCCGCTCGAATATTACCATAACAACATTACGGGCGTTTTGGTGCTTTTGGATGCGATGAAAAGGCACGGCTGCAAAAATATCGTCTTTTCTTCTTCCGCTACGGTCTACGGCAATCCGCATACCGTTCCCATCAAAGAGGATTTTCCGCTTTCCGCGACCAATCCTTACGGAAGGACGAAACTTTTCATCGAAGATATCCTGCGCGATCTGTATGTTGCGGACAAAACTTTCAATATCGCGATCCTGCGCTACTTTAACCCCGTGGGTGCGCACGAGTCGGGGCTGATCGGTGAAGATCCGAACGGTATTCCGAACAACCTGTGCCCGTACATCACGAAAGTAGCGGTCGGCAAGCTTGCAAAAGTGCGCGTGTTCGGCAACGACTATCCCACCCCCGACGGTACGGGCGTGCGCGATTATATCCATGTGTGCGACCTTGCGGTGGGGCACGTTCTCGCGCTGAAAAAGCTGTTTGAAAATTCCGGGCTGTATACGGTCAACCTCGGTACGGGCGTTGGGTACAGCGTGCTCGACGTGATCAAGGCGTTTTCCAAGGCGCTCGGCAAAGACATCCCTTATGAATTTGCACCCCGCCGCGCGGGAGATATCCCCGAATGTTATGCGGATCCTTCTTTGGCGGAAAAACTGATCGGATTCAGAACGACGCGCACGCTCGACGATATGTGCCGCGATGCTTTGAATTTCCAAATGAAGAACCCGAACGGGTACGAAGAATAAGCATTCGAAAAGGAGAGGGCGAAAGCTCTCTCTTTTATTTTTGCGCCGCCCGGGCGGCGTTCGGCTTTTGTGATGTGAATGCGATAAAAAAAAGACGATATCGATAAAATTTTATCCGATATAAATTGCCTTTTCAATAAAATTCGTGTATAATAAATAAGGTGCTTTTGGAAATTCACGCCATATCGGAGGTGTTATGGATAAAATAACTTTGCTGCAATCGAGGCGCGCCGCGGTCATCGCCGCGGGAAGCGAGATCAGAAGGTCTGTTGCCGCGCTGACCGATGCCGACAGCTTTGTAGAACTTTCAGGTTTCAGCTACTCCAAGAACGAATTTTATGACGCAGGGGCTGAGGGCGAGGGAGTCGTGACCGGCTTTGCTTCTATGGACGGGTATCCCGTTTACATCGTAGCGCAGAATCCCGCCGTTTTGAGCGGCGGCGTCAGCCGCGCGAATTGCGAGAAAATACTCCGTTGCCTGACGCTTGCCGAAAAAAATTCTACGCCCGTCGTTTACATTCTCGGCAGTCTCGGCGTACAGATAGGCGAAGGCGTTACCGTCCTCGAAGGCCTTGCGGGCGTGCTTTCAAAGGCGTCGCGTCTGCACGGCGTCGTGCCGCAGTTTGCCGTTGTTGCGGGAGAGGTGTACGGGCAAAGCGCGCTGTTTGCCGCCGCGGCGGATTTTACCTTCTTTATGAAAGAAGGGGTGCTTGCCGCAAACAGCCCGTTGGTCATATCCGCAAAGAGCGGAAAAAATCTTCCCAAAGAGAAGGTGGGCGGGGCAGGCGCGCTCGGCAAAACCAACCTAGTTTCTTTTGAAGAGGAAAGCCTTTCCGCTGTGCGTGAAAAAATCGTCAAAATTTTTGATATACTGCCTTTCTGCAATGCCGCAGTCGTGGAAAACGGTGCTGACTTGAACGCGTCCGCGCCCGCTCTCAACGAGAACTGCACGGCCGACGCGCTCATAGATGCGGTATTCGATGAAAATTCTTATGTTGAATTGGGCAAGAGCGCTCCCGAAGTGCGCTGCGTTTTAGGTCGCATCGGCGGCATTTCCGTTGCGGCGGTCGTTTTCGACGGGGCCGAATTGAACGAGGTCAACCTTGCCAAGGTCTGCGAATTTGTAGAGTTTGCGGGGTATTACGGCCTGCCGTTCGTCAGCTTTGCCGATACGCTCGGGCTGAAAGCCGATCTGTGCACCAACGACAGTCTCGCGCTGAAAGCGGCTTTCAAATACATGGAAAAGTTCGAGCTGTTGGAAAATGCGAAAATTTCCGTCGTTTACAAAAAGGCGGTCGGGCTCGGCTATACGCTGTTTGCAGCCAAGTCGCAGGGGTTCGATTATGTGTACGCGTTTGCGAATGCGAAGATCGCGCTCTTCGACGACGCGCAGGGCGCGGAGATCGAGTTCGCGGGGCAAAAAGCGGACAGCGCGAAGCTTGCGCAAAAGTATGCGGATGAGAACGCTGATCCGATCAATGCCGCGAAAAACGGATATGTTGACAATATTATAGAGCCGCAGTTCGTTCGTCAGTATCTGATCGCGTCGTTGCAGATGCTTTTGAAGTGAGGAAAAGCCTATGTCGCATATGCTTTTGGAAACGGTGACGATCATCGGCGGTGAAAGGGTTACCGATCTTACCATCGCGGAGGGGCTTATTTATGCGCTCCTCGGGTTCATCGTTACTTTTATAGGGATCGTTGTTCTGATCGCCCTGCTTTGGGCGGTCGGCAAGATCATGGGGGCGGTCCGAACAAAACGTTCGGAAAAGAAGACTGCCGAAAAGGCAGAAACCGCGTCGGAAGAAGAATTGTCTCCCGAAATAAAAGCGGCGCTCATCGCTGCGATCGCCGCGTATTACGAGGGCGAAAAACCTCAGTGCGAATTCAAAGTAAAAAGGATCAAGAGATTATAAGGAGTATATAAGATGCGTAAATTCATCGTCACTATCGAAGGAAAGAGCTATGAAGTCGGCGTGGAAGAAGTCGGCGCGGAACAGAGCACGTCCGTAGTCAAACAGACGGTTGCGGCGCCCGCACCCGCACAGCAGCCCGCGGCGGCAGCTGCGCCCGCGAGCGGAGAAAAATTGCTTTCTCCTTTCCCCGGCCTTATCAAAAAGTTCCTCGTGAGCGAGGGCGATGCCGTTAAAAAAGATCAGCCCGTCCTCGTTTTGGAAGCCATGAAGATGGACAACGATATAACCGCGCCTTGCGACGGAAAAATATCTTTCAAGACGGAAGTCGGCAGAAATGTCGAATCGAATGCTTTGCTTGCCGTGATCGGCTGACGGGTGGTCTTCATGCAGTTTAATTTGCTTGTCGATATCGGCGATAAATTTCTCAATTTATGGGAATCGTCGGGGCTGGCAAAAGGGGATTGGCAGAACTATGTGATGCTTGCCGTTTCCTTTGTCCTGATGTATCTCGCCATCGTAAAGAAATTTGAGCCGCTTTTGCTTCTTCCTATTGCATTCGGCATGTTTATCATCAACATACCGGGCGCGCAGGACGTCGTATGGGGCAGATACGAAACGCCCGACTTGGACATCGTGTTGGGGCGTAACGGTGAAGGTACGCTCGAATATATCGGTTCCTATATCCACGGCGTTACGCAAGACGTTATTTATATACGCGATCTGCGGCCGCTCGGAGAAGGATATGCCGACTTTGTGAACGGGTTTATCAACGGAGATACGGTCTACTATTTTAAGTCGCTTGCAGACGTTGCGGCAAACAACGTTTCTACGATGACGGTATCCGAATTTTCGGCTTATTCCGTGCAGGGATATATTGAAGGCGCGCTCAGCAACGGCATCATATCTTTTGCGGAAAATGCGTCGCTCGTTATCAGCCACGATTATATGGACGTTACGAATCGCGGACTGTTGTGGTATTTGTACTTCGGCGTAGAGAACGTTATTTATCCGCCGCTCATTTTTATGGGCATCGGTGCGATGACGGACTTCGGACCTCTGATCGCAAACCCCAAGAGCATGCTGATCGGCGCTGCTGCGCAGCTCGGCGTTTTCTTCACCTTTGTTGGGGCGATCATTCTCGGGTTCGACGCGGCTGCCGCGGCGTCCATCGGCATCATAGGCGGGGCAGACGGGCCTACCGCAATTTACCTGACGCAGGCGCTTTCTAAATTTACGGACGAAGACCTGCTTTCGGTCATTGCGATCGCGGCGTATTCGTATATGGCGCTCATCCCGATCATTCAAAAGCCGATCATGCGGCTGATGACGACGAAAAAAGAACGGGCGATCAAGATGAAACAGCTCAGGGAAGTTACGAAACTTGAAAAGGTTTTGTTCCCGCTTATCGTCACATTGATCGTAGGGCTTTTGCTTCCCGATGCGATCCCTCTGCTCGGCATGCTCATGCTCGGCAATCTGATGCGCGAGAGCGGCGTGGTTGAAAGGCTCTCTTCGCAGGCGCAGAACGGGCTTATGAATACGATCACGATATTCCTCGGCGTATCCGTCGGGTGTAAGGCGGTCGGAACGACCTTCCTTGCAGTGGAAACGCTTTCCATCATAGCGCTCGGGTTGGTCGCATTCTGTTTCGGTACGGTCGGCGGGCTTTTGATGGCAAAGATCATGAACAAGATTTCCCGCGGGAAGATCAATCCGCTTATCGGTTCCGCAGGAGTTTCTGCGGTGCCTATGGCGGCGCGAATATCGGAAGATGTTGGGCGGGAGACCGATCCGAGCAATCACTTGCTGATGCACGCGATGGGACCGAACGTTGCGGGCGTTATCGGTTCGGCAATTGCGGCAGGGTTCCTGCTCGCATTCTTCGGCGGTTGATGAAATTCTGCCCGAACGCGCCGCGTTGCGCGTTCGGGTGCGTGATAAATTATGGAGAGTAGGGAAATGGCAGAAAAGACCAATAAAAAAGTTCTCATTACGGATACGATCCTGCGCGACGCGCACCAATCTCAGGCGGCAACGCGCATGACTACGCAAGAGATGGTCCCCGTATTGGAACAGCTCGATGAAGTAGGGTATTATTCTTTGGAAGCATGGGGCGGCGCTACTTTCGATACCTGCCTTCGTTTTTTGAACGAAGATCCTTGGGAGCGCCTGCGCACGCTGAAAAAATATCTTAAAAAGACGCCCATTCAGATGCTCCTTCGCGGACAGAACCTTTTGGGCTATCGGCATTATTCCGACGATGTAGTCGAAAAATTCGTCGCAAAATCGATCGAGAACGGCGTGAAAGTCGTGCGCGTATTCGACGCGCTCAACGATCCCCGCAACCTCGAAACGTCCATGAAGGCGATAAAAAAATACGGCGGCATCTGCGAGGCTGCGATAAGCTATACGACAAGCCCCGTGCATACCACCGACTATTTCGTAAAGCTTGCGAAGCAGCTGGAAGGAATGGGGGCGGACAATATCTGTATCAAAGATATGGCGAACCTCTTGTTGCCGTATACCGCGTTTGACCTCGTATCGAAATTGAAAAAGTCGCTGAAACCGGAAACAAAAGTGCACCTGCATACGCACAATACGGCGGGAACGGGCGACATGGTCAACCTGAAAGCGATCGAGGCGGGCTGTGACATCGTAGACACGGCGCTTTCGCCTCTCGGCAACGGTACGAGCCAACCGGCGACGGAACCACTCGTGGCTACGCTGAAAGGCACGCCTTACGATACGGGCATCGAAATTGAAAAACTCCTGCCCATCGTGAACCACTTCAAGGGCGTCGCAGACAGGCTGAAAGCGGACGGTTTCCTCTCGCCGAAGGTGTTGTCCATCGACATCAATGCGCTCATTTACCAGGTGCCGGGTGGAATGCTTTCCAACCTTATTTCTCAGCTGAAACAGCAGAATAAGTCTGACAAGCTCGCAGATGTGCTTGCAGAAGTTCCGAACGTAAGAAAAGACTGCGGCTATCCGCCTTTGGTAACGCCTTCCAGTCAGATCGTGGGCACGCAGGCGGTATTGAACGTAGTGAGCGGCGAGCGCTATAAAATGGTCACAAAGGAGTTCAAGGGGCTTTTGCGCGGCGAATACGGCAAATTGCCCGCAGAACCCGATGCCGACGTCATCAAAAAGTGTATCGGCGATGAAAAGCGCATCACATACAGACCTGCCGACGATTTGAAACCGGAATACGAGCAGTTCAAGAGCGAAATATCCGAATATATCGAGCAGGAAGAAGACGTGCTTTCCTATGCGGTGTTCGGGCAGGTAGCTCTCAACTTCTTCAAATGGCGCAAAGCGCAAAAAACAGGCGTAGATAAAAACATGGCGGAAAACCCCGACAGGGTTTATCCTGTCTGAAATTCTGACAGATAGTAAAAGACGAAAGCGCTGTTGTGCTTTCGCTCTTTTATACTGTCGCGGAATTTGATAGGGCAGGCGGGGTGAGTATTGCGAAATGAAAAAAGTGATCGTGATCGGCGCGGGCGCCTCGGGGCTGATGGCGGCTTATGCCGCCGCGAAGAACGGCAACGAAGTGCTCGTCATCGAAAAGAACGAAAAGGCGGGCAAAAAGATCTATATTACGGGAAAGGGCAGGTGTAACATTACCAACGACATTTCTGCCGAAGATTTTTTGCCGAATGTCGTCAGTAACCGGAAGTTCCTGACGGGATGTATCTATCGCTTTTCGCCCGAACGGCTCATGCGTTTTTTGGAAGACGGCGGTCTTTCCTTGAAAACGGAGCGCGGCGGCAGGGTATTTCCGCTCTCCGATAAGGCGAGCGATGTAACGGCATGCTTGCTCCGATATTGTCAGAATGCGGGCGTGATCTTTCATTTTAACGAAAAAGTCACAAAAATAGAGGTTTTGGATAGTACTTTGTCAGGCATAATAACTGACAAGGGGCGCTATTCGCCCGATTGTGTGCTCGTATGTACGGGCGGCGTTTCTTATTCCGCGACGGGCAGTACCGGCGACGGGATCCGCTTTGCGCGCGAGCTCGGTATTCAGACTGTCGATTTGAAACCTGCGCTCTGCGGGATCGTGTGCAGTGCGCCTTTTTTGAAAGAGCTGCAGGGGCTGTCGCTGAAAAACGTGCGAGTGAGCGCTTATCTCGGGGAAAAATGCGTGTCGTCTTTTTTCGGAGAGATGTTGTTTACGCATTTCGGCATTTCGGGACCGACCGTGCTTTCCATGTCCAGCGAAGTGAATCGGTTGGATGTGTCGAAATTGCGCATCGCCATCGATTTGAAACCCGCGCTCGACGCGGCAGCTCTCGACAGGCGCGTCCTGCGCGATTTTGACAAATATATCAATAAGAAACTTTCCAATGCATTGGCGGAACTGTTGCCGAAAAAACTGATACTGCCGATAATTGCGGCGAGCGGCAACGATGAGAACGCGCCCGTACATTCCGTAACCAAAGCGCAGAGAGAGCGCTTGGTGCACGCGCTGAAAAATTTTTCTTTGCGTGCGGTTTCCCTGCGCCCGATCGAAGAGGGGATCGTTACGGCGGGCGGTGTGGCGGTATCCGAGGTGGATCCGAAAACAATGCAGTGTAAAAAGGTCAAAGGGCTGTACTTCTGCGGCGAGGCGCTCGATGTGGACGCATACACGGGCGGGTTCAATTTGCAGATCGCATTCTCGACGGGGTATGCGGCAGGCAGTTCGATCGGATAAAGCAAAAATTCTCGTACGTCGGGAGGTGTATATATGAGAGCGATCCGCGGTGCGACAACAATTGAAAAGGACTGCGCGGAAGACATCCGTGCGGCAGTCGCCGAGCTTTTGGGTGCGATTCAGGAGAAAAATGCGCTTGCGCCCGAAGATATTATATGTATTTTATTGTCAAATACGTCTGACATAGTATCCTATTATCCCGCAAAAGCCGCAAGAGAGGCAGGATTTTCTTTCTGCGCGCTCTATTCTTCCGCAGAGCCTGCAATAACAGGCTCTCTGCGTCTGTGTATTCGCGTGATGGTGCTTGCGGATGGTGATGTAGCGCCGAAACATATATATTTACGCGGTGCGGCAAACCTTCGCAAGGACCTGCATAAATTCGCGGTCGCGCTCGACGGACCTTCGGGCAGCGGAAAGAGCACGGCGGCAAAGCTGCTCGCAAAAGAGTTGAACGTGCTGTATCTCGATACCGGCGCGATGTACCGCGCCTGCGCGCTGAAAGCGTTAAAAGACGGCGTGCCGTTTACGGACGGCGCGGTGGAGGCGCTCACGCCTTCCATAGATCTTCGTATTGTATACGAAAACGGAGCGCAGCACACCTATCTCGACGGAAAGGACGTATCCGAAGAGATACGCCGCCCCGAGGTGTCTATGGCGGCGTCGAAGATCTCCGCGTTTTCCTGCATACGGGAAAAGATGGTGGACATGCAGAGGAAAATAGCCGCCGAGCAGTCTTGCGTGCTCGACGGGCGCGATATAGGGACGGTCGTGCTTCCGAACGCCGAGTTTAAATTTTTCATAACCGCCGACGCGGCGACGCGCGCGCAGAGGCGCGGCAAAGAGCTTGCTGAGAAGGGCTTTGCGGTCGACCTTGAAAAACTGCAAAAAGAGATAGAAGAGCGCGACAGGAACGACTCGACGAGGAGCAATTCTCCGCTTCGCCGCGCAGAAGACGCCGTTTTGGTGGATACTTCCGATATGACGATCGATGAAGTCGTTTCATATATCCGAAAAAAAATACAGGAAAAAGTATAGGGCAGAAGGATGTATAAATTTTTAAAAGGGTTGCTGTGCTTTTTTACGCACATAATCCATCCTTATAAGTTGATAGGAAAAGAAAAGGTCAAAGACGGCGCCTGCGTGCTCGTCGGCAACCATTACAGGCTTTGGGACATCGTGCACATGGCCTGTACGACGAAGGAGCGGGTGCATTTTATAACCAAAAAGGAGCTTTACAAGAATAAGTTCCTTGCATATCTTTGCAACAAGGTCGAGGCGATTCCCGTTTCAAGGGACGGGCAGGACGCAAAGGCGATCATGACGGCTCTCAGATACCTGAAAAAAGGGGAAAAAATATCCATGTTCCCCGAAGGGACGAGGAACCGCACGGATGCGGAGTTGCTCCCTTTGAAGGGTGGGGCGGCGCTGTTTGCCATCAAAGCGAAGGCACCCGTATATCCCGTCATGTCTATCGGTAAGACCAAATATTTCCGCATGACGCCGATCATTGTGGGCGATCCGATCGACCTTTCCGAATTTTACGATGTTAAGATGACCGCCGAAGATTATGTGCGCGCGGAAGATATCGTGCGTGAAAGGATGCTCGGCGTTATCCACGATTACCTTCGTAAAAAGGAAGAAAAAAAACAGGCGAAAGCGCGCAGAAAACAGGAAAAGAAGGGCGCAAAACGAGGCGAAGAGCAGGACGGGCGCGAGGCTGACGAATGAATGTGAAAGTAGCAAAAAGCAGCGGCTTTTGCAGCGGCGTGCGCAACGCCGTAGATACGGCCATGTCCGTAGAGGGCGATAATGTGTATATTCTCGGCGAGCTCATCCATAATCCTTCGGTCACCGCGCAGGTAGCGGCGCGCGGCATCAGGACGGTAGAGGATGTTTCCGAAGTTCCCGACGGCGCCGTGCTGCTGCTTCGCTCGCACGGCGTGGGGGAAGCCGTTTATGCGGAATGCGAACGGCGGGGCATTGAGGTGATCGACTGCACCTGCGCCTTTGTCAAACGCATACAAGAGATCGTGCGGCGGCTTGCCGCGACGGATAAAACGATCGTCATAACGGGCAGTGCGGCGCACCCCGAAGTGATAGGGCTGAACGGTTGGTGCGGGGGCAGGGCGATCGTCATAGACAGCCCCGATTCGCCCCAAATTGCCGCCTTGGCGGATAAAAATGTGGCTGTTGTAAGCCAAACGACCTTCTCTGAAGAAAAATTTGATAAAATAATTAAAAATATTGAAAAAGAATGCAAAAAAACAGTTGAGATTTTCAAAACAATTTGTTATACTACTAAGGAGCGTCAGAGAGAGGCGGCACAGCTCGCCGCAGAATGTGACGCGATGATCGTCATCGGGGGGCAGAACAGCAGCAACACGCAAAAGCTGTACGACATCTGCCGCGCTCGGTGCGCTCATGTTTTTCGTTTGACCGACGCCGATGAATTTCGGGCGGACAAAATAAAAAATTTTTTAAATGTAGGTATTGTGAGCGGCGCATCCACACCGCTTACGCAAACGCAGGAGGTTCTTTTTAAGATGGATAACAACATGGAAGAAAAGGTAACGAACGAAATGGAAGAAGTCGTTGCCCAGATGGATAACGGACAGTCAAAATTGAAAAAGGGGCAGCTTGTAACTGCGATCATCTCTTCGGCTTCGGACGAAGGCGTGGCTGTGTTGTTACCGTTCTTCAAAAAAGAAACTCTGCTCGAAAAAGACGAGATCGACTGTGAAGAATACAAAGCGGAAGATTACGCTGCAAAGGTCGGCGAAGAGATCGAAGTTATGGTCGTCAACCCGTCCAACCCCGTAAAACTTTCCCAAAAGATCATCAAGCAGATCAAAGAGGAAGAAGGTAAGATCGCCGCTATCGAAGCGGGCGAAGAGTTCGACGTAACTTGCACGGGCTTTAATAAAGGCGGTCTCACCGCGTCGATGGGCACCTATGCCGTGTTCGTCCCCGCAAAAGAGATCAGGATGGGCTATGTGAAAGAGCTCGACAAATATGTCGGCAAAAAGCTCCGCCTTAAAGCTCTCGAAATTAAGAAGTCTGACCGCAAAAAAGAGATCATCGCATCTCAGCGCGTTATCCTTGAAGAGGAGCGCGCCGCGCGCGACGCCGCAAGGGCGGAACGCGAGGCGGAATTTTTCGCCAATATCCACGTCGGCGACGTGGTCGAAGGCAAGGTGGAGCGCGTTACGGGCTTCGGCGCTTTCGTATCCGTCAACGGATTTGACTGCCTGGCGCACATTTCCGATCTTTCCTGGTCGGGCGTCAAAAACGTGACCGACGTTTTGGAGATCGGCAAAACATATGAATTCAAAGTTCTGAAAGTTGACGAGGAAAACAAGAAGGTTTCCATCGGCTACAAACAGCTTCAGCCCCAGCCTTGGGATCTGGTTGCCGATAAATATGCAGAGGGCGACATTGTGCACGGCAAAGTCGTGCGCATCGTGCCTTTCGGTGCATTTGTAGAGATCGAAGACGGTGTGGACGGGCTTGTTCATGTGTCGCAGATTTCCCACGAGTGGCTGGAAAATCCTACGTCGGTCCTCAATATCGGCGAAGAGATCGACGCGAAGATCCTTGTGCTCGATCCTGCGAATAAGAAAATGACTCTTTCCATCAAGGCGCTTTTGCCCGAACCCGAGGTAACGAAGATCCGCACGAGAAGGGATGAGGAAAAGGGCGACAGACCGAGGAACAAAAAGCCGCGCCAGCACAGGGAGAACGGTGAAGAAGGCGAGTTCAGGGAATGGACGGAAGGCGGTCTCGGCGGCGCTTCCATTGCGGAAATGCTGCAGAACAAAAACGATAACTGAAAATAAAAGCCCCGCCCATTCGGTGGGGCTTTTTTATAAAGGAAGGTGTTAATATGTCTAAACAAGGTAACATTCAGATATCGAGCGAAAACATGATGCCCATTATCAAAAAGTGGCTTTATTCCGATAAAGACATCTTTTTGAGAGAGATCGTTGCAAACGGCATAGACGCGATCACCAAGTATAAAAAACTCGTTGAGATGGGCGAAACGGCAGAAGATGAGAGCAATAAAAACTATTGCATCAAAATTTCTGTCGACAAAACGGCGAAAACGCTGACCGTTGAAGACAACGGCATCGGCATGACCGAAGACGAGGTGGAAAAGTACATCACGCAGATCGCGTTTTCAGGCGCGGCGGATTTTCTTGCGCAATATGAAAAGGCGGGCGGCGACGGTATTATCGGGCATTTCGGTTTGGGGTTCTATTCCGCTTATATGGTTTCGGAAAATATCGAAATTTTCACGAAGTCTTATAAAGCCGACGCGAAGGGCGTACATTGGGAGTCTGACGGGGAAAGCACTTATACGATTGAAGAGTGCGAGAAGGCGGAACGCGGAACGAAAATCGTGATGCACATCGCAAAAGAGGAAAAGGAATTCCTTGACGAAGGGCGCATCCGCGCGCTGATCGAAAAATACTGTGCCTTTATGCCTTACGATATTTATTATAATTTTACGGGCAAGGACGACAAGGCGCTGAACGACACGCATCCGCTGTATCTGAAAAATCCGAAAGATTGCACGGAAGAGGAATATAAAGAGTTTTACCGTAAAACATTCCACGATTACCACGATCCGCTTTTCTGGATACATCTGAATATGGAGTATCCTTTCCGCTTGAAAGGTATTCTGTATTTCCCGAAGGTAAAGAGCAAGGTCGAACTTGAACGCGGTAAGGTAAAGCTGTATTGCAATCAGGTTTACATTGCTGACAATATCAAGGAAGTCATTCCCGAATTTCTGACGCTTTTGAACGGCGTCATCGACTGCCCCGACATCCCTCTGAACGTATCGCGCAGCTTTTTGCAGAACGACAGGCAGGTACAGAAAATATCCAAGCACATCACCAAAAAAGTTGCAGATAAACTTACGGGACTGTTCAAGACCGACCGCGAAAAATATCAGCAGTGCTGGAACGATATTTCTGTATTCATCAAGCTCGGCTGCATCAAGGATGAGGATTTTTATTCCAAAGTTAAAGATATCATCATTTATAAGGACTTAAACGGTGAATATAAGAGCCTCAATGAATTTTTAGGAGTAAAAGAGGAAGAAAAAGCGGATCCCGCGACGGACGAGGATAAAGGCGAGAAAAAGGAAGAGGAAAAACAGCCGACGACGATATACTATGTTTCCGACGAGGTCGGACAGGCGCAGTACATCGAAATGTTCAAAAATGCGGGGCTGAACGCAATCGTCTGCGACACATTTATTGATACACATTTTGTCAGTTACCTCGAATATAAAGAGCCGACCAAATTCCGCTTTATGCGCATCGATGCCGACGTGGATGCGGCGCTGAAAAGTGCCGAGGGCGGAAACGATGAAGAGAACAAGGCGCTTACAGAGGCGTTCAAGGCGGCGCTGAAAAATACGCAGATAGCTGTCAAAGCGGAAAGATTGAAGAACGAAAATGTGCCCGCTATCATCAACGTCGCGGAGTTTTCGAGAAGGTTCGGCGAGATGAACGCCTTTTACGGTATTGCCGGGGCGGATGAAGACAGAGATATGACTTTGATCGTCAATACGGCGAACCCCGTTGTCGGCGCATTTATGCAATTAGACGACGACAAAAAGAAATTTGTGGCAAATCAAGTGTATTATATGGCGCGGCTTGCTTACAAAAAGCTTTCGCCCGAAGAGATGAAAGAATTTGCCGACAACAACGAGGAACTTCTCAAAAATTATATCGGCAAATAAAATATTAGTTTTGCGCCGGCGCGGGATCACCCGCGCCGGCATTTTTTTATAATCGCAGGGTGTTGCGTAACATAAAATCGATAAAATGCCGATAAAATGCGGTGTAACCTTTTTTGCGGCGGGTGAATAGAAATAAAGTGAGTATTTTACGGAGGATAAAGAGAAGTGGCTTTTTTCTCGGCTATGCCTGCGTGGGGGCAGGCGTTGTTCGCAACTCTGTTCACCTATGCAATGACGGCTGCAGGGGCTGCGCTCGTCTTTTTTTCAAAAAAATTTGACAGCAAAGCGCTCACATTGGCGGAGGGGCTTGCGGCCGGTATCATGATCGCCGCCAGCTTTTTTTCGTTGCTGTTGCCGGCTGCAGATCGATTGGAGACGGCGCAGAAAGGCCGGGCAGCGTTCGTCCTTACGGCGGGCTTTTTGGCGGGCGGGGCGTTCATAATGCTTTCAGATATCGTCCTTTCACGGACGGAAAGGTTTCGCCAAGGCGCGGAACGGGGAGGCGCTTTGATGTGCGCTGCGATGACGCTGCACAACATTCCCGAAGGGTTTGCTGTCGGCGTTGCGTTCGGCTGTGTCTCGGGGGATTCGGGCGCTCTCATTTCCGCGGCTATGCTGGCTCTCGGTATAGGCGTCCAAAATTTCCCCGAAGGACTGTGCGTGGCGCTTCCGCTCAGAAAAAGCGGCATGGGTGCGGGGCGTGCATTCTTGATCGGGCAGGCGTCGGGGCTTGCGGAAGTTCCCGCAGGTGTACTCGGTGCGCTTGCGGTCGGTTTCATTTCCGCTCTCCTTCCGTGGGTGCTCGCTTTTTCAGCGGGGGCGATGATAGCCGTCGTGTGTTCGGAATTGATACCGTCCGGTTTCAGTGAAAGCAAGCTTTTGCCGTCCGTCGGAATCGTTTTTGGGTTTTCTCTCATGATGTTTTTAGATGTTTTTCTCGGATAAATGTATAAAACGGAAAAATCTGTCAATACTTGTGCGTATGGAAACACCTCAGGTAAATAAAGAAAAGCAGGCGCAGGCGTCGCCTGCAGCAAAATCGAATACAGACACGCGCGATGAAAATGCGGAACAGAATACCGTCCGCGCGGAAAAAGTAAAAAAGACTGTGCTCATTATCGGCGCGTCTTCGGGCATAGGTTATGAA
Source organism: uncultured Clostridia bacterium (assembly GCA_944359365.1). Classification (GTDB taxonomy): domain Bacteria; phylum Bacillota; class Clostridia; order Christensenellales; family Borkfalkiaceae; genus Borkfalkia. The sequence continues at coordinate 142,050 of CALVST010000001.1, forward strand.
ACGGCTCTGAAGTTGATCGGGCGGAATTATAATGTGTATAATATTTCTCGCACGCCCTGCCCGTTGGAGAGGGTGAAAAATTATGCGGCCGATATCACGGTCGGTTCGACGCTTGAAAAGGCGATCAAAACAGTCGCGGAAAAGACAGACGGGCTGTACGGGCTGGTTTACTGCGCCGGATTCTCCATGGCTGCGCCGCTCGAATATGCCGACGCAAAAGATTATCGATATCTTTTTGAAGTAAATTACTTCGGCGCTGTGCGTGCGATACAGACGGCTGTGCCTCATATGAAAAGAAGGGGCGGCAGGATCGTTCTGATCAGCTCGATGGGCGGGCTTTTCCCCGTCGCGTTCGATGCCTTTTATTCAAGTTCCAAGGCTGCTTTAGATATGCTCGCAAAGAGTGCGGATATTGAGCTTGCGCCGTTTAATATATTTATAACGAGCGTTCAGCCGGGCGGCACGTCAACGGGGTTTACCTTCAAAAGAAAGGTGTATGCGGATGAAGACAACGGAGAGTATTCCACCCGCGTGAAAAGAGCAACCGCTGCGCTTGCCAACATGGAACAGAGCGGGCTAAATGCGGGCGAAGTTGCGAAGCTCGTTGCCGATATCCTTGCCATGAAAAAGCCGCCGCATGAAGTACGATGCGGTAATTGGAATAAATTTTACGCTATGGCTGGCAGGATGCTTCCCGAAAATTTCTCCCTGTATTTAAACAAAAAAGCGTATAAACAGTAATTTTACGCAGTAATATGTCAGACATAAATCAATAAATTTAAGAAGAGCGGGATCCGAGCTCTTCTTTTTTTACAAAAAAGCGGCAGTTATACTTTTTTACGGGGTGTGCACGGTTTATAATAAAAGTAAGGATATGCGTGCGCCGTACATCGGCGCTTTCGGTGCGCGGCATAATGGCGCCCGAAAAAGGAGGAAGAATGATTTTTTTTGCATCGAAGAGCGGATGCATCGTAAAGGTGTTGCCCGGCAGCGTGCACCAAGGTTCGGCGAATGCGGACGAGATTTGTCTGTTTGCGCCTTTTGCGCAGAATGTGCAGGTCACTGTGGCTTTTAGATTAGCGGACGGAAGCGCATTGCCGCCCGCGGTCATGCAGTCCTGCGGCGCAGTGGAGGGATATGCAGACGGCGAAACGGGCGCGGCGGTATGCGGGTGGACGTACACGGTGCCGCGCGCGGTATCGGAAAAATACGGTACGGTGTCCGTTCAGTTTTGTTTTTATACGGGAGAGAGCGGCGTCGCCGCGGCGTCGGGCGAGGCGACTTTCCCCGTATCGCGCGGCGTTCCCGAAACTTTACCGGGCGTACCCGATGCGGATGTGTATGAACAGATACTTGAAAATTTTGCATTGCTCGCGGGCGAGGTTGCGAACGGTTATTATGCGGCGCGCGCTTTGTATGCGTGGAACAGTACATATGTTTATGATGCGAATGAGATCGCATATTATCCTGACGTCGGTACATACGGCGCCTTCGTAAAGTCTGTCGTGCCCGATAATACGGGAAATGCTCCGTATATTGACGGTGCGATCAACTCCGATTATTGGACTGAAACGGTATCGTTCGATGAATTGCACGCGTTGGAGATATCTGCTGCGGCATCGGCGACCTCCGCTGAACAAAATGCCCGCGCCGCACTGTCTGCGCAGACCTCTGCTTTAGCTGCGCAAGCGGCGGCCGAAGAGGCGGAAAACAATGCAAAGACTTCCGAAACTGTCGCCGCGGGTTCGGCGGGTGCGGCGGCAGAAAGCGCGTCTGTGGCGGGCGTTCATGCCTCGGAGGCGTCGGCGAGCGCTGCAAATGCTCGCGAATATATGGAACGGGCGAAGCAATATGCGCAAAAAGAGTATGCCGTTTACGACTCGTTCGGGGATTTGCCGGTTCCGGGCGACAGCGCTTTTATTTATCTAGTCCCGACAGAAGGTGCGCCTTTGTCCGACAGGTATTCGGAATATCTTTGGATAACGGAAACGCAGTCATACGAATTTATCGGAAATATCAATGATATCGACCTTTCGGATTATGCGCAGACAGGCGGTACCTATCCGAATATGACGGTGGGAAATGCGGCAAACGCAGGGAATGCGATCCATGCGACAAATGCGGATACGGCAACGAACGCGGAAACGGCAGAGAATGCCGCAAGCGCGCAAACCGCGGCGCAGGCGGACAAAATGACGGTTGCGCGGGCGATACAGGTAAATTTGAGCTCTTCGAGTGCTGCAAGGTTCGACGGTACGGAAGACGCCGCGCCGGGCGTGACGGGGGTATTGCCTGTTGAAAACGGCGGCACGGGCGAAAGTTCGTTGGCAAACGTCGCGGTCGGCAGCGCGACGAATGCCGAGTGTGACGGCGACGGGAACAATATTGCGGACACTTACGCGAAGTGCAGCGGTTCCTATCCCGATTTGAATGTCGGGTATGCGTTTGCTTCGTCGAGCGCGGAAACGGCGGCTAGCGCGACGAAAGCCGAGCAGGACGCGAGCGGAAACAGCATTGCCGAAACTTATGTAAAAAAATCGGCATTCAGCGTGCAGGGCAAAAATTACAAAGATCTTTTGCAGAGCGGCGTGAGCGGCGATTTGGATATATATACTTTCGGTAAAACGGGGATGGCGGTAATTACGATAAAAATATCTCCCGCAATAGATCCGTATACGAGCAAACAGATCGTTTCGTTTTCTTCGTTGCCGCAAAGCCTCCGAAGCGTAACGGGGAGCTTTATGAACGTAGCGACGTACAGGACCAACGATGCCTGGATGCAGCAGGCCATGTTAAGAATAACGAAAGACGGGATATATATCGACGCGCAGTCGCATGCGACGGAGGAAAACGAATTTATCCGAGGCTTTTGTGTATATCCGCTGGCCAAAGAAGTAGAGTAGAAAGGAGTAAAAATGATATATATTGTAGACGACAGACCGACTCTGTATTTTGAAGGAGTCGAAGAACTTGCAACGGGCACGGTCGACGATTCCGTATGGGCGCAGTATTGTTCCGACCGAAACGCATGGAAAATAGAGAACGGTAAATTTACGGTATTGAAATCGCAGGCTGCCCTCACGGCGGACAGGCTGCGCGAAAGGCGGCGCCGTGAATGCTTTTCCGTAGTCGACCGCGGAGCAATGTGGTACGGCAGACTGACGAATGAACAAAAAACGCAGCTTTCCGCATGGTACACGGCATGGCTCGACGCTCCCGAAACGGGCGCTGCTCCCGAAAAGCCGGATTGGCTCGATATAAGTTCAGAATAGCGTGGCGGCAAGATTGACAAAATCAGCCGTCATAAAATGGGGTTTTGCGGCGCAGACTATAAGCAGGAGGTAACGCATATGATCATTGCGAATCTTGTGTCTTATATCCTTGTCCTGCTCGGGGCGGTCAATTGGGGATTGTACGGTATATTCAACTTCAACCTCGTTTCCGCTGTTTTTATGGGCGACAGGAGCATAGGCGCGATCATCACTTACTGCATCATCGCGCTCGCGGCGATCTGGCTGATCGTCTATACGATCTTTGCGAACGGCATCCTGCGCTTTACGGGGCGCCGCGACGACGACCGCGCATAACGCAAAACCGGGAAAAGGAACGGCAGGACCGTTCCTTTTTTCGCGCAGTTTTCGCACAAATTTCCGGCTGCTTTCATTGACAAATCGCCGCTTATGGCATATAATAAAAGCGTAGATTAGTTATCGCTAAAAACTATTATCACCATTGTCATAAAATCGCGTTACACGGCATAAAAAACCGTTACGCAATATGACAGAAGGAGAGTGCGTCATGGCAAAAAAGGTAAAAACAACGACGGCGAACACAGTAGATGAAAGCCCGCGAGAAAAAAATGAAACGTTCGTTCAATTCAAGGACGTTACGCGTCTTTATAAGATGGGCGACAATGTGATCCGTGCGGCAGACGGCGTGAATTTTACGATAGGCGAGGGTGAATTTTGCGTGATCGTAGGTCCCAGCGGCGCGGGAAAGACGACTGTCCTGAATATGCTCGGAGGAATGGACAGCGTGAGCGGCGGCGAAATATTTGTGGACGGGGTAAAAGTGAGCGATTATAACGAAAAACAGCTCACGGAGTACCGCCGCTACGACGTAGGGTTCGTTTTCCAGTTTTATAACCTGATACAAAACCTCACCGCGTTGGAAAACGTGGAGATCGCGTCGGAGATATGCAGACAGCCGCTCGACGCGAAGACGACGCTCGAACAGGTCGGGCTTGCGGAGCGGATGAACAATTTCCCCGCACAGCTTTCGGGCGGGGAGCAACAGCGCGTCTCCATCGCGCGGGCTATTGCGAAAAACCCGAAATTGCTCCTTTGCGACGAACCGACCGGCGCGCTCGACTACGAAACGGGCAAAAACATATTAAAACTTTTGCACGACGTATGCCGGGAGAATAAAAAGACGGTCATCGTCATCACGCACAATCAGGCGATCACGCGCATGGCGGACAGAGTTATCCATATCAAAAACGGCAAAGTCTATTCGGAAGAGATCATGGAAAATCCGGAAGACGTTTCTCTCATCGAATGGTAAATGAAACGGTCGGTCGTGTGGCAGAAGCGGAGGCGCGGCATGAAAAAATTCAGTAAAAACATCGCAAAAGAGTTTAAACACAGTTTCGGCAGATTCATTGCGATCATGGCGATCGTCGCTTTGGGCGTCGGGTTTTTGATCGGCGTCATGCAGGCCACGCCCGACATGAAGCGCTCCATGGACATTTATTACCGCGAGTCTGCGATATACGATATCGATGTAAAGGGTACATACGGGCTCACGCAAGAGGATATAACCGCCATCGAGAACGCGGAAGACGGCGAGGGGAACAAGGTCGTTTCTTCCGTCATGCCTGTCATTTCGACGGACGCGATAGCCGAATACGGCGGCACCGAGCTGGTCGCGAGGATCGTCGGGCTTGATTTTGCGAAGGTCCGCTCGGGCGATTATCTCAATAAATTCGAACTCATCGACGGCAATTACCCCGAAAAAGCGGGCGATGTTGTCGTAGAAAGATATAACAATTATTTTGCCGACGTCAAAATGGGCGATACCATTACGCTCGCCGCGGACGGGCAAAAACAGTATGGCGACGTATATGCCATAGAGGAATATAAAGTCGTCGGCATCGTCGCCTCGCCCGATTATTTTTACCGCGACGGCAGGGAGGTTTCGACGATCGGCACGGGCGTCGTCGGCACGGTCATATACGGGCAGGCGTACGACAGCGCCGATGGCGCGGCCCACGGCATATACGACCTTTCGGGCGGTACCCTCTTTTCGGTGCTCAACCCTTATTTGGAAAGCACCGACGGTGCGGGAAAGGGCATCGTATATACCGACTGTTGGGTAGCCCTCGCCGAGTCCGGGGAATATGAAGCCTTTACGGAAGACTATAAGGAATTTGCGCTGAAAGGGGCGGATATCCTCTCTTCCGTCGGCACGCGGCAGAGCGACGCACTCAACAAAAAGATAGGAACGCTCAACGAACTGCTGGCGGGGATGGGGATGAGCGTGTCCGTGCCCGCCGAGGCGGAATGGTACATTTTGGACAGGGCGAGCACGAACGTAAGTTACGTCAGTTATGACCTGAACGTCGAAAAGGTGGAGGACATAGCGGGGATTTTTCCCATATTCTTCATCGTGGTGGCGGCGCTCGTTGCACTCACATCCATGACGCGCATGGTGGAAGAGGACCGCATGCAGATAGGTACCTTTAAGGCGCTCGGCTACGGCAACGGCAGGATCATGTCCAAATACCTGCTTTACTGCTGCCTTGCAAGTTTTATCGGCTGCGTGGGGGGCATATTGATCGGGTTCAGTCTGCTGCCGACCATCTTTTGGCAGGCATACGGAACGATGTACTATCTCCCTTCGCTCTCGCTCTTGTTCAGTCCTTGGTTTGCGCTGGCGGTATTTGCCATAGCGCTTGCGGGCACGGCGGTCGTTACCTTTTTTGCCTGCCGCGCTTCGCTGAAAGAAAAGCCTGCGACGCTCATGCAGCCCAAAGCGCCCAAACCCGGCAAGCGCATCCTTCTCGAACGGGCGGGGTTCTTTTGGAACAGGCTGAAATTCAAGTGGAAGGCTACGGTCCGGAATATTTTCCGCTACAAGAAAAACATGATCTTGACCATTATATCGGTCATGGGCTGTACCGCGCTCATTCTGGTCGGCTTCGGGCTGAACGACTCCGTCGGCGCGGTGGAAAACATCCAATATAAAGAGATCGTCAAATACGACGCCGTCATCGGATACGACGCGGATGCCGAGGCGGGCGACGATTCCGCGCTCGACGATTTCCTCGGCGGAGATGGCGTGGAGAGCGTCGCCGTATACGGCGAAAACGGGCAGTTGATCTTCGGCGGCGGGCGCGAGAGCATCGAACTTTTCGCCGTATACGCGCAGAACGAAGACACGGCGGCAAAATTTCATTCGCTCGTTGAGTTGCGCACCCGCAAAAAATCTGCTATAATAGATATAAGGCAGGATGGGCTGATACTTCCCGAGAACATCGCCATTGTTTACGGCATCGAAGCGGGCGACACGGTGACTTATGTTTCCGCATCGGGAACGGCGCACGAAGTAAAGGTGGCGGCGGTTTGCGAATATTATACCGGTACGGTGGCATATGCCAATACGGAGTTTTTCAAAACGCTGGAACCTTCCGCAGATCTCACGCCGAATACTTTATTCGTAAAGTCTGGCGTGACCGATACGGAAGCGGCTACCGAAAGGCTTTTATTGGACGACCGGGTGACGTCGGTGGAATTTACCGAAGACACGCTCGGCAGTTTCCGCGGACTGAGTTCGACGATGGGGCTCGTCATCGCGGTGCTCGTGATAAGCGCGGGCGCGTTGGCGGCGATCGTTCTGTATAACCTTACGAACATAAACATCGACGAGCGCAGAAAAGAGATCGCCACATTGCGCGTGCTCGGGTACAAAAAATACGAGGTGGCGGGGTATATCTACCGCGAAAGCGCCATCCTGACCATCGTCGGCGACCTGTTGGGGCTGTTGTTGGGGTTCCTGCTGCATATGTTCATCGCGGGCAGGGTAGACAGCGTTATGATGATGTTCGGAAGGACGATCGGTTGGATGAGCTATCTGTGGGCATTCCTGCTGACGCTCGCGTTTGCGGTGGTGGTATACGCGTTCATGCTCATCAAGCTGAACAGAGTCAACATGGCGGATTCGCTCAAGTCCAACGAATGACAAAAAGGCGGTATCCTTATGGATAAAGAAGGCAAAGAACATCTGCGCAACGAACTCATGCAAGAGCTGTGGCGCATGAATAAAATGGACATCATCGTCCATTTGATGGAGATCATCGAAGGCGAAACTGCGGCTTTGGGTTACCTTGCAAGGTGCAACGGAAAGCTCGTCAATCCTTCCAGGATCAGCGAAGAACTGAATATCAGCCGTGCGAGGACGGCGAACATACTCCGTTCCCTGCGCAAAAAGGAGCTCATCGACATGGAAATAGACGATGACGACAGGCGCAAGATGCAGGTGGGGCTTACGGAAAAAGGCAGAAATTTTTTCGCGGAAAAATTCGATTTTATCGTGCGGTATCTCGACCTGTATGTCGAAGTGATCGGCGAAGAAGACATTGCAGAGCTTATCCGCCTGCTCAAAAAGACGGTAGAGAGCGAAGATGTGCTCAAAAGCAGGCATATGATGCCGGGAGGGGAACGATGATAAACAACGAATCGGGCGAAGATTATCTGGAGGCGATCCTGCGGCTTTCCGCCGTGAAGGATGACGTGCATTCGGTCGAGGTCGCTCGCGAGCTCGGCGTATCCAAACCCGCAGTGACCAAGGCGATGCGCCTGCTCACGCAAAAGGGATACGTCAGCGTGGTCGACAATCATATCCATCTGACGGACAGCGGCAAAAAGTATGCGGAATCCGTTTACGAAAAGCATAAAATGTTCACCGCGTTTTTCAAGAGCCTCGGCGTGGACGCAAAGACCGCCGAAGCGGATGCCTGTCGCGTGGAGCACGTTCTGAGCGATGAAACATGCGAGGCGATCCGCGCTCTCCTTGCTTTGCAAAAAACAGATGTAAACTGAAAAATCAAAGAATTTTCCGTGCGGACGCAAGCCTGCACGGAATTTTTTTGCCCGACGGGGCGGTTTCTGTCATGGTACAAGCCGAAAAAAACATAGATTAAAAGCAGTGAAATTATAGGGGGCTTAGGTCTGTGTTTTTTGAATTTTTGCACGCGATTCTCGGAAAACTTCTGTTCTTTACATCGGCGATCGGCGGAAAAGGCTCCTTCCCGAAGCCGCTTCCGCCCGAAGAGGAGGCAAAATACCTGCGCCTTGCCGCCGAGGGCGACAAAGCGGCGAAGGATATGCTCGTAAAGCATAACATGCGCCTGGTCGCGCACATCGTAAAAAAGTACAGCGGAGCCGCGGAAACGGACGACCTGATCTCCGTCGGCAGCATCGGACTGATAAAGGCGATAGACACTTACCGCCCCGGGCGGGGCACGCAGCTCGCCACATATACGGCGCGGTGCATCGAAAACGAGATACTCATGCTGATCCGCAGCAATAAAAAGCATAAAAACAACGTGTATCTTTTCGATCCCGTGGGGGTAGACAAGGAAGGCAACGAATTGACTCTCATGGACCTTCTGTTTGAAAAGGAAGACGGCGTTTTCCGCGCGGTGGAATCGGAGCTCGTCAAGGAGAAGTTCATGAAGGTGCTTTCCGACACGCTCACCGAGCGGGAATATACCGTCCTGTGCCTGCGTTACGGGCTGAAAGGGGGCGCGCCCATGCCGCAGCGCGAGGTTGCGGCATTTCTGAAAATTTCCCGTTCCTATATATCGCGCATCGAAAAGCGCGCCATCGAAAAGGTGCGCGCGGCCGTCAAAGAGAGCGATTTTTACGGCTGAGCGTTCACTGCCTGTAATGCGGGCGCGTCCGCCGCCGCAAAGTTTTCCCGCGGCGGCGTTTTCGCCCGTCGAAAGGGCAGAATTTTCAAAAAATTGTTTACACGGGGCGGCATCCGTGCTATAATTATATTGTAGATGAGCCGCGGCGATGCGGCAGTAAAAGAGGACAAGCGGCAGAAAAGCCGCAAAGGGATTTGAATGATCTGTTCCAACTGCAAAAAGAATATGGCGACGCACTGCATCGAGCGGGAAGAGGGCGACGTTTATTTGTGCGACGACTGCTTCGAAAGGCTCGGCGCGGCGGCGGAATACGGCGCTGAGCCCGACTTTTTTGTTTCCTTTCTCGGAATTGAAGATACCAAGGAGCGCAAGTGCCCCGTCTGCGGCGCGACGCTTTCCGATTATTCGGCAACGGGGCTTGTGGGGTGCGCGCACTGCTATGAGGCGTTCGGCAAGGATTTGATGCCGTCGATACGCCGCATACACGGCAAAACGGCGCACGTCGGCAAGCGCCCGCTGTGGGACGGGAAACTGTTGGAACTGCAGGCGGTGCGCAAGCGCCTGCGCGAAGAATTGGAGCTTGCACTCAAAGAAAAGCGCATGAAGGACGCCGAGCGCATCAACCGCGACCTGCGCGACATAAGCAAGATGCTGAGCGGCGATTTCGGGGGTGAAGAAGATGAATAACATCGAAAGCACCGTCGTTTCCACGCGCATACGCCTTGCTCGTAATCTTTCCGATTATCCTTTTCCGAACAGGCTGCAAAACGCAAAACAGGCGAAGGAGATCGTTCGCATCGTCGCCGGGGCGGCGGGAAGGCTGCGGCACTTCAAGCTCTATTATATGGACGAGATCACCGACAGGGTGGCGCTCTCTTTGCGCGACGATCATCTTATCAGTGAACAGCTCGCGTCCAATAAAAAGTACGGCGCGGCGCTCATCGATGAAGGGGATTCCGACCTTTTCGGCGAGCGCTCTTCCGATAAAATTTCCATCATGATCAACGAAGAGGATCACCTGCGCGAACAGTACATCGCGCGCGGGCTGAATCTCGGCGGTGCGTACGTCAAAATATCCGAATTGGACGATTCCCTTTCGCGCACCGTGCACTTCGCGTTCGATAAAAAATTAGGGTACCTTACCGCCTGCCCGACCAATCTCGGTACGGGGCTGCGCGCGTCCGCGATGCTCTTTTTGCCGGGGCTTACGCGCATGAACAAGATGGGAAAGCTCATCCGCGAAATATCTCGCCTCGGGCACACCGTGCGCGGCGTATACGGCGAAGGGAGCGAGGCGGAAGGGTACATGTACCAGATCAGCAACGAGGTAACGCTCGGCGTGACGGAAGATTATATCCTTTCCGAAGTGGAAAAGGCTGTGCTCGAGATCGTTACGATGGAAACGCAGGCGCGCAAGGCGCTCGTTTCCGAAGATTACATCGGCGTGAAGGATCGCTGCCGCCGCGCGTACGGCATACTCACCAACTGCGAAAAAATCGCTTACAGCGAGTTTATCGGTCTTGTATCCGACGTAAAGCTGGGCGCGGCGCTCGGGTTCGTAAAAATTGAAGACGCGGCGGTCATCGACGATCTGATCTCGTCGGTGCGCCCCGCGAACATATCCCTGCTGAGCGACGGGGAACTGAGCGCCGCCGAGCGCGACGTGCTGCGGGCGGAAAAATGCCGCAGGACGCTCAAAGAAAGCGAATAATATTACGGAGACATACATGAGTTACTTTGACAGATTTTCCATCAACCTGCAAAAGGCGTTAAAACTTTCGGTAGACGCCGCAAAATATTACGGCAGCAGTTACGTCGGCAGCGAACACGTCCTGTTCGGCATACTCAACGTTCCCGAATGCCGTGCCTGCAAAATACTGCGGGCGGCGGGCGTTTCGGAACCCGAATACCGCAGCGCGTTCGTGCGCACGTTGGATAAGCGGATCAAGATCAGCGGATTTACGCCCCGAACAAAAAATATGTTCGAAAAGGCGTCGGAATACGCCGTCAATCACGACGGCGCGAGCGCGAGCGTCGGTTCGGAATACATGCTGCTCGCCATCATTGCGGACGAAGGCTCCGTTGCGGTGCGCCTGCTGCGTTCGCTCGGCGCGGATATCGACGAGATAGAGGCTGCGCTCGAAGACGAGATAGGCGACGAATATGCGGACGAAGAGGAATACGACGAACCCGCTTTCCGCTCGGCTCCGTTCATGAAGTCACAACAGCACGAGCCTGCGGGGCAGGGCGCTCCCGCGCAGGTAGGCAAGCCGAAAGACGGGTTGAACCTGCGGTTCGGGGTAGACCTCACACAAAAGGCGCGCGAAGGCAAGACTGATCCCGTTATCGGAAGAAAGAAAGAGATAGACAAGATCATTCAGGTGCTTTCACGCCGTACCAAAAACAATCCCGTGCTCATCGGCGAGCCGGGCGTGGGCAAGAGCGCGGTGGTCGAGGGACTGGCGCAGGCGATCGTAAAGGGCGAAGTGCCCGACCTTTTGCTCGGCAAAACGGTTTTTGCGCTCGACCTTCCCGGAATGCTCGCCGGCGCGAAATACCGCGGCGACTTCGAAGAGCGGCTGAAAGAGACCATAGAACAGATACAGAAGAACGGAAATATCATACTGTTCATCGACGAGATACACAGCATCGTGGGCGCGGGGGCTAGCGCGGACAACAGCATGGACGCCGCGAATATATTGAAGCCCATGCTCGCGCGCGGAGAATTGCAGACCATCGGCGCTACGACGATAGACGAGTACCGCAAATATATCGAAAAGGATCCCGCGCTCGAACGGCGGTTCACGCCCGTCAATGTGGAGCAGCCGAGCGTTTCCGAAACCATTGAAATACTGCGCGGGCTTCGCGATAAGTACGAGGCGCATCACAAAGTTTCCATCAGCGACGATGCCATCGTCGCTGCGGCAAGCCTTTCCGACCGCTATATCACCGACCGCTTTTTGCCCGACAAGGCGATAGACCTGATCGACGAAGCGGCGAGCCGCGCGCGGCTGGACAGCTACAACGGTCCCGCCGGCGTGAAGGAAAAGGAGGCGGAGATCGAAAAGCTCAACGCGGAAAAGGCGAAGGCCGTGCGGCGCGACGACTACAACAGGGCGCAGGAACTGCACATTCAGATAAAGAGTCTGGAAGCGGAAATAGAAAAGATACGCGCCGATTGGGAGAAAAACCGCGGCGAGGCACGCGCGTCCATCGGATCGGACGACGTGGCGAAGATCGTCAGCAGTTGGACGGGGGTGCCGGTCGTCAAACTGACCGAAGAGGAGAGCCACAAGCTGATGCACCTCGAAGAGGAACTGCACAGAAGAGTCATCGGGCAGGACGAGGCGGTCAGCGCCGTTTCAAAGGCGATACGCCGCGCGCGTGCCGGGCTGAAAGATCCGAACAAACCCATCGGTTCGTTCATCTTTGTCGGTCCTACGGGCGTGGGCAAGACCGAGCTTTCCAAGGCGCTTGCCGCGGCGATGTTCGGCGACGAGCGGCTGATGATACGCCTTGACATGAGCGAATACATGGAAAAGCACTCTGTCAGCAAACTCATCGGCGCGCCTCCGGGATACGTCGGCTTTGACGACGCGGCGGGGCAGCTCACCGAAAAAATACGCAGAAAACCCTATTCCGTGGTGCTGTTCGACGAAATAGAGAAGGCGCATCCCGACGTTTTCAACGTGCTTTTGCAGATCCTTGACGACGGCAGGCTGACCGACAGCAAGGGCAGAGTCGTCAGTTTCAAAAATACCGTCATCATTATGACGAGCAACGTGGGCGCGTCGAAGGTCAACAAAATGCAGCGGCTCGGGTTTGCCTCTGCCGACAATTCGGGCGAATACGAAAAGATGAAGGACGACATTTCCGAAGAGCTGAAAGCACAGTTCAAGCCCGAATTCCTCAACCGTATCGACGAGATCATCATATTCCATAAACTGACGAAGGAGGATGCGGCGAAAATATGCGACTTGTTCCTGTCCACCCTTACGGAGCGCCTGCAAAAGAGGGGGATAGACGTGAACGTTTCCAACGCCGCAAAGGATAAACTCATCGAAGAGGGGTACGACGAAGTGTACGGCGCGCGCCCGCTCAAAAGAGTGATACAGCGCCGCATCGAGGACGCACTCAGCGAAGAGATACTCATGAACCGCGTTTCTGCAGGACAAAAGGTGAACATAGACGTCAAAAACGGCGCGTTCACCTTTACGCCCGCAAAATAAAATAATTCAAGGAGGTGCGCAATGCGTATCGAAATTATCGAAAAGAACTGTAAGGCGAGCGAAAAGCTGTCGGGCATCGTGGAGAAGAAGATTGGAAGGCTCGGCAAGTATTTCGACGAAGACGCCGTATGCACCGTCTATTTGAAGCAGGACGGCAAGTTCGCCAAAACCGAGCTCACCATTCTGTATAAGGGGAACATGATCCGCGCGGAAGTTACCGCCGATACCTTTTACGACGGTATCGACGAAGTGCTCCCCAAGGTAGAAAATCAGATTTATCGCCATAAGTCTAAACTTGAAAGCAAGCTGAAAAAGGGCGCTTTTCAGGAAAAAAGGCTATTCCTCGAAGAGGCTGACGTGCCCGTCGGAAAGCTCGTCAGGACCAAAACTTTCCGGCTTACGCCCATGACGACGGAGGAAGCGGTAGAGCAGCTCGATCTTTTAGGGCACAGTTTTCACATTTTTCAGGATTCCGAAACGAACGAGGTGCGCGTCGTCTATCTGCGCTCGAACGGCGACGTTGGACTGATAATCCCCGAAAAAGCGAAGTAATGTGTCAGGCATAAACAATTGAAAAAGGCTTTGCCGATATTCGGCAAAGCCTTTTTCTTTACGAAGCGTCAGTAAAAATCAAGTGCGCGGCACTAAATATCGAGCGTTCGGATGAACCGGGAAAGCTCTTCTGCCATTTCGACGTGCGCAGCCTTGTTCGGGTGCCCGTTCGCGCCCGACCTGTTTTCTACGGGGGAAGGGAAGTAGACGATCTTTTCATCGCCGAGTTGTTCTATCGCCTGGCTTATGCCGTTGACGATGTGCGTGTTCGCTCCCATCATCCCGTAGGTACACACGATGTAAGCATCTTCGTGTTTGCTCCTGAGCAGGGAGAGAAAGTCTTTATAATCTGCGGGGAATTGCTGGGCATATGACGCGTCTTTGGTCGTAATGTAAGAGGCGTCGTTCGTGCCGAGATTGAGAACGATCACGTCGATGTCCTGCTCGTATTCATATGGCTGCGTATTCATCGGCGATACATAGGTGTACATCTCTGTCATGTTGCGGGAAGTCTGCCAATGGTACGCCTTTACGCAGATGCCTTGAATCGCCACGCAGGAATGGTCCGCCCCGAGCTCTTGCGCCGTAAGATAGGCGAAACTCGAACAGGCGTCGGAGTTCTGCACCGTGCGGCTGTCGCCGCTGCTGCCCAAAACGCCGTAGCCCGTCGTCAGGGAATCGCCTACAAATTCAATTTTCAGTTCGGGGGCTTTTTGCGGTTTGAGGAACTGTTCCGCGTCGAAAGACGAAAAGACGAGCTGACCGTCATATATCTCGGAAGATTTCAAAACGCGCACGGTGTGTATGCCTTGCTCCAAATCTGCGGCGAGCGTGTTCGTGCTCCAACCCGCCGAAAGCTGCGTGAAAGCGCCTTCGCCGCCGTCAATGAAAACCGTAACGTATATCGCGGCGGACGCAAATATTTCTGCGGTGAGCTGTGTGCCGTAAAAAGTTACTTCGACGCCCGAGGCGACGTGGTCGGCGTTCAGCCCGTTGTTTGTTATGTACTGCCGCCCGAATCGGCGTATGTACTCTTCATCGAAAGAATTTACCTGCCGCTTGGTAGCGGAACCGTAAACGAGTACTTCGGCGGTCGCGCTTGCGCCTTGGTAAGAGGCGGTCACGGTCGTTTTACCATGCGCCTTGGCGGTCAGTATGCCGTCGGCACTCACTTCGGCGACCGAAGCGTCCGCGGTGGAAAATTCTATCCGCGCGCCGGTATCCGCCTTGCCGTCCGTATAGGCTGTCGCGCCGAGGGCAAGGCTGCTCAGCGAATCGTCGTCCAACAGCAGGGAATAGGTCGTTTTTCCGAAACTGACGCTGTAAACGGGCTCGTCGTCCGTCTGCCCGCCGCCCGTATTGCCGCCGCCCGTATTGCCGCCCTCGTCGGGCGTCTCCGTCTGCGTGCCGTTTTCGCCTTTGCCCGCATCTGTTCCACCGGTATCCGAACAGGCGGCAAACAGAAACAAAGCGCAGGCGACTGCAAGCAGCAGCGCATACACTCTTTTAAGAATCTTCATGTAATTTTCCTCCTATATCACTGTGTCCTTTTGCGAAACCGATTTCATTATATATTTACGATTATTGAAATATCAATTGCATTTTTATGCTAAAATATTGCAAATTTATATTTCGCACTTTCAAATATTTTCTTTATTAAATTATAACGCGGAATCCTGTGGCTGTCAATGGGCAAAACAATGCGAAAAGTGCGTTAAATTTGGAGTATCCGATGATGTTTGCGGAATATTTTCTTTGCGCAAACTGCATACAATAATGTTATGGTGTACGTTACCGACATAGTGGCGCGGGTGCGCTCGGCTTACGGCTATCTCGCATCCAAAAAATACACGACGCTCGCGGGGACGATGGCTTTTTTCCTCGTTCTTTCCATCGTGCCATTTCTTTTTTGGCTCACCCTCATTTTCGGCAGGCTGAATATCGATTACGATCAAATTTTCGACCTGGAAATTTTTGCGGGGATACGCGATTTTTTGTTTTACCTGCGCGATTCCGCGAAGAGCGCCACGGTGGGGGCGTCCGTCATTCTTCTGGCAACCACCTTGTATTCTTCTACGAACCTGTTTTACCATATGCGGCGCAGCGGAGAGATCATTTACGACTATAAGCGCAAGAAGGGCGGCGCAGTCCTGCGCCTTTCCGCGTTGGCGCTCATATTCGTCGTCATGTTATTGCTGCTGGCGGAGGCGATACTCTTTCTTTTGTGCAACGCGCTTTTGCGTCGGGCATTTCCGTCCTTCCTTGCACAGCTCGGCATTTACGCCATACTCGGCGTGTTGGCGTTCTTTTTTATCGTTATTCTGAATTTGTATGTCTGCCCGTACCGCGTCCGCTTTTCCAACGTCGTTTGGGGAAGCCTTCTGACGCTTCTCATCGGCGGGCTGGCATCCTTCGGCTTTACAATATATTTAACGTTCGGCAGCGTGGAAAAGCTGTACGGGGCGGTCGCGCTGTTCATCGTGTTCCTGCTTTGGCTGTATGTGCTGATGATCTGCTTCGTAACGGGTGTCATATTTAACTGTTATCTGATCGAAAGGGACAAAAAACTTGAAAAAAGGCATAAAAAATTCTGAATTTATAAAAATCGGTTGCAACGAGAGAGGGTTTTGATTATAATAAAGGATAGTAAACCGACAAAAGAAAGCGGGGGTATACAAATATGTACAAGCTTTTTTGCGATACGAATTGCGAACTGTGGCATACCGAGGCGGAAGCGCTCGGGCTGAATGTGATCCGTATGCCGTATGTGCTGGACGGGCAGGAATACTTTTACGACCTTGGCAAGGAGACCGACTTCGCGCACTTTTATAAGCGCATGCTGGAAGGCGCCGTGCCGACGACTTCGGCGATCAACGAGCAGAACTACATCGATTATTTCGAGCCTGTGCTCAAAGAAGGGCGGGATATATATTACATCACTTTTTCGCATAAACTCTCTGCGACCTTTGAAAGCATGGACAGGGCGATTGCAGCGCTCAAAGAAAAGTACCCCGACAGGACGATAAGGACCTTCGACACGAAGTCCATCAGTTTGGGCGCCGGGTATCAGGTGCGCATCGCCGCGGAAAAGTACAACGCGGGTGCCACGATGGACGAACTTGACGCATGCCTTGCCGAAGCGCGCGACAGGACGCACGTCTATTTTGTTGTGGACGACCTCATTTATCTTAAACGGGGCGGCAGGATCTCCGCCGTAACGGCGGCGTTCGGCAAGCTGCTCGGCATCAAGCCGCTCATCACGGTCGTGCCCGACGGTTCGCTTAAAAGCGTCGGTAAGATCAAAGGCTCCAAAAAGGTATTTGCCGAGTTCATTTCGCTGATGAAGAAAAACGGTTTCGACAAAAATATGCGCGTCGAGGTATTGCAGGCCGACTGCCCCGAAACGGGCGACGGGTTTATAGCCGCCCTCAAAGATGAGTTCGGCGATATTAAGATCGATTATCAGATCGTAGGCCCCGTCATCGCATCCCACTGCGGGCCGGGAACGCTCGGGCTCATATTTTACGGCAACAAAAAGAACGGGTAAACTTATTTGAACAAAAAATTTTTGCCCGCCGCCGCGCTCGCGCTCGCCGTATGCTTTATGGCGGCGGCTTGCGGAAGCGCGGGCAGCGAACCGTCCGACGGGCATTCTTATTTCGTGGAAACAGACGTTCCGCATTCCGATCTGTATGTCGGCGGCAAAAACCTTTCTACAAGTAAATATTCTTCGCTTATGAGCGAGCTGAGAACGCTCGTGAATGGGTTGGAAGAGGATTTCAGCGTCGAATTCGAAGAGAGCGACCTTTCCCGCATAAACGCTGCGGCGGCGGGCGAAATTGTTCCCGTGGCAGATACCACGCGCGCGCTCATGGAAATGGCTGTCTCTTTTTCCGAGCTTACGGGCGGCAAATTTACGCCCGCGCTCTTTCCGCTTACCGAACTGTGGGGTTTTGCGCCTTCCGATGCGGGCAATTATACCTTGCCGCGCCCCGAACCCTCCTCCGCAGAATTGGAAACTGCGCGCGCCGTGTCCGACCTGTCGCATTTTTCGCTTTCCGATGGCGGCATTGCAAAATCGGAAGCGGGCGCAAAGCTCGATTTCGGCGGGATCGCCAAGGGATATATGTGCGACAGGGTGATCGCCCATCTCCTCGAAAAATACAACGGCAGCCAAGTCGATGCGATCGTCAAGGTGTCGTCGTCCAATACGGCGCTGCTCGGCAGAAAACGCGATGCAAACGGAACTTTGCGCGGCTATACGATGGGTATCGACGATCCGCGCTCCCTCGTTACGGGCGTTTCTTACGGGCTTTACATGGCGGAACTTTCCGACGTATCCGTTACGACGAGCGCAGACAATTATCGTTTCTATATATACGGCGGTAAAATTTATCCGCACATCATCGATCCGGAAACGGGCAAACCTGCAGACAGAGGCATCATCAGCGTTACGGTCGTCGTGCCGAACGCGGCGCACGATTCCCCCGGCGCACTTGCGGACGCGCTCTCAACGGCGGCTTTCTGCATGCCTCTTACCCGGGCGCTCTCGCTTTTTTCGGAGCTTTCGGAAACATACGGCATCGGCGCAGTCATATTGACGAAAGACTTCAAATATTATGCCGTGGGGGATCTCGTCGTATTGAACCGCAAAGAATATGCGCAGTATTGCAACGACCGTCTCGGCGGAAATTATGACGTAGACGCGATTGAAGACGTGTACGAAAAGGGGGATATCGGCGCCGCGAGCGACGAAATTCTGCCCTGCGACAGAGAAGAGGAATATATTTCGCTCGTCGCCGAGCGGCTGAGCAGAGGATGAAAAGGGAAGACGATATAATAAAGGCGGATGGACCGTCAATGCGCGAGCAAAAACTCGCAATGATCAGGGAATGCAGGTACTTCGCAAAGGGCGACATCGTTGTTTTTGCCGCCTGCATTTTGCTCGTTGTCATATTTACCCTTCTCGCATTCGGCGCGCGCGAAGAAGCCGGCAGTTCATTCGAGGTCATCTCTTACGGTGAAACTATCGCGACGCTTCCGCTCGATGAAGACGCGGAGTATCTGTACACCGTTCAAAACGGCAAAGGGAGCATCGTGCGGGTAATGGTCGGCGAATATTACGAAAACTTTGAAAATGGCAACCTGATCCGCGTGGAAGGCGGAAAAGTATGCGTTGCCGAGGCGGACTGCCCCGATCGTACCTGTGTGCTGATGGGACAGGCTGACAGCGGAGAGCTGATCTGCATGCCGCACGGTCTGACGATAAAAATAACGGGCGGCGGGCTCGGGAGCGACGTATGAAAAGATCTGCAAAACGCATCGCCGCGCTCGGCGTGCTTCTCGCCTTGGCGAGCGTCATGTTTATCGTAGAATCGCTCATCCCGCCGCTGCTGCCCATGGCGCCGTATGTAAAAATAGGGCTTGCGAACAGTGTGGTGCTGTTCGTCATAGCGGTATTCGGCGCGCGCGATGCGTTCGTTTTCGTGTTGCTGAAAAACGCGATAACCGCGTTGGCGGTATCGCCTTTCGTCCTGCCCTTCAATTTGGCAGGCAGCCTTTGCGCTTATGCGGTCATGGCGGCGCTGTATGCGGCGGTATTCCCGAAGGTCAGCCTCGTGTCCGTGAGCATAGCGGGGGCTGTTTTCAGCAACATCGCAAGGACTGCCGTCGCTGTCCTGCTGATGCAGGCAGAATCGCTTTATATACAGCTCCCGTTCGTCTGCGCGTTCAGCGTGCTCGCGGGTATCGTAATCGGAGTTTTGACGACTTTTCTGATAAAATACCTGCCTGAAAGATTGACAAAAGCAAATTAATATAGTACAATAACTAAACGTGATGCAGAGATGGCGGAGTGGTCGAACGCGCACGACTCGAAATCGTGTGTGCTCCCATAAGAGCACCAAGGGTTCAAATCCCTTTCTCTGCGCCAAGAGCGACAGCGTTTGAACAAAACGGAAAAGGTATTGCAATACATTTTCATAAATGGTGTTGCGGGCGTTGTCGCGGAAAGACAATACAAGCCGAGAAGTTATGCGAACAATCACAATGTTCACGGAGCGGACGGCAAGTTTGTCAGAAGTTAAGCAAAAGGGTAATGAGGTATATACTCATTGCTCTTTTGCCATACCCACCCTTGCGGGGCTAAAACGGTATATCCCCGTCGTCTGCAATCTCTATGAGTGTAGGCGGCTTTTTTAGTTCTCCCGTGAATTTGTTTACGGGAATTTCCTTGCTTTTGTCAAAGTCATATACCGCCGTTATCCGTCGGCAGAACGCCGCCCACGTTTTCGGCTCTGATTGCTGTATGTTCGTATATTGTTCTTTCAATGAGAGGTTAGAAACGATATGATCGATTGACCGAGAGGATGCTTTTGCTGCTGATCCTTTTAAAAAGAATTTTTAAAAAATAAGCCGTTGCGGCGCAATGCAAATCACAAAGTAATTATGAAAATCACATTTTTAGGACAAGCGGGATTGCTGTTTGAAACGAACGATAAAACGATCGTTATCGATCCATATCTGTCAAACAGCGTCGAGAAAATCAATTTCAAGAATCGTCGCAGGCAGGCGATCGATGAAAGATTTTTAAAGATCAGACCTGATGTTTTGATCTTCACCCATGATCACCCCGATCATTATGATGAAGAGACGGTCAAGCATTATTTTCGTGAAAACAGCAAAATTTTAGTGCTTAGTCCGTTCAGCGTTTGGAAGGAAGTAAAAAAATTCGGCGGCGATAATAATTACGTTATGTTTAACGCCGGAACACAATGGAGCGAGGGCGGCGTCGTATTCCGGGCAATCGATGCGGAGCATAGCGACGATTATGCGATCGGCGTCTTACTCGAGGCGGAAGAGAAGAAGTATTACATAACCGGCGATACGTTATATAACGAAAAAATTTTTCATATCGTTCACGAAGGCATATATGCCATTTTTTTGCCGATCAACGGGGCGGGGAACAATATGAACGTTGCCGATGCCAAGCAATTTGCCGAACGCATTCGGGCCGAAAAAGTTGTTCCATTGCATTTCGGGCTTTTTGATTCGATGACCGGTGAAGAATTGCACTTAAACAATAAAGTAGTACCAATGATCTATAAGGAAATAGAACTATGAAAGTGGTTGATGTAAAGTCGTTTGTTGTAGACTGTTGTAGAACGAATTGGGTTTTTGTAAAGGTATATACCGACGAAGGGATCACCGGGGTGGGCGAGGGCACTTTGGAATACAAAGAAAAGGTCCTGACCGGTGCGATCGAGCACATTAAAGAATATCTTATAGGAAAAGATCCTTTCCGGATCGAAAAGCATTTTCATAACATTTATCGGGATGCTTATTGGCGCGGCGGGGCGGTCCTTATGTCTGCGCTTTCCGCAGTCGAAATGGCGCTGTGGGACATTCTCGGAAAAAGCTTGAATGTACCCGTATATCAACTGCTCGGCGGCAAGACAAACGACCGTTGCAGAATTTATGTCAACGGCTGGTTTGCCGGGGCAAAGACTCCGGAAGAATTCGGTGAAAAAGCCAAGCAAGCCGTTAAACGCGGCGTTACGGCAATGAAATGGGATCCGTTCGGAAAGAATTATTTGCAGATATCCAATGCGGAACTTGACAGAGCTCTGCGGTGCATACAGGCGGTTCGGGAAGCTGTTGGGAACGAGGTCGACCTGCTGATCGAAGCGCACGGAAGATTCGATGTTCCGACATCTATTAAGATCGCGCAGGAAATAGCACCATTTAAGCCCATGTTTTTGGAGGAACCCGTTCCGCCAAACAATTTAGAGGCATTAAAGGCCGTGCGTGAAAAATCTCCCGTAGCGATCTCAGCCGGTGAAAGATTATACACAAGGTTTGATTACAATGCATTGTTTCAAATGCGCGCTTGTGATTATATTCAGCCGGATGTTTCGCATGCCGGAGGTATAATGGAACTTAAAAAAATCGCTGCCGTTGCGGAGTCGCACTATATTCCTTTCGCGCCGCATAACCCGAGCGGTCCGATCGCAAACGCGGCAACCTTGCAGCTTGCGGCCTGCTGTCCGAATTTCTGTATTTTAGAGATCATGTATTCAGATGTTGAATATCGAAAGGAGATCACGGACGAGAAACTCGTTTATGAGAACGGTTATCTGAAAATAGGGGATCGCCCGGGGTTAGGCATAGAACTCAACGAAGAAGCATGCTCCAAATATCCATATAAGAAGCATGAGTTGCGCCACTATACAGGGGAGCTGACAGATATACGACCTGCAAGAACAGCGTTTTATTTTTAATGGCGCTTTAGCTTGAAAAATCCCCCAGTTCTACTGGGGGAAGATAAAAAATTGCTTTAGCAAATTTCAATAATTATAAAAGTCACCTTATTGTTAATGTGAACACTGCTCGATTATAAAACACGGAACCTGTTTTACAGGTGTGTGGTGCAATAAGACGCTATAGTAAAAGCGATACCCGTTAACGGGTCGGCTGGTAGTTTACCCTTTTAGGGTATGTGCAAACCACCAGTTCAACTGGTGGTTTTGATTTTAAGGGTGAATTATGAATCAGACAGTGCTTATTACGGGGGGCATGCATCAATACAGGCGTCGATATAGTTAAGCTTTTCGCGCAAAAAGGCTGGAATATTGTATTTACGGGAAGAACACAGCGCAATGTTTGTGCAATGCAGAGAGAATACGAACAGGAATTCCCAAACGCCCGCGTATACGGTTATACGCTGAACTCATTGATCGACGAGCGGACGGTAAACGAGGAAGGCGTAGAAAAAATGTTCGAAAACTTAGACGAGCAAGGCGTTACAGTGAATGCCGTCGTGCTCAATGCTGCAGATCAAGGGTTGGGGATCAAAATTTTTGAAAATCCCTTAACCGACTTCATGAAAGTTATCAATACGAACATTTGCTGGAATTACTGTATTATTGAAAAAGCGTCTTGCCGAATGAAAAAAACGGCGGCGGAAGCATTGTATTTGTCAATTCCAATACCGCTTACAGAGCGATACCCGACAGGATCGCATATGAGGCTTCAAAAGGCGGACAGCTCGGCATGATGCGTGGACTCGCATTGGATCTGGGCAAATACAACATCCGCGTAAATGCTGTCCTTCCCGGAATGATCATCACGAATCGTTGGGCAGAAAATCCTGAATGGTATGAAAATGTTCCGTCAAGATTTACTCCTCTGGGGGAAGTCGCCACAGGGCATGATGTTGCGGAAGCCGTATACTTTTTAACGGCGCACGCAAAAAATTCTACCGGCACTGAACTTACGGTCGACGGCGGAAACATGATACAGCTTTATCCTATCATAAAAAATTAAAACTCGGATGAGGTTCATATAATATAATTCACCTGTCCTATAAAAAGCACACGGGCATTTGCCTGTGTGCTTTTTTATTGTATCCTAAAACCCGCAGATAGTCCGCGGGTTTTAGGATACAATAAGCGGGCGCGCCTTCAAGGCGCGCCCGCTTGCGGTTATTTTATAAGATGATGTTGACGAGCCTTCCCGGCACGACGATGAATTTTTTGACGACTTTGCCTTCCGCGAGGGGCTTTACAAGCTCGCTTGCAAGCACAAAAGCCTCGATTTCTTCTTTGCTCATGTCTTTGGCGATCATCAGCTTTCCTTTTATTTTGCTGTTCACCTGCACGGCATATTCCGTTTCTTCCCGCACGAGCGCGCTCTCGTCGCATACGGGGTAACGCTTGTCGAAGATGGAATATTTGTGCCCGCATACTTCCCAAAGCTCTTCCGCAAAGTGGGGGGTGAACGGCGCCATCAAAAGGAGCAGATCCTTCACGCACTCTTTCAGGAAGGGGATATTCTTTTCCGCAAGATTATCGTATTTGTAAAGGGCGTTCACATACTCCATAAGCCTTGCCACGGCGGTGTTGAAAGAGAAGTTCTCCACGTCGCGCGTGATCTGCTTGATGGTATTGTTCCGAACGTAGTTGAGTTCCTTTTCCGCGGCGCCCGTCCTTTCTTCTTTGCCTTTCTCGTCCTTTATTTTCAGAACCAGCCGTTCCGTCCTGTCAAGGAATTTGGCGACCGACTTGATGCCGTCGTCGTTCCACGGACCGCCCTCGGTATACGAGAAGCCGAACATCAGGTACATTCTGAAAACGTCGGAACCGTAAACGGAGATGTATTCGTCGGGGGAGATGACGTTTCCCTTCGATTTTGACATGCGGTTTCCGTCAGGCCCTAAAATGACGCCCTGATGTACGAGCGATTTGAAAGGCTCGTCGAAATTCAAGTATCCCATGTCGCGCAGGGCTTTGGTAAAGAACCGCGCGTACAGAAGGTGCATGCAGGCGTGTTCCGCGCCGCCGATATATTTGTCGACGGGGAGCATTTTATTGACGATCTCGGGATCGAACGGCTCTTTCGCGTTGTGCGCGTCCGCATAGCGCAGGTAATACCAGCTCGAACAGACGAATGTGTCGAGCGTGTCGGGATCGCGCAGCGCGTCGCCGCCGCAGTGCGGGCACTTGGTGTGCATGAACTCGTCGCATTTTGCCAAAGGCGATTTGCCGTCCGGCTTAAATTCAACGTTGTAGGGGAGCTTTACGGGCAGATCCTTTACAGGTACGGGCACGATGCCGCATTTCGGGCAGTGTACAACGGGAATGGGCGCGCCCCAATAGCGTTGGCGCGAAACCAACCAGTCGCGCAGGCGGTAATTTACTTTCCGCTGTCCCTTGCCGATTTTTGTAAGGTAGTTGGCAATTTCCGTCCTTGCCTCTTCGCCGTATCTTCCGTCAAATTGCAGGCTGTTCACGCAAATACCGTCTTCCGTGAAGGGCAGAACCGTTTCGCCGTTCCTGTTTTCGATGACTTTTGTGATGGGCAGGTTGTATTTTTTAGCGAATGCAAAATCGCGCTCGTCGTGTGCGGGTACGCCCATGACGGCGCCCGTACCGTAAGAGTAAAGGACGTAATCGGCGGCGTAAATGGGCACCTTTTTGCCGTTGACGGGATTGATCGCATAGTGACCGATAAACACGCCCGTCTTTTCTCTTGCAGAAGAAAGGCGCTCGATCTCGTCGGTGTGCGCCGTCTTTTCGATGTATTCCTCGACGGCGGCGCGCTGCTCGTCGGAGGTGAGCTTTTTCACGAGCGGGTGTTCGGGCGCGAGCACGACGTAAGAAACGCCGTATATCGTGTCGCAGCGGGTGGTGAACACTTTGAACGTATCGCCGCTTTCGCATTCGAATTCAATTTCGCAGCCGACAGACTTGCCGATCCAGTTTTTCTGCATCAGCTTGGTCTTTTCGGGCCAATCTATTTTGTCGAGCCCTTCGAGAAGTTCTTCCGCATAGTCGGTTATCTTAAAGAACCACTGCGTGAGGTCTTTTTTCACGACGGGCGTGCCGCAGCGCTCGCAGCAGCCTTCCTGCACCTGCTCGTTCGCAAGCACTGTGTTGCAGCTCGGGCACCAATTCACGGGCGCCTCTTTGCGGTAGGCAAGTCCCTTTTCGTAGAGCTTCAAGAACATCCACTGCGTCCATTTGTAATAGTCCTCTTCGCAGGTCTTGACCTCGGCGGACCAATCGAACATGGCGCCCATCGCTTTGAGCTGTTTTTCCATCGTGGCGATGTTCTGTTCGGTGGAATCTTTGGGATGGATGCCCGTCTTTATGGCGTAATTTTCAGCGGGCAGCCCGAACGCGTCAAACCCCATCGGCTGAAAAACGTCGTAGCCCTGCATTTTCTTGAAACGCGCAAACGTGTCGGAAGGCCCGTAATTGTACCAGTGCCCGACGTGCAGTTTTGCGCCGGAAGGGTAGGAGAACATTTCAAGGACATAATATTTGTTGTCCGTGTTCTTTTTGTTGAAATAGTTCTCTTTTGTCTTTTCCCAGCGCTGCTGCCATTTGCTTTCGACCGATTTCATATCCATAATAAAAAATATCCTCCGCGCGGCTTATTGTCCGTCTTGTTTTTCCTCGTCCTGCCCGTGGTTTTGCGCAGGCTGTCCGTCCGCTGGGGCGGATCGCTTTGCAAAACATCTGTAGATCCAATAGGCGGCAGGCCCCAAAATGGGAATGAGCAATATGACGAGATTCCATCCGATGATCGCCTTGGTGACGCCCTTGTCTTTCAAAAGGACAAAAATGGTGGCGATCGCCAGAAAGTAATGTGCCGCAAGAATTGCGATTAGAACGATTGCTATGGGTGGCATAGTACTTTTCAAACCCTAAATGTATTCAATTCATTATATTCTTTTTTAATAGGCAAGTCAAGTTATGCGCGCTTTTTTGGCAAAATTTTTTATAAAGCCGCTTTTATCGCCCGCCCCCGGTAAATAAACAGCGGGGCGCCGCATAAACTAACGGTATGGAGATCATTATTTCCGAAAAGGAAAGCAACGCGCGTTATATCGCGTATATCTACACTTCTCTCATGCCCATTTTAGAGGCCTGCGGGGCAAAAAGTTCCGTTTCATTCGACGGCGACCGCATCTCGCTCCGGTTCGATGCCGACGAACGGTATGCCCCGTATTTAAGGCGCATTGCCGAAGAAAAGGTCGCCGAGGTGATCGCCGTCGGCTATAAATACGAGCTTTTCCGCGCGTTCGTAAAGCCTGCGGGGCTCGGGAAAAACGACCATGAAATTTTGCTCGCCGCCCTTATATCCGCGGACTTTGCCGACGACAAGCGCTATGTTTTCATGCACCTGAAAGGCATGAAAATTTATTGCATAGACGGTTTTTTTAATTTTCGCCTCTCTGCTCTCAAAGAAAAGTGGAAGGGCGTCGTCGGGTGCGTGCCGCCCGTATTTACGAGGGAAAAGCTGACCTCGTTTATGGGGTATTTGCTGGCGGGCGACGGCGGAAGAAAAGTCATCGTGCGCGGCAGCGAAATATTCGACGGAAAATACCGCAAGCTTCGCAGGGCAACGCTGATAGAGGAAGGCATCTCCGAGCTGAACGGCATACGCGAGATCATTTTGAGCGGCGCGGGGGCTGTGGAATGCGTGGGGCTTCCGCCGCCCTGCCAGGAAGAATTTTTGCGGCGGTACTTCGCGGGGCGCGTCAGCTTTTTGTGAATTTTCGGCGCGGCGCGTATAAAGCGGCAGGGAATAAAGTTCGGAATCATTATTTTGGAAAAAGCATCTGCGAATCCGTTGACAAATCCGACAAAAAGAGATATCATATATACAAATTTAATAACGCGTTAAGAAAAGACAAGTAGCCGTATCGCAGGGCGGCAAAGAGAGCGGGTGCCGCGGCTGAAAGCCCCGCGCGCCGCGATGTGTGTGAAACCGCTTTTCCGTGCGTGAGCAGCGCCCGCTCCGAGGGCGCCGAAAGAGTGGCCTTTCCCGTAAGGGCAGGGCAATTAAGGTGGAACCGCGCAGGTATTGCGTCCTTAAACGTTTTTACGTTTGAGGGCGTTTTTATTTTTCAAAAATCAACAATGGCGGGCATCCGCCGCAAGGAGAGATTTATGGTCATCACATTGAAAGGGGGAGACAAAAAGGAATATCCGTCTCCCGTAAGCTGCAAACAGATCGCGGCGGACATCAGCGAAGGTCTTGCCCGCGCAGCCGTCGCCGCCAAGGTGGACGGGCATCCGGTAGACCTCGCGCACGTCGTGGAAAACGACGCGGAGGTCGAGATCGTCACCCTGAAAGATAAAGAGGGGCTCGACGTATACCGCCACACGACGGCGCACGTCCTCGCGCAGGCGGTAAAGGCGATCTATCCTACCTGCAAGCTCGCCATCGGGCCTACCATCGAGAACGGCTTTTATTATGACATCGATTTTCAGACGCCCATTACGCAGGACGACCTTTCCAAAATAGAAGCGGAAATGAAAAAGATCATCAAGAGCAATCTGCCCGTCGAGCGGTTCACTCTGCCCCGGAACGACGCGATCAAGCTGATGACCAAATTTTCCGAAAAATATAAGGTCGCACTCATCAAAGACCTGCCCGCCGGCGAAGAGATATCTTTCTATAAACAGGGCGATTTTACCGACCTTTGCCGCGGCCCGCACCTGCCTTCCACGGGCAAGATCAAGGCGTTCAAGCTGACGAGCATCGCGGGGGCGTATTGGCGCGGGAACGAAAAGAACAAAATGCTTACCCGCATTTACGGCACGGCTTTCGCCAAAAAAGAGGAACTCGACGCCTATTTCGCCATGCTCGAAGAGGCGAAAAAGCGCGACCATACGAAACTCGGCAAAGAGCTCGGACTGTTTGCCATGATGAACGAGGGCAAGGGATTCCCGTTTTTCCTTCCCAAGGGCATGGTGCTCAAAAATACGCTCGTAGACTATTGGCGGCAGATACACACCCGCGAAGGGTACGTCGAAGTGCAGACGCCCATCATCCTCAACCGCAGCCTTTGGGAAACATCCGGGCATTGGGATCATTATAAAGAGAATATGTACACGACCAAGATCGACGGGGAAGACTGCGCCATCAAACCGATGAACTGCCCCGGCGGCATGCTCGTATACAAACTTACCCCGCACAGCTATAAAGACCTGCCTATCCGCATGGGCGAGCTCGGCATCGTGCACCGCCACGAAAAGAGCGGGCAGCTCCACGGGCTGTTCCGCGTCCGCTGTTTCACGCAGGACGACGCACACATCTTCATGCTGCCCGAACAGATCACCGACGAAATAAAGGGCGTCGTGCGTATCATCAACGAAGTATATACGCTCTTCGGGTTCAAGTACCATGTAGAGCTTTCCACCCGCCCCGAGAACAGCATCGGCAGCGACGAAGATTGGGAGGCAGCGACGAACGCATTGCGCGCCGCTCTGGACGAGATGAACCTGCCTTACGTCGTGAACGAGGGCGACGGCGCTTTCTACGGCCCGAAGATCGATTTCCATTTGCAGGATTCCATCGGCAGAACGTGGCAGTGCGGCACGATCCAGCTCGACTTCCAGCTCCCGCAGCGTTTCGAGGCGGAGTATACGGGCGAGGACGGGCAGAAACACCGCCCGATCATGATACACCGCGTCGTATTCGGTTCCATCGAACGCTTTATAGGAATACTCATCGAGCATTATGCGGGCAAATTCCCCGTATGGCTTGCCCCCGTGCAGGTCAAAATTCTGCCCGTTTCCGACAAATCCGCAGACTATGCGAAGCAAGTCGAGTCGGCGCTCAAAGCCAGGGGGCTCCGCGCGGAAACGGATATGCGCAACGAAAAGATAGGCTATAAGATACGCGAGGCACAGCTGGAAAAAGTGCCTTACATGCTCATCATCGGCGACAAAGAGCGCGAAGAGGGCACCGTTTCCGTCCGCATGCGCGAAAAGGGCGACGTGGGCAGCATGCCTCTCAGCGAGTTTGCCGACAAAGTGAAAAAGGAAAACGACGAAAAGACGGTTTTTTAAATATTTTCTTGGAAAAACATACTTAAAATCGTTTGACAATGCCAATAAAAATTGGTATGATATTCGGGTAAAGCAGAAGGAACCTTCTCGCCTTGCGGCAATTGCGCTTGCAAGTGCACCGATATATCAGAGCTGAGCGCGCATATATTGTGCGTCCGATTCGATATTTACGGCGAGGTCTTTTGCGGCCCCGCCTTTTTTCGTGTAACGGCGGGCATCCTGTACCGATAAAAAATGAAAAGGAAGGTATAAACGTATCAAAACACAGCATCAGGTCAACGGAGATATCCGCGACCGTGAAGTGAGAGTTATCGGTGAAGACGGGCAGCAGCTCGGCATCATGAGCGCGCAGGCTGCGCTGCGTCTTGCGGAAGAGAGCGATCTTGACCTCGTAAAGATCTCGCCCACGGCAAATCCGCCGGTGTGCAAGATCATGGATTACGGCAAATACAAGTTCGAGCTCGGAAAAAAGGAAAAAGAATCGCGCAAAAATCAGAAGATGGTCGAAGTCAAAGAGGTTCGCCTTTCCATGACCATCGACACGAACGATCTGAACGTAAAATCGCGTCAGGCGCAGAAGTTTTTGGAAGCGGGCAACAAGGTCATGGTTTCCATACGACTGCGCGGCAGGCAGAACGCGCATCCCGCGCTCGCCATCGGCGTGATGAACAGATTTTTTGATACGTTGGAAGGAAAGGGCGCGATGGACAAAAAACCCACGGCAGAGGGCAGAAACATTTCCATGCTCTTATCTCCCGCGGCGAAACAGTAAACAGGTTTTCTTACCGTGCGGCGGCTCAGCTTGCGCGGCATGATAAAAATTTCGGAGGACAAACAGTATGCCTAAACAGAAATCCCATAGCGGTTCCAAGAAGCGTTTCGACATAACCGGCAGCGGCAGAGTCAAAAGGGCGCAGTCGGGCAAGAACCACAAGACGGGCGACAAAACAAGAAAGAGAAAGAGAAGTCTGCGCCAGACGGCGTTCGTCAGCGAAACGCAGGAATTGACGGTCAAGAACCAGCTCATTCCTTACAAGAAATAAGTTATAAGGAGTAATAGTTATGCGTATCAAAAGAGGTGTAAACGCTGTTAAAAAGCGCAGAAAAATATTCAGGCTTTCCAAAGGCTATTTCGGTTCCAAGAGCCGTTCTTACAGGATCGCACGCGAAGCGGTCATGAAGTCCCTCATGTATGCCTACATCGGCAGAAAGAGGAGAAAAAGAGATTTCCGTCAGCTGTGGATCGCTCGTATCAACGCGGCTGCGCGTATGAACGGGCTTTCTTACAGCAAATTCATGCACGGTTTGAAGGTCGCGGGGATAAACCTGAACAGGAAGGTCCTTGCCGATATCGCCGTCAACGACGCGGCAGCCTTCGCCGCCCTTGCGGAAAAGGCGAAAGCCGCCATAGCATAACGCGCGAAAACCTTCTTAGCGATTTTTTCTGTTAAGAAGGTTTTTTGTATTCACATGATAACGTCACGGCAAAACGAATTCGTCAAGCGCGTCGCGTCGCTGAAAGATAAAAAGTACAGGGCGGCGCTCGGCGAATATATCATAGAAGGCGAAAAGCAGGTGCGCGAGGCGCGCGAGAGCGGGCAGAAGATCGAATGCGTCGTTCTGTCCGAAAAGTATGCGGGCGACGCGTTCGGCGATGCGAAAACAGTCACCGTTTCGGACAGCGTTTTCAAAAAACTGTCCGAAGAGGCAGCGCCGCAGGGCATTCTTGCCGTTTTGAAACTGCCCGAAACAAGTCTTTTGCCGCCGCGGGGGAACAGTCTTCTTTTGGACGGCGTATCCGATCCCGGAAACCTCGGTACGATCATCCGCACCGCAAACGCGGCGGGGTATGAAGATATTTACCTGCGCGGCTGTGCCGATCCCTATTCGCCCAAATGCGTGCGCTCGGCGATGAGCGGCATATTCTTCGTGCGGCTGCATCGCATAAGCGAGCTCGGCGGAATATTTGACGGTATTCCGCTCATCTGCGCGGATATGGGCGGCGAGGATGTGTTTTCCTTCCGCGCACCCGAAAAGTTTTGCCTTGTGATAGGCAACGAGGCGAACGGCGTGAGTGAAATGGTGCGCGCGCAGTGCGACTTTACGGTGCGCATACCCATGCGCGAGAGCTGCGAAAGTCTGAACGCAGGCGTTGCCGCGGGGATCCTTATGTACGGACTGCGCCAAAAATAAGCAAGCAATGAAAAGTGCCTTATGGCAATGATAGGTGAGCGTATGTTAAAAGGTATACCGAAAATCGTAAGTCCCGCTTTATTGAAGGTTTTGTGCGAAATGGGGCACGGGGATGAAATTGTTATTGCCGACGGAAATTTTCCGTGCGAAAGCATGGGGACGCGCGTCGTGCGCGCCGACGGCATCGGCGGTGAGGAAATGCTGCGTGCAGTGCTCTCTCTCATCCCGTTGGATACTTATGCGAAAGAAAATTTTATCCTCATGCAGACGGTTGCGGGAGATGCTAAGCCCGATATTTGGGACAGCTACAAAAAAATAGCCGATTCGTGCGATGACAATGTGCGCGTCGGCATGGAAGAACGTTTTGCTTTCTATGAACGTGCGAAAAAAGCGTATGCGGTGATCGCCACGGGCGAAGAGAAAGTTTACGCGAACATAATACTGAAAAAGGGCGTCGTCCATTGACGCTTATTCCAACGAGAAGGAGATCTATATGTCAGGACACAGCAAGTGGCATAACATTCAGGCGAAAAAGGGCAAGGCGGACGCCGCGCGCGGACGCATATTCACAAAACTCGGCAGAGAGATCGCCGTTGCGGCTAAGGGCAATCCTAACCCCGATACGAACAGCAAACTCGCCGATGCGATCGCCAAGGCGAAGGCGAATAATATGCCCAACGACAATA
This sequence comes from uncultured Clostridia bacterium, assembly GCA_944359365.1. Taxonomy (GTDB): domain Bacteria; phylum Bacillota; class Clostridia; order Christensenellales; family Borkfalkiaceae; genus Borkfalkia. Next base: position 174,007 of record CALVST010000001.1, read on the forward strand.
TACAGCGCTGCATCAAAAAGGCGGCTGGCGAGCTCGGCAGCGTCAACTATGAAACGCTCGTATATGAGGGCTACGGCCCGGGCGGTTCGGCGCTCATCATCAACACGCTTACGGACAACAAAAACCGCACCGCCGGCGATGTGCGCAGCACCCTTTCCAAGTGCGGCGGTGAGCTCGGCAGTACGGGATGCGTGTCGTATATGTTCAGCAATAAAGGATTGCTCGTCATCGAGCGCACGCTCGAGCTTGACGAAGATACCGTTACCGAGTACGCGATAGAGGCGGGCGCAGACGACATCGTCGTGCAGGACGACGTTTTCGAGGTTTACACCGATCCTTCTGCGTTTTCTTCGGTGCGCAAGTTCCTTGAAGAAAAGGGCATTGAATTTTTAGAGGCCGACGTCAGGCAGATACCGCAGAATAAAGTTACGCTGAGCGCGGAAAACGTGGAAAAGTTTGAAAAACTTCTCGACAAGTTGGACGAGCTCGACGACGTGCAGGACGTGTATCACAACGTAGACCTGCCCGAAGACGAGGAAGAAGAGTAAAAAATCAGTTATGTCAGGTACTTTGCCTGACATAACTCGCATATTATGGCGAATACGGAGGGGAGCATGACTGTAAAAGAAACCTGCCTGAAAGCGAAGGAACATTCGGGCGAGATCGCCTTTGCAGGCGAAGACAAAATGAATATGATGCTGATCGCGGCGGCGCACGCGCTGCGCGATCATGCGGGTTATATCATCGCAGAGAATCAAAAGGACGTGGACGCATGCACGCGCGGACCGCAGTTTGCCGACAGGCTGATGCTGAACGAAAAGCGCATAGACGGCATTGCGGCGGGGCTTGAAAAGCTCGTGCAGCTCAAATGCCCCGTGGGCGAAGTTTTAGAAGAGCGCGAGCTTTACAACGGTCTGCATCTTCGCCGCGTCCGCGTGCCGCTCGGCGTGCTCGGCATCATTTACGAGGCGCGCCCCAACGTTACGGCAGACGCGATCGGCCTTGCGATAAAAAGCGGCAACGCGGTGGTTCTTCGCGGCAGCAAAGACGCGCTCCGCTCGAACAAAGCGGTCACGTCCGTCATCAAAAACGCCCTGCGCGAGTCGGGGTTCGATCCTGAATTTATTCAGCTCATCGAGGATGCGACGCACGAGGGCGCGACCGAATTTATGCGGATGAACGGCATTGTAGACGTGCTCATTCCCCGCGGGAGCGCATCGCTCATTCAGAACGCAATTAAAAACGCGACCGTTCCCATCATTGAAACGGGCACGGGCAATTGTCACGTTTATTTTGAAAACACGGCGGATATCTCCAAAGCCATCCCCATCCTTATCAACGCGAAGACGCAGCGCACTTCCGTCTGCAACGCCTGCGAGAGCCTGCTGCTCGACGAGGAATTTGCGGGAAAACATCTTAAAGAGATCGTTTCGGCGCTGCAAGAAAAGAACGTCGAGATCGTTGCCTGCGAAAGGTGCAGAAAGTTCATGCCCGAGCTTGCGGCGGCAACGGAAGAGGATTTTTATACCGAATTCCTCGATTTAAAAATTTCGATCAAAATTGTAGACGGCGTAGACGAAGCGATCGCGCACATCAATAAATACGGCACGCACCACAGCGACAGCATCGTGACCGAAAATGAGCAGGCTGCGGATAAGTTCCTCGAAATGGTCGACAGCGCCGCCGTATATGTCAACGCGAGTACCCGCTTTACCGACGGCTTTGAATTCGGTATGGGCGCAGAGATGGGCATATCCACCCAAAAACTGCACGCGCGCGGGCCTATGGGGCTGAAAGAGCTGACTTCCTACAAATATCAGATACGCGGAAACGGACAGATACGCGGATAATAAGAAATTTACGAGGCGCAAAATATTTTTGCGCCTCGTGTATATTTGCCGCAAAAGTGCAGATAATACTATTGTCAGCAGCAATAAGACAGGTTTGTTGAATAAGAGATTTATGAGAAGAGTTTGTCGTAAACATTGCTGCTTTCATATAAAGTCACGCTTTGAATGCGGCAAAAATTATTTATGTTGAGATCGGCTTGTATTGCGTTATGAAAGCGCATTCGGCGAAGATTTTGATATGAAAAAATGCACCCGCAGGAGAGAGCGGGGCAATTTGTGAGAGGAAAGACGTAAGCGATTATGTGTTTCCTCTTATTTTGTTCTAAAAAAGAGGGCGGACGGATTATTTCTGCAAGTTTACAAACTTTTCCGATTATGCTATAATGTAACCATCTAAAACGGAGGTGCTTATGGCACGAAAAAGAAGCAGCGTTTCCAAGACTGCCGAACAAGCGGTCAAAAGATCGCACCCCGCTACCGTGATATTGACGATAGTATTTCTTATCGTCGGTATCGCCGCGGGCGTGCTCGTTTCGAAACAGCTTACCAAAAACGACGAGTTCATACTCAACGGAGAAAAGACGGTGCAAATGGAAGTGGGCGGCGCGTTCGTTGACGAAGGCGCTACGGTCATCTCCTTCGGCAGGGATATCTCTTCCGGCGTTCAGGTGGGCGGCGACGAGCTGAACGTGCAGCAGGAGGGCATTTATCAGCTCATCTATACGGTAGACGATATCCGTTGGGGCGAGTATCAGCTCGTGCGCGTTATCATCGTCGGAAACCCGGAAGGGGCGGAGGATTTTCTGAATGGCTAAAAAGAAATTTTCCGCAGGGCTTACCGTATTGTCCTGTTTTTTGGCGCTCGTCATCGGGTTTGCGGCGGCTTTCTTTCTGTATACTTATATCAAACGCCCGACGGGCGGCGATGCCTATATCAGCGGCGATCTTTCCATACACTTTATGGAACTCGGCAACAATTACACAGGCGATTCCATTTACATAAAGGCGGGCGATACGGATATACTCATCGACGCCGGCTCGCGCGCGGACAGTACGGATACGACGGCGGCGTATATCGATCAATATTGCACCGACGGCGTGCTCGAATACGTCATAGCAACGCACGCCGATCAAGACCACATCGCGGGTTTTGCGGGCAGCTCGTCTTCCCAAAGCATCTTTGATCGGTACGAATGCAAAGTCATCATCGATTTTGCGAGGACGAACAAAAATACACAGACTTATCAAAAATATGTGGAAAACCGCGACAAAGAAGTCGCGGCGGGCGCAAAGCATTATACGGCGCTGCAATGGTGGAACGGAGAAGACAGCCTGCCTCGCGCGATAGAGGTTTCCGACGGTATCGAAATGGAGATCCTCTACAATTATTTTTACGAATATGACAGCGACAAAGAAAACAACTATTCGGTCTGCCTTATGTTCAACCAGGGCGACAAGCATTTCCTGTTCACGGGCGACCTTGAAAAGGAAGGGGAAGA
>CALVST010000002.1 GCA_944359365.1 uncultured Clostridia bacterium
ATCACGACTTTCCGCAGTGCCTTTGCACGAGGAAAGTGTGAATTTGGTTTTAGGAGTTCTATGAAATTCATCCAATGGTTCCCCGGGCATATGACGAAGGCGATGCGCATGATGCAGGACAGTGTGCCGCTCGTCGACGGGGTGATGTTCGTGCTGGACGCCCGCGCGCCCGCCGCGACCTTCAACAAAAAATTAAAAGCGCTCGTGCAGAATAAGCCCGTATTATATATATTGAATAAGGCCGACCTTGCAGACGGTGCGAAAACGGACGCCTTCCTTTTGGAATTGAACAAGGGCGGCGCGCTCGCGGTAAAGTGCGCGGCGGCGAACGCCTCTTCCGCGGCAAAGCAGATATCTGCAAAGGCGCTCGAACTTTTGCAGGAAAAGCGCGCGCGCGACGCCGCAAAGGGACTTTCCCGCCCCCTGCGCTTTATGGTGGCGGGCATTCCGAATACGGGCAAAAGCACCGTCATCAACGCGCTTGCAGGCGGAAAACGCGCCGTTACGGGCGATAAGGCGGGCGTCACGCGCGGCAAGCAATGGATCCGCTGTGCGGGGTTCGAACTTCTGGACACCCCCGGCACCATGCCGCCTTCCTTTGAAAATCAGACGCTCGCGCAGCACCTCGCGTACATCGGCAGCATCAACGACGACATTCTGGATTTTTACGGCCTTTCCCTCGAACTTCTGCGCGAACTTGCGGAAAACTATCCCGCGCTCCTCAAAGAGCGCTACGCGATCGAAGAGATCGCGTCCCCCGCGGAGATGCTCGGTGGCATTTGCAAACGGCGCGGCTTTGTGCTGCGCGGCGGAGAGTACGACCTCGAGCGGGGCGCGCGGGCGCTCATAGACGATTTCCGTAAAGGGCGCATCGGCAAAATAACGCTCGAACGCGCGGCGGATTATGTCGGCTTTTTCGGCTGAAAATCGGTGATGCGGATGAAAAGAAATTGGAACGCGGAAGAAAAACTCCGCTTCGAGAAGGAAGTGCTCGCGCTCGGCGCGCGGTACATAGCGGGCGCAGATGAAGTGGGCAGGGGCCCGTTGGCAGGCCCCGTGGTCTGCGCGGCGGTCATCATGCCCCTTGCTGACGGAGAGATCATAGAGGGGATAGACGACAGCAAAAAACTCAGCGAAAAGGAGCGCGAGCGGCTTTTCGAACTCATCAAAAAACAGGCGGTCGCCTACCGCATCGAAGAACTTTCCAACGAAGAGATAGACCGCCTGAACATTCTGGAAGCGACGCGCCTTTGCATGAAACGCGCCGTCGATGGGCTCGCCATTGAGCCGGACGTCGTTTTCACGGACGGGAATTTTTCCATCGATATATCCCTTCCGCAGCAGAACATCATAAAGGGCGACGCGCATTCTTACACGATCGGCGCGGCGAGCATCCTTGCGAAAGTGCACAGGGATCGGCTGATGTGCGAATACGATAAAATTTATCCGCAGTACGGGTTTGCCGCGCACAAGGGCTACGGCACGGCGGCGCACGAGGCTGCCATTCGGGAGTACGGATTATGCGAAATTCACCGCAGGACGTTCACAAAAAAGTTCTGGGAAGGGCAGGGGAAAAGCGGAGCGCAAAATTTCTGAAAGCGCTCGGCTACAAAATACTCAAAACCAACTATAAAACGCCCTTCGGGGAGGCTGACATCGTGGCAAAGGACGGGGATACGGTCGTCTTTTGCGAGGTAAAGACACGCCTTTCCGGCGCGTTCGGCACGCCTGCGGAAGCGGTGGACGGCAAAAAGGAAAAGCGGTATATCGACATCGCCCGCTACTTTCTGATGAGGGCGGGCAGCGACGACTTTGCGGTGCGCTTCGACGTATTGGAAGTGTTCGAAGACCGCATAAACCACATCGTTGGCGCGTTTACGGCGTAAATCGGCGAAAAAAGGCGTTAAAAAGTAAAATTTTGCACGCGATCGGGCGAAAAACGGTTGCCTTGCCGTGCGAAATATGGTAAAATAGCAAAAGACTTCGGGCGGTCCTCTGGCGATAGTCGGCCATGAACGCTTAGTAACTATGGAGGTAAAAGTCGATGAAAGGGTTGATCGAGGCGATCGAGAAGGAAAACCTCAAAGACAGCGTTCCCGCATTCAACGTAGGCGACACGGTAAAAGTAAGCGTGAAAGTCGTCGAGGGCACGCGCGAGAGGATCCAGGCGTTCGAAGGCGTCGTGATCGCAAAGAAGAACGGCGGCATCAGAGAGACGTTCACGGTAAGAAGGCTCTCTTACGGCGTAGGCGTAGAGAGGACGTTCCCCGTCCATTCCCCGAAAATTGCGGATATCACCGTGATCAGAAAGGGCAAGGTCCGCAGGGCAAAGCTGTATTACCTGAGGGGCCGTACGGGCAAAGCCGCAAAAATCAAGGAAGTCAGATAACTTCCCCAAAAGGGCAAACGCATCCGCAGAGGATGCGTTTTTTCTTTCTAAAAAATTTAAGCGCGCCATTTTTGCGCTTTTCGGGAAAAACAATTTACATCTCGCGCAATTTACGCTATAATAAAATATACGAATCAAAATCGGAAGATCCTTTATATGACAAAAAACGCAGTCAAAGTAAAAAAACCGAACAAAATCAAAGAGATGATCGCGCGCTCTTCCAAATTTGCGCGTGCGGCGTTCATCCTTGTGCTGGCATTCCTTGCCGTCGGCCTGTGCACGATCGGCAGCGCCGCGTCCCCCGGCAGCGCCTACCGCGCCGCGCCCGATGCGGAAGCGGTGCTGTACCTCAATTATCAGAGCGGCAACGGGCTCGACGAAGTTTGGGTAAACGTCGGTTCCATCTATACGCGCGCGGGCGCTGACGCGAAAGTCACCGTCAATTACGCACTCGTGCCGAGCACGTCCGCCTCGTCCATCAGCTGGTCGAGCGTCAACAGGATAGGCACGCACACCTTCGGCAATATCTATTCGTCGGGCGGCAGCGGTTTTTCCGGCGCAAATTACAATTGGGTGCGCATTGCGGACCTCGTGAACGAAGAGGAGGGCACCGACAACGCGCTCGGCACCAATTACCACCTCATCAAGGTGGAAACGGATACGGAAATGCTGATCAATGAAATTATTTTCATTGACACGGCAGGCAACGTCATACCCGCCTATACGCAGGCGGACGACGTGCGGGCCGTATACGGTTCGGGTTACGACAGCCGCACCGCCATGTCCGACGCGTTCCGCTTGAATCCTTCCGACGCGCAGGAACTGATCGACGCGCAGCAAAGCCTTCGTTCGGGCAACGCGGCATACTTCGATTTCACCCAGGACGAGATGTATTCCCTCATGCAGATAGACAATATCCTGCTCGGCAGGCAGGCGTATGAAGGGAGCGTCTATCCCATAGACTCCGATTCCGGCCCCCTCTCTCCGCTGTTTATGATGCTCGGCGTGCTCGTTTTCGGCAGAAGTCCCTTCGGGCTCAGGTTCATGCCTCTGCTGTTTACCGCAGCGCTCGTGGCGCTCGCGTACTTTTTCGGCAAAGAACTGTTCAAAAGCGACGGCTTCGGCCTGCTCTTTGCGGGGCTGTTCGCCGCGGGCGGATTGGCGCTCACGGTAGGGCGGCTGGGGCTTACGCTGCCGATATCGGCGTTTTTCGTCGTTTTGTCTTACTTCTTCATGTACCGCTTTTATGCGAAGGGGCTTTCGGGCGACGCGCCCGTGCGCTCGGCGATGTCCGTACTCATTTCGGGGCTGGCGTTCGCCTTTGCCTTCGCGGCGGATCCGAAAATGCTCATCGCGGGGCTTGGTTCCGTCGCCCTGTTCGTGCTCGGCGCGGTGCGGCACCACAAGTCGTGCGCCTATAACGCGCGCAGGCTGCGGCGGGAGATGAGCGAAAAGAACGCCGCTCCCAACATCAGCGAAGAGCAGATGCAGGCGAATATCGACAAATACGAGCAGAGCGCCGCGGCGCTTTCCGAAGAGGTCGCCTATAAGAACAAGCTGATCTACCTGTTCTTTTTTGCGGCGTTCATCATCGGCACGGTGCTCGTAACGCTGCTTTCCGCCATCCCGTCTTATTACAGCTATGTGCGCTATTACGAGGCGAACCCGCAAAATCCCACGCTCGGCATTTTCAGCCTGATCATGCGCGCCCTCGGCGACGCATTCACGGTAGGGAACATGACCTCGTACACGGCGGCGAACGCCTCGAACGCGTTCGGTTGGCTGATCGGTCTGAAAGGCGCAACGCTGCTTTCCGCAACGGAGGGCAGCCGCTACCTTGCACTCAACGTGCAGATGAACCCTGCCATTATGGTCACCGCGTTCGTGTGCCTGCTCTTTATGACGGTCTACGCCGTGCTGTACCTTGCAACGGGCGGCAAAAAGGGCGCATACGGCACGAAATACGCGCCCCGCATCCTGCGCGCATATGCCGTGTTCGGATTGGGCGTGCTCACGTCCCTTCTCAGTTTCGCGTTCTCTCCGAATGCGGGAGCGGCGCACAGTTTCCTGTTCAGCGTGTTCTATATCGGGTTCATCCCGCTGACCGTTTATACGGCATACGTTCACGACAAAAGCAGTAAAACGAGCGTGCTCGGCATACAGATGAACAAGACGATGAAAGTGCTTTTCGCACTGCTTATCGTGTATGCGGTCGTCTTTATCCTCATGCTGCCGATGACCTTCTGTTTCCCCACATATACGGCGGCGGCACGGTACTGCTTCGGTTGGACGACGTTCGTCAACAACGGTTTTTACAGAGTATGAACGTAAGAAAAATTCCGCCGCGCGCGGATTTTTTCTTTTTGAGAAAAGGAAGGAGAGCATATGTTATCCAAGGTCATGAGCTTTGCCCTGTCCGGGCTTGAAGGGGTTCCCGTAACCGCGGAAACGGATATCAACAACGGCTTGCCGAGCTACGAGCTTGTGGGGCTTCCCGACGCCGCCGTAAAGGAGAGCCGCGAGCGGGTGCGCTCCGCGCTCAAAAACAGCGGCAGGAAGTTCCCGCTCTCGAAGATCACCGTCAACCTTGCCCCGGCTGACATCAAAAAAGAGGGCTCCGCATTCGACCTTGCCATAGCCGTGGGCATCCTGAAAGCGACCGAACAGCTCAAAGCGGACTGCGGCGGCGTGGTGTTTCTCGGCGAACTCGCGCTCGACGGCGCGCTCAGGGCGGTATCGGGCATCCTGCCTCTCCTTATTTCCGCGAAGGCGGCGGGGTATAAAAAATTCGTGATCCCCGCGGAAAACGCCGCAGAGGCTTCGTACATAGAGGGGATAGAAGTATACGCCGCAAACAACCTCACGCAGGCGATAGACCACCTGAGCGGGCTGAACCCTTTGCCGGCCGTACCCGTCCGCGCTTATGAAAGGGGAACAAAAGGGGAATACAAATTCGACATGGCGTATGTAAAGGGGCAGGCGACGGCAAAGCGAGCCTTGGAAGTGGCTGTTTCGGGCGGGCACAACATCCTGCTCATCGGTCCGCCCGGCACGGGCAAGACCATGCTCGCGAGGTGCATCCCCGGCATCATGCCTGATATGACCTTCGAAGAGGCTTTGGAAGTTACGAAAATACATTCCGTTGCGGGCATACTCGGTTCGGGCGGCATCGTAGACGTGCGCCCCTTCCGTTCCCCGCACCACACGGCGACCACCGTATCCATGTGCGGCGGCGGAACGCGCGCGGTAAAGCCGGGCGAGATCAGCCTTGCGCACCACGGCGTGCTCTTCCTCGACGAAATGCCCGAATACCACCGCTCCACCCTCGAGGCGCTCCGCCAGCCGCTCGAAGACGGCGTCATCACCGTCACGCGCTCGGGCGGCGCGGTCACCTTTCCCGCGAACTTCATGCTCTGCGCGAGCATGAATCCCTGCCCGTGCGGCAATTACGGCTCGGCGGACAGGGTGTGCACCTGCACGCCCGCGGCGATACGCAAATACCGTTCCCGCGTGAGCGGGCCGCTGCTCGACCGCATCGACATTCAGGTCGAAGTGGATTCGGTAAAATACGACGACTTGGCTGCCGCCGCATTGGAAGAAAGCAGCGCCGCCGTGAAAAGGCGCGTGGAACGGGCACGGGAAATTCAAAGAGAGCGTTTCAACAGTCCCATGACCAACTCCGACATGGGCGAAAAGGAACTGAAAGCCTGCTGCGCGTTGGATAAGGAGTGCGAGGATATCCTGCGCATGTCCTTTGAAAGCCTGAAACTGTCCGCGCGGGCGCGTTCGCGCATCATAAAAGTGGCGCGCACGATCGCCGACATGGCAGGCTCGGCAAACATCCGCCCCGAACACATTTTGGAGGCGGTCTCTTACAGAAAGTACGACAACATGGCTTAAAACGCCGTTATGCGCGGGGAAGATATGGGGTATACCAAAGAAGAAAAAGCGATGATCTGGATAGACAGCTTTTCGCCCGACTATGCGAAGAAGGCGCGCCTTTTGCAGGCGTTCCGCGATCCGTATGCGGTCGCGGAGCAGTTTTTCGCGCGGTCGGAAGAGATCGGCGGCATCGTCGGCGAAAGGGTGCTCGAAGAGATGCGCGCCTCGCTGGAAGGCGGCGCGAACGAGCTTTTTTCTGCTTACCGGTCGCAGAACATCGTCTGCGTCACATGTTTTTCCGCGCTCTATCCCGATCTTCTGCGCGCCATAGAAAACCCGCCCTTCGTGCTGTACTGCAAGGGAGACGTGTCCCTCTTGCAAGAGCGCAAATTTGCCGTGGTCGGTTCCCGTCGTACGCTTGCGAACGTATTGCAGAGAACGGAGCGCATCGCCGAGGAGCTCAGCCGCGCCATCGTCATCGTGAGCGGTCTTGCCGACGGCGGCGATACCGCGGCGCTTTCGGGCGCACTGCGCGGCGGAAAGGCGATCTCCGTGCTTGCGTTCGGCTTTTCGCACGTCTATCCCGAAAGCAACCGCGCACTTTTGGAAAAAGTGATCAAAAACGGGCTTGCAGTGAGCGAATACGTTCCCTCTCAGCCGGCGATGAAGTACAACTTTCCCGCGCGCAACCGCATCATCGCGGGGCTTTCGGAGGGCGTGCTCGTCGTATCGGGCGGAGAAAAGAGCGGAACGCGCATCACGGCGGGTTACGCCTACGATTACGGGCGCGACGTGTTCGCATTTCCCTACAATATCGGCGAAGAAACGGGCGTGTGCTGTAACCGCCTGATAAAAGATTATGCAAAATTGACGGAAAATTCAGTTGACATTGCTTCGGCTTTTGGTATAAACTTGACCGAAAAGGAACCCGAGCCGCTCACCCGAACGGAGGAGCTGGTGCTCTCGCACATCGGCGCTTCGCCCACGCACACGTCTGAGATCGCCGCGAAAACAGGCATGAAGGAGGCGGAGCTTTCGCCCGTGCTCATGCTGCTTTGCATGAAAAAGCGCATCGTATCCTGCGGCGGCAACAGGTGGGGGAAAGTCAAATAGAAGCCTTCACACTTTTCTCGCGCAAAGGCGCTGCGAAAAGTCGTGAGTTTTAGGAAAACCCCAACGTTCGCCGTTTTGCAAACGGCTCAGCGTTCGGATTTTTCCTCTTTGGCACGTCGCGGCAAAATATATTATGCAAGCATTTACAATACTTGCAAATGCTGTGCTCCTATATATTTGCCGCTCCTTATTCCCAAAAATCTCACACCGCTGCGCGCGTTGCGATTTTTGGGAGCCCTGTTTATAGGGCTTGCACTAATATAGATGCGCCGAATTCACCTTTCCTGCCCGAGGCCGCGCGTCGCGGCAAATCGGGGGCTTTTTCCGAAAAGTGTGATTTTCGGAAACGCAAGTAATTATTTAAATAATAATTCGCGCAAGGGAAATCGCAATTTTCCGCAGCGCACCCCAATTTGGCAACGCTTTGCCTTATGGGAAGAGGGTGAATTTGCGCCCTTACAAACTATGTGTGCCCCTAAAAAGGGCGCAAAGAGGGAGAAAACGCCGTCAGCCGTAGGCGCGTGGCGGTGTCGCCCTAAAACTCACGGAAAACCGCAGGCGTCAGCTCGCCGAGGTTTTCGTGAATAAAGAGGTATTTTATGGATCTCATCATCGTAGAGTCGCCTTCCAAGGCGAAGACCATCTCAAAATATTTAAAAGGCAAGTACAGAGTGGACGCCTCCGGCGGGCATGTGCGCGACCTTCCCGAAAAGCGCCTCGGGGTGGATATCGCAAACAACTTCGAGCCGACCTACGTCGTAACGCCCGAAAAAAAGGCGATCATCAAGCGCCTCACCGACGAGGCCGCCAAGGCGGACAACGTATACCTCGCGACCGACCCGGACCGCGAAGGCGAGGCGATCTCTTGGCACTTAAAAAACGTTTTAAAACTCAAAGACGGCAAAAACCGCATCGAGTTCAACGAAATATCTCCCGCCGCGGTCACCAAGGCGCTTGAAAACCCGCGCGAGATCGACTATAACCTCGTCGATGCGCAGCAGGCGCGCCGCGTGCTCGACAGGTTGGTCGGTTACAAACTTTCCCCGCTCCTTTGCAAGCGCATCCGTTCGGGGCTTTCCGCAGGGCGCGTGCAGTCGGTCGCGCTCAGGCTGATCGTGGACAGGGAAAGGGAAATTCAGGCGTTCGTCCCCGAAGAGTACTGGAACATCAACGCGGAATTGCAGGACAAGCCGAAGGCTTATTCTCCTTTCAAGGCGCTCCTTTCCGAAAAGAACGGCAAAAAGTACAAGCCTTCGAACAAAGAGGAGTCTGACGCGCTCATCGCCGCCATCGACGGCAAGCCGTACATCGTAAAGGAGATCAAAAAGGCGCTCGCAAAGTCGCACGCGCCCGCACCGTTCACCACTTCCACGCTGCAGCAGGACGCGTCCAATAAATTCGGCATGACCTCTCCCGAAGTCATGCTCGTGGCCCAGCACCTTTACGAGGGCATCGATACCGAAAAGGAAGGGCACATCGCGCTCGTTACCTATATCCGTACCGACTCGGTGCGCGTTTCCGCCGAGGCGCAGGAGCGCGCGCGCGGCTATATCGCCGAAAAATACGGCAAGGAATACGTTCCCGCCAAGCCCAACTTTTATAAGTCCAAAAAGGACGCGCAGGACGCGCACGAGTGCATCCGCCCGATCGACATCACCCGCACCCCCGAAAGCATGAAAGGGGTGCTCGATAAAAAGCATTACAACGTTTACAAACTCATATACGAGCGCTTTATCGCATCGCAGATGAGCGAAGCGGTCTACAACAGCGTCAAGATAAAAATAGACAACAGCGGCTACACTTTCAAGGCGAGCGGCAGAACGCTCAAATTTACGGGCTTTACCGCCGTCTATCAGGACGCCGCGCCCAAACAGGACGCATCCAAAAACGGCGAGGACGAGGCGGAAACGAGCAAACTTCTGCCCGACCTGAAAGAGGGGGAAGAGGTCGACCTTGTACGCCTTCTGCCCGAACAGAAGTTCACCAAGCCCCCGCAGCGGTATACCGACGCGTCCCTGGTCAAGGCGATGGAAGACAAGGGCATCGGCCGCCCGTCCACTTACGCGTCCATCATCTCTGTTTTGAGCCGCCGCAAATACGTCACCAAAGACGGCAAGTACATGGTCCCCACCGAGGTCGCATATCAGATCACAGACCTTTTGATGAAGTATTTTACCGACATCATGGACGTCGGCTTTACGGCGAAGATGGAAGATCAGCTCGACCATATCGAGGACGGAGGAGAGGACTGGCGCAAGATCATTGCCGATTTTTATCCTCCCTTTGCGGAAAAACTCGTCTTTGCCTCCAACGACGGCGCCGAACCTACCGACGAGGTCTGCGATAAGTGCGGGCATCCCATGGTCAGAAAAACGGGGCGCTACGGCAGCTATCTGGCGTGCTCCAACTATCCCGCCTGTTCGAATATAAAGAGCGAGGGCGCGGAAATTTCCCAAACGAAGTGCCCCAAGTGCGGTGCGAACATGGTCGTAAAGAGCGGCAAGTACGGCAAATTCCTCGCCTGCCCCAATTACCCCGAATGTTCCACCATCCTGCCCTTCGAAAGCGAACCGTCAGACGTTCCCTGCCCCAAATGCGGGGAAAAGATGATCTACCGCACGGGCAGATACGGCAAATACCTCAACTGCGTCAAGTGCGGCACGAACAAGCGCATCGCCGAGCTTGCGGGCACCTGCCCCGTGTGCGGTTCGCCCACCGAGCGCATGAAGAGCAAGGCGGGCAAAATTTATTACAGCTGTTCCAAATACCCTTCCTGCAAATTTATGAGCTGGGATCTGCCCACGGGCGGCAAATGCCCCAAGTGCGGCAAATATCTCGTAAAGAAGGGCAAAACGGTGAAATGTTCTTCCTGCGATTACGAGGAAAAAGCGGCGCCCGAAGAGGATGCCCCGCAGGAAAACTGAACGCGCAAATTTGTGTGAAAAGTTTTTCACCGCATTTTTACGCGCCTGCAGAAAAAAATTATTAAAAATTCTTGACAGCGGCGCGGATATGGAATATAATTGGTTTAGCACTCGCAATTGAAGAGTGCTGACAATCGCAAAAGTAAAGTGCCAAAAACAGGCGAGGGAGAGAAGTTTGCAGCAGAAAACGGGCGTAAAAGTGATCGGCGCGGGGCTTGCCGGGTGCGAGGCGGCGCATTATCTTGCGGCGCGGGGCATTCCCGTCACCCTTGTGGATATGAAGCCGAAAAAATTCACGCCGGCGCATTCCGACGAAAATTTCTGCGAACTCGTTTGCAGCAACTCTTTGAAGAGCGCCGACATGTACGGCAATGCCTGCGGGCTTTTAAAGGAGGAGATGCGCCTTTTCGGTTCGCTCACCATGGAAGCTGCCGAAAAAACGCGCGTGCCTGCGGGCGGCGCGCTCGCGGTGGAGCGGCACGCCTTTGCGGAATACGTCACGCAGAAGATCCGCCAAAACGCGAACATCCGCATTGCAGAGGCGGAAGCGGAGGACATCCCCGAAGGGGAATGGACGATCGTGGCGACGGGCCCCCTCACGGCGGATAAACTCGCGGAAAAACTTTCGGAGCGTTTCGGGGGCGGGCTGTTTTTTTACGACGCCGCCGCGCCCATCGTGTCCGCGCAGAGCGTCGACTTTTCGAAGACGTTTACCGCCGACCGTTACGGCAGGGGCGAGGGCGACTACGTCAACTGCCCGATGGACAGAGAGGAGTACGAGGCGTTCGTGGACGCATTGCTGTCTGCCGAGCGCGTCATCGCCAGAGATTTTGAAAAACGCGACGTATTCGAGGGGTGCATGCCCGTCGAAATTATGGCGTCGAGGGGAAAGGACACTCTCCGGTTCGGCACGTTCAAGCCTGTCGGGCTGTACGACGAGAACGGCAAACGCCCGTATGCGGTGTTGCAGCTGCGCAAGGAAAATTGCGAGGGAACGGCGTACAATCTCGTCGGCTGTCAGACAAATTTGAAATTTGGCGAGCAAAAGCGGGTGTTTTCCATGATCCCCGCGCTGAAAAACGCGGAATTTCTCCGTTACGGCGTGATGCACCGCAATACTTTCCTCAATTCCCCGCAGATATTAGATGCCGACAGTTCCGTGAAAGGCGACGGGAAAGTGTTTTTCGCGGGGCAGATGACGGGCGTCGAGGGGTATGTGGAGAGCGCGGCGAGCGGCATTTGGGCGGCGGCGAACTGTGCGCTGAAAATGTGCGGCAAACAGCCTATGCCGGCGGATACGAGCACGGTCATGGGCGCGCTTGCGGCGCATATATCTGCGCCGAATGCAGATTTTCAGCCGATGAACGCCAATTACGGCATCCTGCGCCCGCTCGAAAGCGAGGTGCGCGACAAAGCCCTCAAAAAGCGTATGTTTGCCGAGCGGGCTTTGCGCAGTGCGGAAAAGCTCAAAGAATATGCGGAGAGCGCTTTTGCGGAGCAAGAATTATAAAAAGGAGTAAAAATAATGCCTGAATTCAGGGGTACAACGATATGCGCCGTCAAAAAGGACGGCAAAACGGCGATCGCGGGCGACGGACAGGTCACCATGGGCGAATCGGTCGTGTTCAAGAGCAATGCGGTCAAAGTGCGCCGCATTTACGACGGCAAAGTCATTCTGGGCTTTGCGGGAAGCGTTTCCGACGCGTTTTCCCTTTCCGAAAAGTTCGAAGGGATGCTGAACAAATTTTCGGGGAACCTCATGCGTTCGGCGGTGGAACTTGCCGAGCTTTGGCGCACCGACCGCGCGAGAAAACTTGAAGCGATGATGATCGTCGCGGACAAAGACCTTCTTTTGGTCATCAACGGCGGCGGCGAAGTTATCGAGCCGGACGGCGGCGTCTGCGCCATCGGCAGCGGCGGCAACTATGCGCTTGCGGCGGCGCGCGCGCTCGCAAAAGAAACGAACGACTCCGCCGAAGAGATCGCCTATAAAGCGCTCAAAATAGCGAGCGAGATCTGCGTATACACGAACGACCATATCACGGTCGAGGTCGTGTAAACGCGCGGGAGGTGCAATATATGAATCAGCTTTCACCCAAACAGATCGTAAACGAATTGGACAAATACATCATCGGGCAGGATAAGGCAAAGCGCGCCGTGGCGATCGCGCTGCGCAACCGTTACAGAAGGAGCAAACTTTCCGAGGCAGACCGCGAAGAGATCACGCCGAAAAACATCATCATGAAAGGCCCCACGGGCGTCGGCAAAACGGAGATCGCAAGGCGGCTCGCCAAGCTCGTAAAGGCGCCCTTCATCAAAGTGGAGGCGACAAAGTATACCGAGGTCGGTTACGTCGGGCGCGACGTGGAAAGCATGATCCGCGACCTCGTGGAGTGCTCCATCCGCCTCGTCAAAGAGGAAAAGATGAAAGAGGTTTCCGTCAAGGCGGAAGCCGTCGCGGAAAAGAAGATCGTTTCCATCCTTTCGGACATGAAAAAATCGGAAAGGGGAGAAATGGCGAAGGAAGTATTCGACGCGAAATTGCTCGAAGATCTGCGCGCGGGCAAATTCAACGACACGCAGATCGAGATCGAAGTGGTAGACGCCCCCAAGAGCATGGAGATCGTGCCCGGCGGCGCGGAGATCAATATCGGCTCTATTTTCGGCGATATGCTACCCAAAAAGAAAAAGCGCCGCAAAATGACCGTAAAACAGGCGATGCAGCAGATCATCAATGAGGAATCGGAAAAACTCATCGACGACGACAGCGTTACCACCGAGGCGCTCTCCCGCGCGGAAGAGCAGGGCATCATCTTCATCGACGAGATAGACAAGATCGCCGGCAAAGCCAATCAGGGCGGGGCAGACGTTTCCCGCGAGGGCGTGCAGAGGGATATCCTTCCCATCGTCGAGGGTTGCACCGTCATGACCAAGTACGGCGCGGTCAAGACCGACTTCATCCTCTTTATCGCGGCGGGCGCTTTCCATATCTCCAAGGTGGAAGACCTCATCCCCGAATTGCAGGGCAGGTTCCCCATCAACGTAGAGCTTGAAAGCCTTTCCAAGGAAGATTTCGTGAAGATCCTGACGCAGCCGCGGAACGCAATTACTTCGCAGTACGGCAAACTTCTGAGCGTGGACAACATCGACCTGAAATTCACCGACGACGCGATCGAAGAGATCGCGCAGATCTCTGCGGACATGAACGCGACGAGCGAAGACATCGGCGCGCGCCGCCTGCACACGGTCATGGAATATCTGTTGGAAGACATCTCTTTCAACGCCGGCGGAGATTACCCGACGGTAGAAGTGACCATCGACAAAAAGTACGTCGACGAACACCTGGAAAAGATGATCCGCAACAGGGATCTGAAAAAATATGTGTTATAAGATATTCACGAAAAGGGAATTCACACTTTCCTCGTGCAAAGGCACTGCGGAAAGTCGTGATTTTTAGGAAAACCCCAACGTTCGCCGTTTTGGAAAACGGCTCTGCGTTCGGATTTTTCCTCTTTGGCACGTCGCGGCAAAATATATTATGCAAGCATTTACAATACTTGCAAATGCTGTGCTCCTATATATTTGCCGCTCCTTATTCCCAAAAATCTCACACCGCTGCGCGCGTTGCGATTTTTGGGAGCCCTGTTTATAGGGCTTGCACTAATATAAATGCGGCAAATTCACCTTTCCTGCCAAAGGCCGCGCATCGCGGCAAATCGGGGGCTTATTCCGAAAAGTGCGATTTTCGGAAACGCAAGTGATTATTTGGGTTCACGAAAACCTCGGCGAGCTGACGCCTGCGGTTTTCCGTGATTTGAGGGCGACACCATTGCTCGCCGACATACTGTCGGCTCGACAACGGTTTCTCCGCTCTTTGCGCCCTTTTAGGGGCACACATAGTATGCAAGGGGCGCAAATTCACCCTCTTCCCGTAAGGCAAAGCGTTGCCAAATAGGGGTGCGCTGCGGAAAATTGCGATTTCCCTTGCGCGAATTATTATTTAATAATCAAATGCGCGTTTGAAAACCACGCTTTTCAAAAAGCGCACTCAATTTGCCGCATACTTGCGGCTTGCCGAAAAAGAGTGAATGCGAAAATTGCAATAATAGGAAAGCCCTTAAAAATTTTCGCAGAGAGAAAAACGCCGCAGAGCCGACCTGCGCGTCGGCGAACGGCGGTTGTCTCTCAAAATCACGACTTTCCGCAGTGCCTTTGCACGAGGAAAGTGTGAACAAGGATTTAGGAGTTTTTATGATCAACATACCTAAGGGCACGAAAGACGTGCTCCCTTCCGAAGCCTATAAATGGCACTTTGTAGAAAACACGGCGCGGCGCATTTCCGCACTTTACAACCTGAAAGAGATCCGCACCCCCGTGTTCGAACATACCGAGCTGTTTTTGCGCGGCGTGGGGGATACGACCGACATCGTGAACAAGGAAATGTATACCTTTCTCGACAAAGGAGAGCGCAGCATCACCTTAAAGCCCGAGGGTACGGCGGGCGTCGTGCGTTCGTTTATCGAAAACGGGCTAGCAAGCGGCGTTCTGCCCCTCAAAATGTACTACATCATCCCCGTGTTCCGTTACGAGCGCCCGCAGGCGGGCAGGCTGCGCGAACATCATCAGTTCGGCGTGGAGATCTTCGGCGGAAAGGGGCCCGAAACGGATGCGGAGGTCATATTGCTCGCGCGCGACTATATCGCGGCGCTCGGCGTGGAAAACGTGGAGCTGAACCTCAACAGCATCGGCTGCAAACACTGCCGCCCCAAATTCAACGAGGCGCTCAAAGAGTATCTGCGCCCGCACCTTTCCGAAATGTGCCCCACCTGCAACGCGCGCTTTGAAAAGAACCCTCTGCGCATTCTCGACTGCAAAGAGGAAGCGTGCTCGAAAATCAACGCGGGCGCGCCCAAAACGGTGGATTTTTTGTGCGACGAGTGCCGCGAACACTTCGAACAGCTCAAAAGTATTCTCGATTCCTGCGGCGTAAAGTACAAGCTGAACCCCAAGCTCGTGCGCGGGTTGGATTATTATTCCAAAACCGTCTTTGAATTTGTTTCCACCGACATCGGCGCGCAGGGCACCGTGCTCGGCGGGGGCAGGTACGATACCCTCATCGAAAACCTCGGCGGCCCGTCCGTTCCCGCGGTCGGATTCGGTAGCGGCATCGAAAGGATGCTGCTCGTGCTCGAAAACACGGGCAAAAACATCCCCGAAGAGGCGCCCGTCGGCGTATATGCCGCGGGGCTGGACGATGCGGGCAGGCGCGCGGCGTTCGCCCTCGTGAACGATTTAAGGAAGACGGGCATTTCCGCGGAGTTCGACCACGCGGCGCGTTCTGTCAAGGCGCAGTTCAAATATGCGGGAAAGATCGGCGCGAAGTACGTCGCCGTCATCGGTTCGAACGAATTGGAGAGCGGTGAGTATACCGTCAAAAACATGGCGGATTCCACTTCCGAAACGGTGAAGGCGGAGAATGCCGTTTCTTACCTGCGGGAGAAATTGGAATGACGGAGCGCGCGCTCGTCGTAAAGACGTCCGGCAAGATCGCCGTGCTGCAGATAGAAAAAAAGCCCGAGTGCGAAGGCTGTAAAATATGCGCCTTCAAAAACGGCAAAAGCCGCGTAAAGGTAAAAGCGCTCAACACCTGCGGCGCGAAGGCGGGCGACACGGTCGTCGTCAAAGCGGAAAAGGACAACCGCGCGCTCGCGTCTTTCATCGTGTACATCGTGCCCGTCCTTTTGGCGGGGGTAGGGGTGCTTGTCGGCGCGCTCTGTTTTGAGAAGGAAGTGTGGATCGCTCTTTTGTGCATCGCGGGGCTCGTGCTCGGCTTTGCGGCGGTCTTTATAGCGGATAAAATATTTTCGGGTTCGCGCGGTTTCGGAATGGAAGCCGTTGAAATATGCGATACTAATGCAGAGAATAAGGAGGAAAAGAAAAATGGTCAAAATGTTTAAGGGCGCGGATTTCCGCGCCGCAATGAAGGAGCAGAGGACGCTCGTCGTCGACTTTTATGCCGATTGGTGCGGCCCGTGCAGGATGCTTGCGCCCGTCATGGAAGGGCTTTCCGACGAGTACGAGGGCAAGGCGGAATTCGTCAAGATCGACGTGGACGATAACCCCGACCTCGCGCGCGATTATTCCATCATGAGCATACCCTGCGTCATGGTCTTCAAGGGCGGAGCGCTTGCGGGCAAAAACGTCGGCTTTGCGCCGAAAGACGCGATGAAGGAATTTATCGATAAATATATCTGAACGGAAACTTAAAACGCAGAGCGCCGCGGCGAAAGCCGCGGCGCGTTTTATATGCTTGCTTTTCGCCCGCGCGTCTGTTATAATGAAAGAGAGGAAAAACGCCATGGCAGAAGAAAGCAAAACCGTCGTCGCAAAAAAGCGCGGCGCGCAAAAACAATACATCATATACGGCTGCATCATTGCGCTTTTGGCAGCGTTTGCGGGCGCGTCTGCGGGTTTTAACGCGGAGCAGGGCGCAGGATTTATCGCCGTCGGCATCATTTTGGCGGTTCTCGCGCTCTGTTTTGCGGTCTATTGCTTTGTATTATATGCCATGCAGAAAAAACTGCCCGACGCGCTCATCTATGCCGAGGGCGATACGCTGTATTGTTATCAGTACAAAAAGAAGGAGTATATCGCCGTGCGCTGTGCCGACATCCTCTCTGCGGACGGCGGCATTACCCCGCGCGACGTGCGCGCGGGGCTTGTGCGCATAAAAACGGCGGAAAGAACGGTGGAAGTGGTAGAGATCGCCGAACCGTTCGCCGCGCGCGAAAAAATCCTGCGGCTCAAACTTTCAGCCGAAGGGGTGCGCGGGGAGGAAAACGTATGACGGCGCAGCAGGAACAAAGTCCGGCGGCGGAAAAAGAGGAAGAAGAAATCGTCGCCTCAAAATACAGGCACAACGCTTATATCGGCAAAACGGCGGTCGCGGGGGCGGGCGCCGCGCTGTTTGCGGTGCTTGCGGCGCTGGAATTTGTGCGGGGGCGCATCGTGCTCGCAGTATTCGCGTGCATTGCGGCGGCGGTCTTCGCGGCGCTGTGCGCCCTGTTTGCGGTGAACGCCCGCAGGATCGCAAAGCTGCCCGAAGACCTTGTGTTGCTGCGCGGCAGCGTGCTGACCGTGCGGACGCAGGCGGGCGAGGTGTCGTTCGGCCTCGGGGAGCTCGCCTCGGCGGAGAGCTCGGGCGGCGGAAAAAAGGCGGGCACGCTGCGGTTTGATCTGAAAGACGGCAATACGGTTTATGCCGAATGCGTAGAGGAGCCCGACCGCGCCGCAAAGCGCGTTTACGCTTTCAAAGAGATGTACGAGTACCGCCTCGGCGCGGTGGAAATACAGCCGAGAGAGGAGGGCGCGCCGGCGCCGCAGAAACAGCCGGAAAGGCAGGCGGTCAAAAAGGGCACAAAACACGGAAAAAGAGGCCGCGGCGGGAAAGCATAGGCGCGGCTATCCGTATATTGCACCGATAAAATGTACGGTGTGCGGACATAAAGACCTGCCGCCCGCAAGAAAATCTTGCGGGCGGCGTTCATTTTCTTGTAAAAAAAAGAAAAGTGCGCTATAATAAATGAGAAAATAAATTACGGACGGAGAAAATGCAATGATCGATCTTACCACAATCAAAAACGCCGACGCAGAAGTGTACGAGGCGATGAAACTTGAACTTGACCGCCAAAGGGGCAACATCGAGCTGATCGCCAGCGAGAACTTTGTTTCCCCCGCGGTGATGGCTGCGGTCGGCTCGCACCTTACCAATAAATATGCGGAAGGGCTTCCCGGCAAGCGCTATTACGGCGGCTGCCAATATGTAGACATTGTGGAAAATCTCGCCATAGAGCGCTGCAAACAGCTTTTCGGCTGCGACCACGCCAACGTGCAGCCGCACAGCGGCGCGCAGGCGAACACGGCGGTCTACTTTGCCCTGCTCACCCCCGGCGATACCATTTTGGGCATGAACCTTTCCCACGGCGGGCACCTTACGCACGGCTCGCCCGTCAATATTTCGGGCAAGTACTTCAAGATCGTTCCTTACGGCGTTTCCGAAACGGACGAGCGCATCGACTACGACGCCCTCGAAAAGATCGCCCTCGAAAACAAGCCGAAAATGATCGTTGCGGGGGCTTCGGCTTATCCGCGCGTCATCGATTTCGCCCGCCTGCGCGAGATCGCCGATAAAGTCGGCGCATATCTTATGGTAGACATCGCGCACATCGCGGGATTGGTCGCGGCGGGGCTGCATCCTTCGCCCGTACCGTATGCCGACATCGTCACCACGACCACGCACAAAACGCTGCGCGGCCCGCGCGGCGGCGTGATCATGTGCAAAGAGCAGTACGCCAAAGCCATCGACAAGGCAGTGTTCCCCGGTATGCAGGGCGGCCCGCTCATGCACGTCATCGCGGGCAAGGCTGTCGCCTTCAAAGAGGCGCTCTCCCCCGAGTTCAAAGAATACCAGCGGCAGGTGGTAAAGAACGCGGCGGCGATGGCAGACGAGTTCACCAAATGCGGCGTGCGCCTCGTTTCTGGCGGCACCGACAACCACCTCATGCTCGTAGACCTTCGCGACAAGAACATGACGGGCAAAGAGCTTGAAAAAATGCTCGACGAGGTGAACATCACCGTCAACAAAAATACCATTCCCTTCGAAACGACCAGCCCGTTCGTGACGAGCGGCATCCGCATCGGCACGCCGAGCATCACTTCGCGCGGGTTCAGGGAAGAGGACGCAAGGCTGATCGCCCGCCTGATCTCCGAGATCATCGAAAAGCGCGAGGAGGCATTTGACCATGTCCGCGCGGAAGTGAAAAAACTCTGCGAAAAATATCCTCTCTACGCAAACGACGTCATGTAAAGGAGCGAGCATTATGACCAGGGAAGAGAAGAAAAAAGCCAAAGAAGAGGCAAAAGCGAAAAAGAGGGCGGAAAAACTTGCCGCCAAACAGGCGAAAAAGGTAGCGAAAGAGGCGAAAAAACGGGGAAAAGCAGCCCCTGTACAGGAGCCTGTGCAGCAAAAACCCGTCGCGCAAGTTCCCGTAGACGACAAACCCGTTGCTGAGGCGAAAACGGACAACAAACCCGCCGCGCCCGCACGCGGGAACACCATGCCCGAAGAAGAGGCCGTATCTTCCGAAAAAGCGGAAAGTCCCGTTGAAGCGCAACAGCCCGAGGAAAAGGCGGAAGGAGATAAAAAACAGCCCGCAGCGGAGGCCAAGGCGAAACCCGCGGTAAAGAATTACCATGTGGCGCACCGCCCCGACGGCAAGTGGCAGGTCAAGTTCGCCAAAGGCGAAAAGGCGATCAAACTGTTCGACACGCAGGAAGAGGCGATCGCCTATGCGAAGAAACTCGCCGCCAACCAGGACGGCAGGATCACCATTCATAAAAAAGACGGCAGTATCCGCAAACAGAAGTATTGAGATTTACTCCCATTTCCGCAGATATGCGGGAATGGGAGTTTTATATCGCAAAAATCCGCGCGGATCCCGCAGCAGACGGGCGCTGCATCCGATGAGCTGAAAAGAAAGGAAAGCCCTCCGGTCAAAACGGAGGGCTTTCCTTTCAATATAAAAATTCAGTCCGGTGCCTGCAGCTTATTCCGAAGCCGGAGCGTCGGCGTTTTCGGGAGGCAGTTCGTTTACGAATTCGTCATCCGACAGTTTGACGATAATATAATCGCCCATATCTTGTATGCTTCCCTCGGCAGGGTAGTTGGGCATATCGTTGTCGCGCGCGTAGATGCGCGCGTTATATATGTTTTCTTCGCCCGCGGTCGTAAAGGGGAATCCCATGGTCGTCATAACGCTGCAAGCCGTCCATGTGCTGGAAACGTAGCGTGGTTCTATGGAATAACAGTATTCGAACATAGACAGCCCGATCAGTTCTCCGTATACGCAGGATTTGTTCAGGTTCGGGCGCATGATCCCGATTATGGCGAGCGGCTTTTCCTCCGAAGAAATTTCTTTAAGATCCCTTTCGAGCATAGTGGCGAAGCGCACGTCTTCCTGTGAACGCAAATTGTCGGTATAGATCAGCCTGCAGGTGATATTGATGTGCGAAAACAGCGCGACGAAAGAGAGGAAAATAAAAACAAATCCGAAATTAAATCGTGCGGAGCTCCGCACCGCGATTTTCCAATCGCGGCATATCATATACAGCATATCTGCGGCAAAAACGAAAGAATAAGTGAACTGCGCGCGTATCGTGATGATCCCGCCGAACAAAACGGTCAGAAGAAAGGGCGAAAATTGCATCGCCACGACCAGGGCAACATTCAGGATCCCGAGCTTTTGTTTGGAGCGGACGGCATCGAGAACGGCTGTGCCCGCGCAAAGTATGGCGAAAACCAAGTATAGCCAAGAATAAAAAATCCCTTCGCCCAAAAGACCGTTTTTGATATGCGTCAGGATGTTTTCTATGCACTGAGAAAACGATTCTGTTTTCCAAGAAAAACGCGCGTCGCCGTATGCGCTTCCGTAAAACCACAGCAAGGTTGTTACGGTGTATATAATTGCCGCTGCAAAAAAAACGATCGCCGATATGAGCAGTGCGGAAACATATTCTTTCACCCGGACATCGCCGCCGCAAACCGTGCGCTTGCGATAGAGCATTGCAAAACAGAAAAGCAGCATGGCGAATATCAGGAACGCATAGGATTGGTAAGTGGCGATCGCCCAGCTCTGCGCAAGGAAAGAGAGGAACAGTGCGGTGTACGAGCGGCGGAACGCCCCGTACAGGCACAACCCGACGCCTGCCGCCGCAAGAACAAACGCAAAAGCGATCTCGAAGATCTGAGAGTCGAAATAAAATTGTTCCGCAAAGATGGGCGAAAGGAACATAGGGAGCCAAAAACAGGCGCACGCCCAGCCGCTGCGCAGGCTGCATCGCCAAAACAAGTATCCGAACAGCAGTCCCGCCAAACATACGACGAGATAGCCGAGCGTCGTCGCAAGCGTCGGGTTCAAGTACAGCAGCCCGAACAGCTTTTTGGTAAGTATGCCTCCCTGTCTGCCTATATACAGCCAGTTATAAGTCGTATTCGGATTGTTTATCCAGGAATCGTTGTCTATCCTCGGATAAACGCCGGCGATCCAGCTGCTGTACACGACCAAAAACACCGCGCAAGAGATAGTTATAAACAGGTAGTTGTTTTTGATATAATCGAAAAAACTTTTAAATTCCCGCCGCGCGCTTTCGGCGCAAACCGTAAAATAGTTCAACGTTTTGTCCGCAATGCAAGATGCTGTTTCGCGTATTTTCATGAATTCCTCTTAAGATCATTGATAGAAATATTATATCAACGATGCGGGGTTTTGTCAAACAGAACGCGTTTCGGGAAGAAAACGCGCCGTTTTTGTCGGACGCGCAAGGATATGCGATCGCTTGACAAAACATTACTTAAATGTTATAATATCCGCAATATCAAACGATTCTTTGGGGCGGGGTGCAATTCCCCACCGGCAGTAAAAGTCTGCGACAGGCGTAAAAGCCTCTGAGCGGGTGTGATTCCCGCACCGACGGTATAGTCCGGATGAGAAAAGAATGTTTTTCGGATTCTTCTTGCAGGCATCTGCCGCGCGGAAAAATTCAAAAAGCCGCCCCGCAAAGTTTTGCGGGGCTTTTCTTCACCCCCTTGGAAAATATTTTTTTCGAGGTGTTTTTTTATGAAGGAAGAAGCTGTTCCCGAAAGGGAACGAACCGCCGCAGACGATGCGGTGCAAAAGTGCGAATCTGCGCCCGAAAAGGTCGGCGCGCGCAAAGCGCCGCACAGGCGCAAACTCTTTTCCGCGTCGGGCATCGCAAAGCTTGCCATGTTCTCGGCGCTCGCGTTTGCGGTAACTTTTTTGGAATTTCCCATTTTCCCCGCGGCGCCCTTTTTACAGCTCGACTTTGCCAACGTATTCGTGCTTTTCGGCGGGTTCATGTACGGGCCCGTCGCGGCGATCGTCATCAGCCTCGTCAAAGAGTGCCTGTGCCTTTTGAAGACATCCACGGGCGGCGTGGGGGAGATCGCGAACTTCATCGTCACCTTTTGCTTTGTCATCCTGCCGACGCTCGTTTACCGCTATAAACAGGGGCTGCCCACCGTCATCTGGACGCTCGCCGCGGGCGTCGTTTTGCAGATCGGCGCGGCGATGCTCTCCAACCGCTTTATCAACTTCCCCCTGTTCATGGGCGAGGGCGCGGCGGCGGTTTTCGCGTCCCTTTGGTGGTATGTTCTGCTGTTCAATCTCATCAAGGGCGTAGCCGTAAGCCTTGTAACGGTGCTCCTGTACAAGAGAATTTCACGGCTTTTGGATAAGTTTTAATTGCAAAATCATCGCACTTATATTATAATAAAAGAGGCGTTACGGTCGCCTCTTTTATTTTTATGGGTGGGTTATGATATCGAAGAGCGAACGCGAAACGATGGAGTTCGCAAAAGAATACGCAAAGACGCTTTCCGCGGGCGACGTTGTTTTGCTCGAAGGCGAGATGGGCGCGGGCAAAACGGTGTTCGTAAAAGGGCTTGCCGAAGGGCTCGGCATAGACGAGGAGATCACGAGCCCCACTTACGCCTACATGAACGACTACGGCGGCGTTTTGTACCATTACGACTGTTACCGCCTCAAAAGCGGGGCGCAGGCGGAGGCGTTGGGGCTTTGCGATTATTTTTACGCGGGCGGCGTATGCGTCATCGAATGGGCGCAGAACATCGCGGACGTGCTGCCCCGAAACTGCAAGACCGTGCGCATCGTAAAGAAGGGCGAAAACGAGAGGGAGATAACGGCGCAATGAATTTTCTCGCCATAGATACGGCAAACGAATATCTCACCGTCATCGCATCGAAGGCGGGCAAGGCAAAGGTGCTTTTCGAGCCGCAGTGCGGGATGCAGCATTCGGTTAGGCTGATGGGCGCCGTAGAAGAGGCGCTCGCGGGGGCGGATCTTCCGCTCGGAGAGTGCGATTTTTTTGCCGCGGTCACGGGGCCGGGTTCGTTTACGGGCATACGCATAGGCATATCGGCGGCAAAGGGCTTTTGCTCGGCGCTCAAAAAACCGGCGCTCGGCATAACAACTTTTCAAACGCTCGCATATAATGCAGAAGGCGATTGCCTTTCGGCGGTGCCCGCGGGCAGGGGCTTTTACTACGTCTGCCCGTTCGGCGAAAATAAACAGATATCGTCCGCCCCGAGCCGTGCCGACGAGGAAACGCTTTTCCGCCTTGCGGAGCGGTACGCGGTATATTCGTATTTCCCTCTGCCCGTTCCCTATATAAAGGCAGATCCCGCGGCGGGGCTTTTGGCCGCGGCAAACGGGGCAAAGAAAGAGGACTTCGGCGCGCTTTCCGCTTTCTATCTGAAAAAGAGTCAGGCGGAAGAAGAGCGCGAAAGGGCGGAAAAATGAATTACCGCAAGTGGAATTACGAGGACATTTTTCAGATAGCCGAGCTTGAAAAACAGTGTTTTTCCGATCCGTGGAGCTTTCCGATGCTCGCCGACACGTTTTTCGGGGAGCGCACGCTCACGGTCGCCGCGGAGGAAGGCGGCGTTCTGGCGGGCTATGCCTTCGCCGTTCTGGCGGGCGACGAGGCAGACCTTGCCAACATTGCCGTGGCGGAAGGCTTTCGCCGCAGAGGGTTGGCGCAAGAGATGCTCTCCTTGCTCGAAGGCGAGGTGCGCGCGGCGGGCGGCAAAAAAATGTTTTTGGAGGTGCGCGTTTCCAACGCGCCCGCCATGGCGCTGTATTTGAAGGCGGGTTATACGGGGCGGTATGCGCGCCCCCGTTACTACGGCGACGGCGAGGACGCCCTCGTTATGGAAAAAAATTTATAGATCGAAAGGTAAAGGCGGAAAGCGCCGGGAGGCCCTGTCATTTTATTCGAAGGCAAAGAAATTTCCGTCTTGCGGGAAGGGCAGGGGGAAGATCTGGTCTTTCTGCACGGCTACCTTTCCTGCAAAGAAAGTTTTACCTATCAGTTAAAGTATTTTGCAAAGTATTACCGCGTGACGGCGTTCGACTTTGTCGGATTCGGCAAGAGCGCGCCGCTTACCGAGCCTTGGTCGGTGGGCGATTACGCCGCGCACGCGGCGCGCCTGCTTTCGGCGCTCGGTATAAAGCGGGGCGCACGCCTTATCGCCCATTCGTTCGGCGGAAGGGTGGCGCTCAAACTGCTTTCCGGGCGGCAGGAGCTGTTCCGGAAGGCGCTGCTTGCGGGTTGTGCGGGCATACCGCCCAAGCGCGGGCTTTCCTATAAATGCAAGGTGCGCGCCTACCGCATCGCAAAAAAGTTCGCGCCGCGCTTTGCGGAAAAAAAGTTCGGCTCGCCCGAGTACAGGACGCTTTCGCCCGTCATGCGCGAAAGCTATAAAAAGATCGTCAACGAAGACCTCTCTCCCTGCCTTCCGAAAATATCCGCCGAAGTGCTGTATGTATTCGGGGAAAAGGATGCGGAAACGCCGCTGTATATGGCGAAAAAGCTGACGGAAGGGACGAAGGGTTCGGCTCTCGTGGTCATGCCCGCCTGCGGGCACTTCTGTTTTACAGACGATCCCGCGCGGTTCAACGCGGTCGCGCGGGAATTTTTCAGATAAAACTTTCACTTGCGGAAGGAGACATATGTTTACGCTTGAAAGCATCGCGGAATACGCAGTCATATCCATAGCGCTCGCGCTTCTTTTGCCTCTTTGCACGTTCAAAATGCTGGGGGCGCTGCAACAGGCGGGCTACGACGGGAAAAGGTTCGCCAAATGGTCGGTCAGAAAGGGGAATATGGTCTATTCCCGCTATATTCTGCTCGCCTTTCTCGTCGCGCTCTCTTCGGCGGTGCTTGCCGTCGTGTTTTCCTTTACGGGAATGTGGGCGGCGTACATATCTCTGCTGCCTTTCCCCGTGTTCGTCGCCGTTTACTGCCGTGCGGACAAGAGGGCGCTCAAAGTGCCGCTCGTTTATACCGGGCGCGCGCAGAGGGTGTACGCGCTCGAATGCGTCTGCGTGTTCGTTGCGGCGGCGCTGCTCACGTTGGGCGTGAACGCCGCCTCGTATTATGCGGAAGCCGAAATTCTCTCTCATCTGCGGTATCTGCCGCTCGCGGTGCTCCCGATCCTGCTGCCGCTCCTTCTGCGCCTCGCCAACGCGATAGACGCGCCCTTTTCCGAGGCAAAAAACAGAAAATACGTTGCGGCGGCGCGCGAAAAATTGCAAGCGGCAAAGTGCGTGAAAATAGGCATCACGGGCAGTTTCGCAAAGACGAGCGTGAAAAATTTTGCCGCCGCGCTCCTTTCGGAAAAATACAGGGTGTTCGCCACGCCCGGATCGTACAATACGCCCGTAGGCATCGCAAAGGCGATCGAGAACGCCGACCTGAACGAGTACGACGTCTTTCTCGCCGAAATGGGCGCAAGGCGGAAAGGAGACGTCGGGGAGCTGTGCGGCCTCGTCGCGCCCGACCATTGCGTTATTACGGGTATCTGCCCGCAGCATGTGGAAACGTTCGGCTCGCTTGAAAACGTGATCGCCGCGAAGGGTGAAATTCTTGCCGGCACGAAAGAGGGCGGCTATGCCTTCATTGGCGACGACGAAAATACCCGAAAGCTGCATGCGTCCGCCGCAAAATTGGTCGAAGTGCGCGTCGGCGAAGAGGGCGGATATGCCGCCCGCGGCGTGCAGTGCTCGGCAGAGGGCACGCGCTTTATGCTTTCGCTCGGCGGAGAGGAGATCGCCGTGCACACAAAACTTCTCGGCGCGCACAACGCGCGCAACATAGCGCTCGCGGCGGCGATCGCCCATAAATTCGGGCTTACGAAAGAGCAGATCGCGGCGGGCATCGGAAAGTTGGAGTATGTGCCTCACCGTTTGCAGCCGTTCGAGGCGAACGGCGTCACCGTCTTGGACGACGCTTATAACGCAAACGTCGTCGGGGCGGCGGAAGCGGTGGACGTTCTGCGGCTTTTCGGCGGAAAAAAATACGTCGTAACGCCCGGCATCGTGGAGTTGGGCATTTTGGAAGAAGACGCGAATTTCGCCCTCGGGGAGAAGCTTGCGGGTTTGGATGCGGTCGTTTTGGTGGGCGCAACGCTCGTGCTTGCCGTAAAGCGCGGTTATATCGCCGCGGGGGGCGACGCGGAAAAACTCACCGTCGTACCCGACCTTGCGGCGGCGCAGAAGTATCTTTCCGAAAAATTGTGCAAGGGCGACGCCGTTCTGTTTTTGAACGATCTGCCGGATATTTATAATTAGAAAATTTTCGGGCAAATCTCGCAAAAGAGATGCTGCGATTTGCCCGAGTTGAAAGAAAACCCGACGTTCGCCGTTTTGCAAAACGGCTCTGCGTCCGGTTTTCTCTCTGCGGCGATATGTTAGGGCTCTCATATGATACAATCGCCGCATTCACGTTTTCCGCGTAAGCCGCAGGTATGCGGCAAATTGAGTGCGCTTATCCAAAATAGCGATTTCGGAACGCGCCTTTAATTATTTAAATAATCATGCGAAAAAGCAAAAACGACGCTTTTTGCTTTTTCACTCAATTTGCCTTTACCAAGGCTTACGGAAAGGGTGAATTTGCGGCACTGTATAGTTTGTGTGCCCTTAAAAGTGCCGCAAAAAAACAGGGTTCCCAAAAATCGCAACGCGCGTAGCGGTGTGAGATTTTTGGGAAAAAGGAGCAACAAGCGCATATACGCCGTGCGGCAAGTGATACGCGCCGCATGCACATCGTCGCCTTGTTGCGACGCGCGTTCGGGTTTCCCCTCGGATCACGGAAAACCGCAGGCGCCTCACGCCGAGGTTTTCGTGAACCCAAATAATCACTTGCGTTTCCGAAAATCGCACTTTTCGGAATCCCCCGATTTGCCAATGCCTTGGCTTACTAAAACTTTTTTCGTGAACGCTGACGAAACACCAAAGCAAAAAATTTTTTGCGGAGGTGTTTTATTTATGCAGCAGGCACGCAAAAACATTGCCGTCGTGTTCGGCGGAATGTCTTCGGAAAATGAAATTTCCGTCATAACCGGCACCATGACGGCGAACGTCGCGCGCGAAAAATACGAAGTCTTTCCCGTCTTTTTATCGCAGGGCGGCAGGCTGTATACGGGCAAGGCGCTGTTCGACGTTTCCTCTTTCCGCGGCGGCATCGAAGGCAAGGCGGACGAGGCGCTGTTTTTGAACGGCAAGCTGTACTCCGTAAGGGGTAAAAAGCTCAAAGAGATCGCCGCGATCGACTGCGGCATAAACTGCTGCCACGGCACGGGCGGAGAAGACGGCGTCATCGCCGCGCTGTTTTCCCGCGCGGGCATACCAAACGCGTCGCCGGGCATTGCCGGCTCCGCCCTTTTCATGGACAAATCGCTCACCAAGCTCGCCGCCAAAGCGCTCGGCGTGAAAAGCGCGCCGTATATGCGCATCGGCGAGGCGGAGTACGCCAAGCGCGCGGCGATGGCGCTCAGGTGCGTGGAAGAGAGGCTCGGCTATCCCGTTATCGTAAAGCCCGCGCGGCTTGGTTCGAGCATCGGCGTGCTCGTGGCGGAAAACAGGGGAGAACTCGTCCGCGCGATACAGTCTGCCTTCGAATACGATACCGTCGTTTTGGCGGAAAAATACCTTGCAGGCAGCCGCGAGATCAACTGCGCCGCCTACAAAAGGGGCGGCGAAATTCTCCTCTCCGAATGCGAAGAGCCGCTCACTTCTCATAAAATACTCACCTTCCGCGACAAGTACATAGGGGGCGGAAAAGAGCGTTCGCACATTTTCCCCGCGCAGATACCCGAAGCGCTTTCCGCGCGCGTGAAGGGGTATACGAAATTGCTTTACCGCAAATTCGATCTGCGCGGCGTCGTCCGCGCCGACTACCTTATCTATAAAGGAGAGGTATATTTCAACGAGATGAATACCGTGCCCGGCTCGCTCGCGTACTATCTGTTTTCGGATAGCCTTGCGGGGTTTTCCGGGATGCTCGGCGAGCTTGTCGAGCAGGGCATTGCAGATTCTGCCGCCGCAAAGCGCAAGCGCCTTTTGAAAAACTGCGGCGTACTGACTTCGATCCCCTCGAAAGGAGGAAAAAGGGGGATATAGCAAAGGGGCGGGAATTTTTCCCGCCCTTTTCAAACGCTTGTCATTTTTGGCGGAATCTGTTAAAATAAACGGGAAATCCGAACGCAGAGGAATCGAAAATGAAAAAGATCGAAATGAAAAACCCCGTCGTCGAAATGGACGGCGACGAAATGACGCGCGTTTTGTGGCAGTGGATCAAAGATATCCTTATCTGTCCCTATGTCGACCTGAAAACGGAGTATTACGACCTCGGGCTCGTCAACCGCGACAAGACGGACGATCAGGTCACCGTGGATGCGGCGAACGCAAACAAAAAATATAAGGTCGGCGTCAAGTGCGCGACCATCACTCCGAACGCGCAGCGCGTCGAAGAGTACAAGCTCAAACAGATGTGGAAGAGCCCCAACGGCACCATCCGCCGCATTCTGGACGGCACGGTGTTCCGCGCGCCCATCCTCGCAAAGGGCATCACGCCCTATATACCCGGGTGGAAAAAGCCCATCGTGCTCGCCCGTCATGCCTACGGCGACGTATATTCGGGCGTGGAAACGCGCACGGCACAGGGCGACAGGGCTTACCTTGTCGTGGAAGTGGAAAACGGCGAAGTGAAGGAAAAACTGCTCGTGCAGGACTTTAAGAACGGGGGCGGCATCGTGCAGTCGGTGCACAATACCGATAAGTCGATCGAAAGTTTTGCGCGCTCCTGTTTCAATTACGCGCTCGACGTGAAAATGCCCCTTTGGTTCGCCACGAAGGACACCATTTCCAAAAAGTATGACCACCACTTCAAGGACATTTTTAACGACATTTATGAAAAAGAGTATAAAGAAAAATTCGAGGCGGCGGGCATCGAATATATGTATACCCTCATCGACGACGCCGTCGCGCGCATCGTCCGTTCGGAGGGCGGCGTGCTGTGGGCGTGCAAAAATTACGACGGCGACGTGATGAGCGACATGGTCGCGACCGCTTACGGCTCGCTCGGCATGATGACTTCCGTGCTCGTTTCCCCCGACGGAAACTACGAATTCGAGGCGGCGCACGGCACCGTTACCCGCCACTATTATAAGTACCTGAAAGGGGAAACCACTTCCACCAACTCGGTGGCGACCATCTTTGCATGGACGGGCGCGCTCGCAAAGAGGGGCGAGCTTGACGGAACGCCCGAACTGACCGCCTTTGCGAAGAAGCTGGAAAAGGCGACCGTACAGACGATCGAAGAGGGCAAAATGACGGGCGACCTCGTGCTGCTGTTCAAATCGGAAGGTGTCACCCCCGTCAAGCTGGACTCGGAAGCCTTCCTCAAAGCCGTGGCGGAAAAGTTGTAATTTTTACGAAAGCAGCCGTAAGTGCGGCAGTTCTTATTTCGGATATCATAAAGAAACGCGCGGCGGCAAGCCGCGCGTTTCTTTATGACATATATGCACAGGCACAGGCTATCGCTAACAATTTTATTGCGGAAACCGAAAAACAGGAAGAATTTGAGTTGGAAATTAAACGGAATGTTCTTTTGGAGTGCGGAGATGTTTTAGAATTGGAAAAGCCTGTATTCGGAAGTGAAACAATTTCTAAAATACCATGCCGGCTTTGGGAGAACAAAAAAAGCCTCACAAAAGTGAGGCAAAGCATTAAATTAAGGAAGTTAAATCTTTCTTAATAAAAGCGATATAAAACAACTTCTGAAAATTCTTTAGTAATATTTTCAGCGCTTTGGACTTGAATATTTGTAACAACAGAACTGTTCATTGATGAAGAGGTTTCGCCAATATCTGCTCTTGTAAGATATATATTGACTTCAGTGTTTTGATTATTATAACCAATATTTACCTTACAAGTAACAATCTGATATGGAATCAATGATGATGAAAAGTTGATCACACACCCAACAACCAGATAATTATTATCTGTTCCAACAATTATTGTCGGATCCGATGTGATTAATTGCTCACTTCCAATATCTTCTTCCTTTACAACAACTCTTTCAATGTGTGTTGCATTTTGAACATTTGCAGCAAGGCTGTTGTAGTTGGAAGTAAGTTCGGCAAGATCATCTGCGAACGTGTCGGACGAGGTGTCCAAAGCGGCGAGTTGCTGCTGGAAGTTCGCATTTGCGGCTTCAAGCGCTTCTACTTTTGCTTCGAGTGCATCTACGTCTGATTCCAGCGCGTCGAGGCGGTCTGAAACATTCTGATCGCTGCTGCAGGCGGCTAACCCGAACAACGCAACGCAAGCGAACACGGCGAGTAATATGCAACTAAAAAGTTTCTTTTTCATTTTCATTTCTCCCTTAATATGACGCAAACACAAATTTTGTTCCGATTCCCGCGCGAATTATTTCCGGCAGGTTTTTATTTATCGCCCATGGTGAGCAGCGTCAAAACGGCTTTGTTCAGGTGCAGCCTGTTCTCCGCCTGGTCGTACATGATGGACTGCGGTCCGTCGGCAACTTCAGCCGAAACCTCTTCCCCGCGGCGCACGGGCATACAGTGCATGAACAGCGCGTCCTCTTTGGCAAGCGCCATCACGCCTTTCGTCACGCGGTATTTTTCCAATTTCGCCTTCTTCTTTTCGTCGTCTTCGTCGCTCATGGAAATAAAGACGTCCGTATATACGATGTCCGCGTCTTTTACCGCCTCGGCAACGCTGTCGGTGATGAGTATGTCGCCGAACTGCATCCCGCGCTCCACGATGGAGCGGGCGGGGCTGTATCCGCTCGGGCTGGCGATGGCAATGTTCATGTCGCATTTGGAACAGCCGATGATGAGCGAGTTCGCAATGTTGTTCCCGTCGCCGATGTAGGCGAGTTTCAAATTTTCAAGTTTGCCCTTCTTTTCCCATATCGTAAACAGATCCGAGAGTATCTGCAGGGGATGCGATGTATCGGAAATGCCGTTCACGACGGGTATGTCCGCGCAGGCGGCGAACTCTTCCAGCTCTTCGTCGTTGAACCCGCGAAGTACAAGTGCGGAAAGCCCGTAGCGGCCGAGCATGGCGGCGGTGTCCTTCACGCTTTCGCCGCGGGAAAGCTGCGTTTCGTTTTTGGGAAGGAAAATATAGTCGCCGCCCAGCTGGCGTATTCCCAGCTCGAAGGAAACGCGCGTGCGGGTGGAAACGTTGCCGAACAGCAGCCCGACCGTCTTTCCCCGCAGCATATTCGTAATTTCGCCGACCTTGTATTTTTTCTTCATCGAGCGCGCCGTGTAGAGAAGTTCGAAGATCTCTTCGGGCGAAAGGTCGGCAAGGTGCAAAAGGTCTTTGTTTTTTATCCTGAATTTCGGCGTATATTTATTGATATCCATACATCGCTCCGTTCGGGCGCCTGCGCGCCCTCATCGTTATTATATCAGAAAGCGGAGAAAAAAACAACCCTTATACGCATTTTTGCGCCGCTGCCGCGCATTTTTTGGCGCTTTTTTGCGGATGCGGCGGGCTTGTTGGGCAAATTTAACACTATCGCCAAAATTATTTGTAATAATTGCCTATTGTCTTTTTTGTTTGAATGTTGTAAAATAAATGTAGTAAGTTCAAAACCATTGCAGGGAGGAAACTTTTTATGGCAAGCCTTTTATTGAAAGGTATCTACAAGGTATATCCGTCGGGCGTTACCGCCGTCACGGACTTTAACCTCGACATCAAAGATAAAGAGTTCATCGTATTCGTCGGCCCTTCGGGCTGCGGAAAATCCACGACGCTGCGTATGATCGCGGGGCTCGAGGAAATTTCCAAGGGCGAGCTCTACATCGACGGCAAGTTGGTCAATGACGTCGTTCCGAAAGACAGGGACATCGCGATGGTGTTCCAGAACTACGCGCTGTACCCGCATATGACCGTTTACGACAACATGGCGTTCGGTCTGAAACTTCGCAAAATGCCCAAACAGCTCATCGACGAAAGAGTGAAGGAAGCTGCGGCGATCCTCGGCATCACCGATTACCTTACCCGTAAGCCGAAGGCTCTTTCCGGCGGTCAGCGTCAGCGTGTCGCGCTCGGCCGTGCGATCGTCCGCGAACCGAAAGTGTTCCTGCTCGACGAACCTCTGTCCAACCTCGACGCGAAACTCCGCGCGCAGATGAGAACGGAAATTTCCAAACTGCACGCACGCCTCGCCACGACCTTCATTTACGTCACGCACGACCAGGTCGAGGCTATGACGATGGGTACGCGTATCGTCGTTATGAAAGACGGTTTCATGCAGCAGGTCGACACCCCGCAGAACCTGTACGATTATCCTATCAATCAGTTCGTTGCGGGCTTTATCGGCACGCCGCAGATGAACTTCTTCCCCGCTACCCTCACGCAGTCGAAGGGCAAGACGTACGTCGAATTTACCAATAACAACAAGATCCTTCTCCCTAAAACAGTGGAGGCGAGGATCCAGAATATCGAAGATTACGCCAATACGGGTAAACCCATCGTTTTGGGCGTCCGCCCCGAAGACATCCACGACGAAGAGAGCTTTATCTCCGCTTCGCCCGACACCGTCGTCAAAGCGTTCATCGAAGTCCTTGAAAAGCTCGGCGCCGAAACGCAGATCTACTGCAAACTCGACTATAAAGAGGGCGAAACCATCGAAAACGCGACCGATTCCATTGCGGATTCCTCTTACATGGTCGCGAAGATCGACTCGCGCAGCCTCGTGAACCGCGGCGAAGTAGTCGAGCTCGCGCTCGACGCGCGCCACATCCACCTCTTCGACGGCGCGACGGAAATGTCTATCCTCGCAAGGGATGAGGGCTACGAAGTAACGCCCGAAAACGAATCTTCTCAGGACTTCGTTCCTCTTACGCCGCAGGAGATGCAGGCGATCATCGAGAAGAACAGAGTCGTCACCAAGGAAGAGAAGAAGGCAATGCGCCGCGAAGCGCACGCCGCCGCAAAGAAGGCAAAGGCAGAAGAGAGGGCCGCTGCGGAAGCCGCAGAAGCCGCTCAGGCAGAGGACGTGCCTGCGGACGACGCAGAGGACGCTCCCGAAGTTCCTGCCGACGACGACAAGAAAGAAGAGTAATTCCCTGTATAAAAAAAGGACCTTCCCGCTGCGGGAAGGTCCTTTGTGCTTGCTTTTTTCCGCGTTTTGCGGTACAATAGTTAAACAAGGTTTATTTTTGAGCAAAAAAAAAGCGCACTGCGCTTTTTTGCCCTGATACAGCGTGCCGCGCCGCGGCAAAAGGACAGTTATGCTTGCCGAGATCATGGATATCGTT
The DNA here is from genome assembly GCA_944359365.1 of uncultured Clostridia bacterium. Taxonomy (GTDB): domain Bacteria; phylum Bacillota; class Clostridia; order Christensenellales; family Borkfalkiaceae; genus Borkfalkia. Next base: position 33,548 of record CALVST010000002.1, read on the forward strand.
CTGGACGCGCTTTTAGACAGTCTGAAAGTGTTTCCTTTCCTGTTTTTGATGTATGTGCTTATCGAATTTCTGGAAAGCCGCACAAACATCACCAAAAACAAAAATATTTTGCGCGGGAGCCTTGCGCCTCTTTTGGGTGCGGCTACGGGCATCGTTCCGCAGTGCGGGTTTTCCGTCATGGCGGCAAAGCTGTACGATAAAAAGATCATCCGCACGGGCACCGTTCTTGCGGTGTTTCTCGCCACAAGCGACGAGGCGCTCATCATTCTGCTCTCTTCGGGGAGCAGTGCCGTCGCGGTCATGCCGCTCATTGCCGTCAAATTCGCGGTCGCCGTGGGCGTCGGGTATCTCTTCAACGCGCTGCTGCGCAGAGAAAGGCTTTCGGAACTTGCGGAAGGGGAGGAAGTGCACGGCACGCCCTGCGGGCACGACCACGAGGAAGACGGCAAACTGCGCCGTTACCTGCTCCATCCGCTGCTGCACTCGCTCGAAATTTTCGCGTATATCCTCATCGTCAACCTCGCGTTCGGGTTTGCCATGCACTATGCGGAAGGCGCGATCACCTCTTTTTTGCAGGGCGGGTATTGGTTTCAGCCGCTCATTGCGGGGCTCGTGGGGCTTATACCCAACTGCGCGTCGAGCGTGCTCGTTACGCAGAGCTATGTGCTCGGCGCGCTCTCTTTCGGCGGCATGGTAGCAGGGCTGTGCGCGAACGCGGGGCTGGGGTTCGTCATTTTGTTCAAAAACGTAAGGGAATGGAAGCGCAACCTCGCGCTGCTCGCTATTTTGTACGCCGTAAGCGTCGCGGTCGGCTACGCGGTGCTCGGCGTGATGCAGCTGTTCGGCATCTGATAATTTTGTAAAATGGTACCCCTTCCGCGGCGGCGAAAGGGGTTTTTTACTCGGTTTCGGCGGAAAAAAATAAAAAACCCCTTGAAATGGCGGCACATATGTGGTATGATAATAACGGCGGCAAATTCCGCCCGTAAAATCTTCAAATTCGCCCGCACGCATATGTGCGGCGGGGCAAATTTATATCGGGAGATCGTTTATGACAATCAAGGAAGTAGTCAAATTGCTTGACGCGGAGATCTTGTGCGGGGAAGACCGCCTCGACACCGAAATACACACCGCCTGCGGTTCGGACATGATGAGCGACGTGCTCGCTTACGTCAAGGACCAGTCGGTGCTTTTGACGGGGCTTTTGAACCCGCAGGTCGTGCGCACGGCGGAGATGATGGATATGCTCTGCATCGTATTCGTGCGCGGCAAAAGGCCCGAACAGCCCGTCATAGACCTCGCAAGGGAAAAGGGCATCGTGCTTTTGAGCACCGAAAAGCGGCTGTTCGTTGCCTGCGGCATCCTTTACACCAACGGGTTGGGTGGCTGACATGGGGGAGTGCATACGGCTCGAATACGACGTAGACGGTACCAATTTTTCGTCTGCGGGCAATGCGAGCGAAAGCGTCAAGCGCACGTTGAAGCAAATGGGCGTCGACGCGGCGTCCGTGCGGCGGGTAGCCATCGCCATGTACGAGGGTGAAATAAACATGGTCATCCACGCGCACGGCGGCAAAGCGGTGGCGGAAATATATCCCGACCGCATCGAGATCTGCCTGCAAGACAGCGGTCCCGGCATCGCGGATATAGACCTTGCGATGAAGGCGGGGTATTCTACCGCAACGGAGAATATCCGCAGTCTCGGCTTTGGTGCGGGCATGGGGCTGCCGAACATGAAAAAATACAGCGACGAGATGCGGATAGAATCCACCGTAGGCGTGGGAACGACCGTATTCCTGCGCATAAATTTTTGAGCGCCGAGCAGGCGCGAAGGGAAAATGAAGGGTGAAAAAATGGCGGTCACGCTGAAAACGGTCGTGCTCGACAGCGAAAAGTGCATCGGATGCATCACCTGTATGCGGCGATGCCCTACGGAAGCGATACGCATCGAGAACGGAAAAGCTAAAATTTTATATGACAAGTGCATCAACTGCGGCGAATGCGTAAGGAGCTGCAAGGGCGGGGCAAAGCGCCCCGTGTACGACAGTTTTGATCTCGTGGCAAGCTATAAATACAAAATAGCGCTGCCGTCCCCCTCTCTTTTCGGGCAGTTCAACAACCTCGACGATCCGAATTACGTCATCGAGGGGCTTTTGGCGCTCGGATTCGACGAGGTTTTCGAGGTAGGGCTTGCGGCAGAACTCGTAACCGACTGCACTAAAAAACTGATGGAAAACAAAGATCTCGCCCGCCCCGTCATCAGCACGGCGTGCCCTGCCGTGGCGGAGCTGATCTTGTTAAAATTCCACGAGCTTGCAGACCATATGCTGCCCGTGTATGCGCCCGCAAAAATAGCGGCAAAGCTCGCTAAAAAGCAGGCGCTCGAAAAGGGCGTCCCTGCGGACGACATCGGCATATTTTTTATCTCGCCCTGCCCGGCGAAGGTGTATTCCCTGCATAAGGAAGAAGTTTCCGAAACCAAGTACATATCCGGCGTGCTTTCGCAGAGCGACATCTATTTCCGCCTTGTGGACAAGATGAACAAGATCAAGAACCCGCGCAAGCTCGGCAAGTGCGGCTACTCGGGCATCGGCTGGGGCTCTTCGGGCGGAGAGAGCAATTCTTTGGGGCTCGGGAATTATATCCACTGTTCGGGCACCCGCAACATTTTGGAGCTTCTGAAAGAGATGAGCGACGGCAAGCTGGACGGCGGTGCAGACTTCGTGGAGATGAATATGTGCCCGGGCGGCTGCGTGGGCGGCGTTCTGAATGTGGAAAATCCCTTCATCGCGCGCAATAAAATGCGTCAGCTTGCCGACAAAATGAAAATACCGCCCGCCACCATGGCAGAATACGGGCTTGACGAGAGCTTTTTCATTTGGGATAAGGTCCCCGAGCCGTCCACTTCTTTTCAGTTAGACAAGAACCGCTTCGTTGCGATGCAGAAGCTGATGAAGGTGGAAGAATACCTCAAAAAACTGCCCGGCATCGACTGCGGCGCGTGCGGCGCGCCCACCTGCCGCTGCCATGCGGAAGACGTGGTAATGAACGGCGGCACGCTCGACTGCGTGAAATTGGAGGAAAGAAAATGAATGTGCGCGAATTTGCCGCCAAGGCGGGCTATACCGTGTTTGCGGAGGGGGAAGAGCGGCAGATAGAGAGCGGATACTGCGGCGATTTTTTGAGCAACATCATCTCCCGCGCGCCCGACTCCTGCGCGTGGCTGACCGTCATGAACAACGTGAACGTTGCGGCCGTCGCAACGCTGATCGACTGCGCCTGCATTATTTTATGCGAGGGCGTATCTCCCGACGAGGCGCTGCTTGCCCGCGCCAAATCATTGCCCGTATGGCTTTTGGGGGCGCAGGGCAACGTGTTCGAAGAGGCGAAAAAGGTTTCCGCACTCTGCGGCGTATAACAGCGCGCGTTTGCCGATAATTGCATCCTGTTGCGCCGCCGTCGGCGGCGCTTCGCTTATATTCCGTGCGCGATATGGTGCGCCGAAGGCGCCTCGCCGTGCAAAAAAGAAGGAGGGGAAACATGAAATTATTTTACGACTTTCATATTCATTCGTGTTTAAGCCCCTGCGGCGACGATGACAATACGCCCAACAACATCGTGAACATGGCGCTCATCAAGGGGCTGAACGTCATCGCGCTTTCCGATCACAACACGGGCAAAAACTGCCCCGCGGCAATGGCGGCGGGCAAAAAAAACGGGCTCGTCGTTCTTCCCGCCATGGAACTTACCACGAGCGAAGATATCCACATCCTCTGCCTGTTTGAAAAGTACGAGGACCTTGCGAAGTTGGAAAACCATATCCAAAACACTCGTTTGAAAATAAAAAACAAGCCCGAGGTGTTCGGGCATCAGCGCATTTTAGACGAAAACGACGAGCAGATCGGGGAAGAGGAGCATCTGCTCATCGTAAGCTCGGGCATTTCCGTGGAAGAAGTTGCCGCGCTCGTCAAGGGATTCGGCGGCATACCCGTTCCCGCGCATATCGACAAGCAGGCGAACGGCATCGTCGGCATATTGGGCTCCTTCGATTACAATTTGGGGTTCGAACTGATCGAATGCACCGTCGACTCGGGCGTAAAACTGCCGCAGATCACCGATTCCGACGCGCATTACCTTTGGGATATTTCCGAAGCGGAACACTTTATAGAGGCGGAAAGCTGTTCGGCGCACGGCGTGTTCGCGGCGCTTAAAAGAATGTGCAGGCAGGGGGAATAACTTCGGCTTTTCTCGGCATTTTTTAGGAGATTTTTATGATAGAAAAGGTCAAAGAATACTTGAAACGGTTCGGAATGGATGGGAAGATCATCGAATTGCCCGTTTCGTCGGCAACGGTAGAGCTTGCCGCAAAGGCGCTTTCTGTAGAGCCTTGCCGCATCGCAAAGACGCTCTCTTTCCGCGCGGGCGATAAGGTGGTGCTCGTCGTTGCGGCGGGCGACGCACGCATAGACAACCGCAAATTCAAGGAGTTTTTCGGCGCGAAGGCGAAGATGCTTTCGGCGGATGAGGCGGAAACGCTCGTCGGGCACGCCGTGGGCGGCGTGTGCCCCTTTGCCGTCAACGAAGGCGTCGGGGTTTACCTCGACGTGTCTTTGAAAAGGTTCCGAACCGTGTTCCCCGCCTGCGGCAGTTCCAACAGCGCAATAGAGCTTGCGCCGGGCGAACTTGCGGAGTACGCCTCGAATTTCATGGGCTGGGCGGACGTGTGCAAGAGCGCGGAAAGCTGAATTTTGTCCGCACCGCGAAAAAGACCATATTACATCTTTATTACAAAAAGCGGACAACTTTATTGCAACTTTTTCGTATAATAAATACGGAAGGGGCGGTTAGGGGAAAAAGAAGCCGCACTCTTTACCGCCGGATGCGGCGGAATCACCTGCTGCGAGGAGGAAAATTCCGCGCAGGAACAAGAGAATGTTCTCCCGCTTTTGCGGGAGATTTTTTATACGGTAAAAGGCACGGCAACCGCCGCGCCTTTTCCGTTGCAATGTTTTTTGTTTCGCGCCGTGTACGGGCGGGCTTACGAAATGTTGCCTTGCATATCCGCGGCGGGCGTGAACGAAAAATCGATCTGAAAAGTATAGGTGTATTCCGTGGTTTCGCCATCCGTCGTTGTGGTCGCCAAATACAATTGATAAGATATCACTACGGGCGAATTCTGCAGATCGATCACATATGTTGTTCCGCCGTATTCGTTTTTTACGGATCTGTTCCCCGGCAGGAACGATTTTAACGTAAAGTCGAGGATGCGGCCCGGTATGCTCATCGCCGCTTTGAAGTCGATCAGGTCTTCATATACGGCGCGCTGTTCTACAAAGTCGGTGATCTTCGTGTTAGTCTTGATGTCGTAAAAAACTTTAACGGACTCCGTCGTTTGCGCGCCTTGCGGGTAATAGGCCGCGGAGCCGTCCCAATAATATAAAGAGTTCTCGTCATTCGGATAAAATTCCGTTACGCCTGCGTTTTTATTCGTAAGCGTTACTTTGTTGAGGGCGCCGCCCCGCGCTTCCTCTAAACCTTGCAACGAAAGGGTGTACGAATAGTCGTTCGTACTGCCCTCGTATTCGCAGGGCGCTTTGGTGATGGTGTATTTGCCGTTTTCCTCCGTGAGTTCTTCTTCGAACACAAATACTTTCACCTCGGACAGGTCGAGCGTTCCGTTCAGGGCATTGAGCCCGAAAGAAAAGTCGGCGATGCTGCCTTCCGCTTTCGGATAAAAAGTTACTTCCTCGTCGCCGATATCCCACACGCTGCCGAAGCCGCCGAAATACCAGGAATACAGGTCGAGCGTGCTCTTGTCGAGCGTCAAATCGATTTCCGTGGGGAAAACGTGCTCTCCGTAGTTCGTCGCCTGAATATAATAGGCATGATCGTCGCTTTCGCTCTCGTAGATACTGTTCTGCGGCGCGTCTTCGCCGATCTGCACGAAAGAGTTGCTGTAAAAAGCGCCGTGCGGATATCTTTCGGAACGCAGCCGTATGACACCCCCTGCGGCATTCGGCTCGTTTGTCCCCGTCAGTTCGGAATAGGTCGTCCAAGAGTCGTTTTCGGTCAAAGCGTGCAGGCTGCGCCAGCTTCCGCCCGCCCATACCTCGAAAGAGTTATAAATGCTTTCCTGCATCGCCTTATGTTCGGCGGTGGGGTAGTCCGGATTTTCGGCGGTGGGGTACATCGGCACGTCCGTTTCCGTAAAATTCAATTTGATCTTATACTCGTCGCAGGTCAGATCGAGCGTGCGGTCGGCAGATACCGCGTCCAGCGTTATCTCGCCCGCTTTGCGGGCATTCGCCGCGACCTGTTCCACTGCGTACCCGCCGTCGAGCGCAAAGGCGGAAAGTTCACGTTCGCCCTCAAACAGTTTGAGGGTGTTCGCGTCATAATAATCCGTCAGATAAACTTCTATCGTCATGCCCTTTCCGTCCTTTGCTTCGGCTTGCGTGCAGTGAGAAGAACCGGCGCCTTCGTAGGAGAAATAAATTTCGGCGGTATCGGTAACCTTTTCGCCGTTGAAAGTAAAATCGATCGTGTGCGTTTCCGCCCCGCCGTCGTTGCCGCAGGCGGCCGCCAGGCACAGGCACGCGGCGCAAAGCGCCAGCAGTATACCCGTCAAAAATAGTTTTTTCATAGTTTCCTCCCTTCATATGAATTTATTTTTCAGAGCGGCCGGGTTGCGGCCCGATCTTTGTACCGAACATACGCTTTTGCGGGGCATTCGGAAACCGCATTGTATAGCCGTTTCCAATACGATTATATCATACCTTATTACATAATGCAAGTATTTGCGGAATTTTAATATTTTACCGCCGATCCACGCAGATCCCGCAAGAGCGTATTTTGCGGCCCGTTTGCGCGGCGGAACGTGGCAAATTTTGCCGAATCGCGGCGGCCGAGCGTTTCAAAAGCCGCGCCGCTTGACTTTTTTGCCGAAAGGGAGTATGATTATTTTATCATAAAAAGTTTTCCGCGCGGCACCTTTTACGGGCGCCTGCGCGGCGCATACGAAGGAGAAAAATGAAGAGCTTTCTGAGCAAGACCGCGCGCGAGATCGCGCCTTATACAGCGGGAGAACAGCCGTCGGACAAAAAGTATGTAAAACTCAACACCAACGAGAACCCGTACCCGCCCTCGCCCAAGGCGCTCGAGGCGTATAAGAACTTGGATTTTTCTTCCCTCAAACTGTACCCTCCGTTGGAAATGAAGGCGCTTCGGGCGGCGATCGCCGCGGCGGAGGGTGTTTCGCCCGAAAACGTGTTCTGCGGCAACGGCAGCGACGAAATTTTGGCGCTGTGTTTCCCCGCCTTTTTCGACGAGGGCGGGGAAGGCGCCGCTTTTGCCGACGTAACATATTCCTTCTATCCCGTTTTTGCCGATTTTTTCAAGATACCGAAAAAAGTGATACCGCTCGAAGAGGACTTTACACTCGACCTCGGTAAACTCACGAAAGTTCCCGCGCAGGGGGCGATCGTGGCGAACCCCAACGCGCCTACGGGCATAGGCATACCGCTTTCCGAAATAGAGGCGTTCGTCAGGGCAAACGGGGAGCGCGTCGTCATTCTGGACGAGGCGTATATGCCGTTTTTTGACCAAAGTGCCGCACCGCTCACGAAAAAGTATAAAAATCTCGTCGTGGTAAAGACCTTTTCCAAGGGGTATTCGCTTGCAGGCATGCGCTGCGGCTATGCCGTAGCGGACGCGTCGCTCATTTCGGGGCTGGAGCGCTGCCGCGACTGTTTCAATTCCTACCCCGTAGACAGCGTTTGCCAGGCCGTCTGCGCGGCGGCGATCGCCGACGGGGCGTACTATAAGGAAAAAAATGCGCTCGTCATCTCCGAGCGGGAACGCCTTTCCGAAGCGCTGGAAGCGCTCGGGTTCGTCGTTTTGCCGAGTGCGGCGAACTTCGTGTTCGCGCGCCATCCACGCTTTTCGGGGCGGAAGGTGTACGAAGAACTGCGCGCGCGCGGCGTGCTGGTCAGGCATTTCCAAAAGGAACGCATCAGTGAATTCTGCCGCATCACGGTCGGCTCGAAAGAGGAAAACGACGCGCTTTTGTCGGCGCTTGAAGGGTTCATAAAATAAAAAACAGTAAAAATTTCGCACATAAGAGGAAAAATTTGATATCGGGAGCCTTTTATGTGTGCTATATTGCAAAAAGCCGCGCAGGAAAGCGGCTTAAAGACGAAGTTTTATTTTGAGGGCAAGGGCGAAGCTGCTCGCGTTGCGGGTTCCTTCGTGCCCTGCGGCAAACTGCTGGTGCTTGCCGACGAAGAGACTGCGGACGAGGCGCTCGCGCTGAAAGAAACTTTTACCGATTTTCGCGTATATTTTGCCGTACAAGGGAAGCAAGAGAGCGCAAACGGCCTGTTTTCTTTGCCCGATGACGTGCGCGCGGCGGTTGCCGTCGGCGGGCGGAGCATCGCGGCGGCGCGCTTTTTCTGCACCCTTCGCGGCGCCTGCCTCGTTGCGATCCCCGCGCGCTGTTCTGCGGCGGAAATTTTTTGCCCGAGGTCGGAGGGCGGCTATCCCGTAAACGAGCCTGACGCCGTGCTCTTCGACGAAAATTTTGCCCTCGGCAGGGCGGAGGGAGCCGCCGTTGCCGCTCTTTCCGCCCTGTATGCGGAAGATATCGATATAGACGGCGTATTTTCGGGCGCGCGCAAAGACGCGGGGTATGAGATGCTGCGCCTGTCCGCCTCGCTCGCGGTACAGGTCGGCGCAAAAGTCGGGCGCGCGCCGAAAGAAAGCGGCAGACGGCGCGCAGGGAGCGGGGAGCGGCTGTTCGAGTCGCTCTGTTTGCAGGAGATCGCGCTCATGGCTTGCCCGCGCCTGCCTTCCCGCGCGTTTTATCATCTCCTTTCGGGCAAGGGGGCGCCCCTCGGCGAATGCGCGTTTGCGGCACTGCATTACGCGCAGGCGCGCTATGCGGCGCTCTTTGAAAACGGCCGCCCGCGGCGCTATTTCGTGCCAGACTACGCCGCCCGCGCCCGCCGCGCCGCGGAGTATGTGGGGGAAGAGGCGTTCGCAAATATTAAAGTGCCTTCCGCAGAAGAATGTTTTGCCGCGGCTGAGATCTTTGAGGAGAGCAGGCTGCATTTTGCCGCGGCGGCGGAAGCCCTCTGCGCACATGCCGAAAAAATCAGGCGCGTCTATTATGCGGAAGGCGGCAAAAAGCCGCTGTTTGCTTCGGGCGCGTTGGAAGAGGCTTTCTCGCTCGCGGCAGACCTTTCGCCCATGCTCTCGGTAGGTGCGCTCGAGCGCGATCTCGGCGCCGTGCATATGCGCGGCGGTGCATACGGCGCGAAATCGGGCGCAAAATTCTGAAAAACAGCCCGTATGCAGGGGAATACATATGTTTTACGACGCAAAAGAGAACGAAAACAAGCTGAAAAGCATCATTTCGCAGACGAAGGTGTTCCTGTTGGATATGGACGGCACCGTCTATCTGGAAAACGAACTTATCGGGGATATGATAAATACGCTCCGCGCCATCCGCCGTTCGGGGCGGCGCATCGTGTATTTTACCAACAATTCTTCCAAAACCGTAAAAGAGTACGAAGAGAAACTTGCCCGCCTCGGCATTTTCGGGCAGGAAGACGAGGTCTATACCTCCGGCGTTGCGACGGCGGAGTATCTGAACGAATTCCATGCGGGCAGGAAGGTGTATCTCGTCGGCACGGAAGGGCTGCGGGGTGAGTTCGCCGCGGCGGGCGTGCCCCTCGCCGATGAAGGCTGCGGCGCGGAGATCGGCGTGCTCGCCTACGACACGACGCTGACGTATGAAAAGCTCGTCAAGCTCAACCGCATGATCGCGGAAGGGAAACCGTATATAGCGACGCATCCCGATGCGGTCTGCCCCGCCAAGGGCGTCTATCCGCCGGACGCAGGCTCCTTTATCGAGCTTTTGAAGTGCTCTTCGGGCAGATATCCCGACGTGATCTGCGGCAAACCGTATACGGTGATGGGCGACTGCATCAAGCGGCGCCTTCGCCTTCCTTCCCAAAATATCTGTATGGTCGGCGACCGCCCGCATACGGATATACGCTTTGCGAACAACAACGGCTTTCACGGCATACTCGTTTTCAGCGGCGAAACGGACGAAAAAGCCGCCGAAAATTCGCCCGACCGGGCGGAGGCGTATGCCGACAGCCTGAACGCACTCGTCCGCTTTTTATGATTTTTACACCGAACTGTTGACAATACCGCCGCGATGCGCTAAAATAAAGTTGTACCGCGGCACTGCGCGGCATTAAAAACGGAGGTACATAGTATGTTCAAAGGATTGGAAAAGGTGTTCGACATCATCGGCGAAATACTTGCCGTGATCATGGTGATCGTGTTTGCACTGCTCATCATCAACGCGAATTTCGGGTTCCTGCCCGATACGGTACTGAAAGTATTTTCTTATGTTCAAAATTACGGCTCGCTCGTACTGATGGCTGTGGTCGGATTGGAAGCGATGGCAAAACGTAACTTTATTTTCCAGATCATCTTTTTGGCACTGCTCGCCGTCATCGTCATCTTCCTGTTCTTCCCGGGAACGTATGACAACCTGATCGGGCTTATCCCCTCGGGCAACTGATATCGGATGTTTTAACGAAAAAAGACCTCTTTCCGTTCAGGGAAAGAGGTCTTTTTATATGCGTTTTTATTCTTCCGCGATCCGTTGTTCTATGGGAACGTATTCCTGCCGTTCGGCGACCGCCTGATAGCCGGGGCGGATGATCTTTCCGCCGTTGGTGATCTCTTCCATGCGGTGCGCCGACCACCCCGCTATGCGCGACACCGCGAAGAAAGGCGTATACAGCTCTCTCGGCAGCCCGAGCATATCGTATACGAAGCCCGAATAAAAGTCCACGTTGGGGCTCACGCCTTTGTATATTTTGCGCTTTTCCGCGATGAGTTCGGCAGCCATATCCGCAACGGACTTGCGCATTTCGTATTCCTTTTCCATGTGCTTTTCCGCGGCGAGTTTTTCCGCGAACGATTTGAGGATGTCCGCCCTCGGATCGGAAAGGGAATATACGGCGTGCCCCATTCCGTATATCAGCCCGGAACGGTCGAAAGCCTCTTTGTTGAGCATTTTGGCGAGGAAGTCTTTGAGTTTGCCCTTGTCGAAGTCGGGCACGTTGTGCTTGATGCAGTCGAACATTTCGCAGACTTTTATGTTCGCGCCGCCGTGTTTTGGACCTTTGAGCGAGCCGAGCGAAGCCGCCACCGAAGAGTAGGTGTCCGTGCCCGACGAGGTGACGACGTGCGTGGTGAAAGTGGAGTTGTTGCCGCCGCCGTGTTCCGCATGCAGTACGAGGCACAAGTCCAAAACTTCCGCTTCCAGCTCGGTGAATTTGCTGTCTTCGCGCAGCATATGCAGGATGTTTTCCGCGGTGGAGAACTCCTTTTTCGGTTTATGGATAAAGAGCGAGGCGTCCGAATGGTAGTAGCTGTACGCCTTTTGGCTGTAAACGGTAAGAAGGGGGAACTGCGCGATGAGCTGCAGTGACTGGCGCAGAACATTCCTTTTAGAGATGTCGTCGGGCTTGGGATCGTATGAGTACAGCGAAAGCACGCATCTTGCGAGCATATTCATCATGTCATGCGAAGGCGCTTTCATAATGATGTCGCGCACAAAAGAAGGGGGGAGAGAGCGAAGGTCTGCTAAAATTTCGCAAAACCGTTCCAATTGCGCTTTCGTAGGCAAATGCCCGAAAAGGAGCAGATAAGTCGCTTCCTCGAAGTCGAATCTTCTGCCGGCGGCGCCTTTCACTATATCGCGGATGTTATAGCCGCGGTAATAAAGCTGACCGTCTACGGGTATTTTGTTACCGTCGTCATCCTTTCCGAAAGCAATGATTTCGGATATTTCCGTCAGTCCGCACACAACGCCGTTGCCGTTTACGTCGCGCAGGCCCCTTTTTACGTCATATTTTTCGTATAGCCTAGGATTTATTATGTCGCTTCTGCTCGCCATTTTTGCAAGTTCGGCAATATCCTGTGAGTATTTCGAAAGTTTTGCCAAAAGCTGGTCCCGAAGTTCTGTAAAGTGCATATGTAAACCTCCTTTTTGCGAATTTGCGCCGCAGACGCAGAAAAAACATTGGATTGTTTATCATTATACTATATTTTGGCTGATTTGTCAAACGTGGGAATTTTTGCGCGCGAAGCGGCAAAAAACAGGCAGAGATATCCGCATTTAAAGTCGGCGTGATGAGGAATAAAAGAAGTCGCCTTGCCCGATGCGTGGGGCTTGTCAATACACAACGTTGCATTCTGCGTCAGTTGATTTAAAATGTTTCTCCGGCACGGCTCTTGTGCAGAACAGCAATAAAGTAAACAAATCGTCGGAATTCAGCAAAAAAATGAATGAAATATTCATTATTTTATGTTAATCTTAAAATGTATAATGCGCACACGGGAGCGAATCATGGAAAAGTTGCGGACAATAGGCGGGAACGGTGTTTTTCTGAATTTTACGGAAACGGAACGAGGTCTGTTTATCCGTTCGGTAACGGATAAAACAAGCGAGAAAGCGGCGGAAGAAACCTTCCTGCCGTTCGTCGTTTGCACGGCGGAGAGAAGCAGCGGCACGTTCGGTGCTTTTTCTTCGGTGTTGAAAAGTAATGTCGGCGCATTTGTTCAAACGGACATACGGGAAGAGAACGGCGCGCTGAAACTGACGTATGAATCGGAAACTTTTTCATGCCGCGTGGAAACGGAATTTACGTTTGTTCCGTCTGCCGCCGCATTTTATATGAAAAACATCCTCACCGCGCGCGAAGATATTGTCCTGACCGACTTTTTTTCCGTATTGCCGCTCGAAGGTTTCGGCTCGGGCTATCTCGGAGAATATTCTTTAATGTATCGCAGAAATCGCTGGCAAGCGGAGGGGCAGTGGTATGAGAAAGGGTTGCGGGAGCTCGGTTTTACGGATATGTGCAGGCATATGCCGATGAATAAATTTTCCGTCACGAATACGGGCTCGCAGACTACTTCCGAATACTATCCGTGCTTTATTGTAAAGAATAAAAAATCGCGCAGAGAGTGGTATTTTGAAAATGAGGCGCAGGGCAATTGGTTTATGGAACTTACCGAGCATCGGCAATGGGACGGTGAGCAGGGTACGTTGCTGCTTGCAGGAGGGAGCATACAGGAACGAAATCTTTTCTCTCTGCGGAAAGTACGGGCGGGGGAGCGCATCGAAACGCCCATTTCCCTGGTTGCGTTTGCGCAAAATGCTTCATTGACCGAAAGCGTCTGCAAGGCAAAGAGATATAAAAACATATATGCCATACAAGAGCCCGCGGTGATTTATAACGACTATATGAATTGCCTTTGGGCAAAACCGAAATTGGACGAAGAGAGATCTTTGATAGATGCGTGTGCGCGTTTGGGCGTAAAGTACTATGTGATAGACGACGGATGGTTTTGCTTCGAAAAGGATACGGGCAACCGCTTGGGCGATTGGAATACCGACGGCGATATTTGGGGAGATGCGGGGTTGCAGGGGGTATTCGACCTGATCCGCCGAAAAGGCATGTTGCCCGGTGTTTGGATGGAATGCGAAACTGTGGGGGAAAATTCCCAAATTTATAAAAAACGTCCCGATCTGACGATCACGGTCGGCGGAAAAAGTTACGGCAGCCGCCCGAGACATTTTCTCGATTTCCGTAAAGAAGAAACTGCGCGGTATCTGCGCGAAAAAATCGCCAAGCTGTACGATATGGGCGTGCGTTATATAAAAACAGATTATAACGATTCCTATTTATATGCAGACGCCGTTTCGGAAAACGAGAATGCGGGGCTGTGGGAAAATTATCGCTGTGTTCTCGATTTTTATCGTCAGCTCGGACAAGCGTTCCCCGATTTGATCCTTGAAAGCTGTGCTTCGGGAGGGATGCGCGAGGATGAAGGATTCTTAAAATATTTTCGTTTGCAGAGCGCGAGCGATCAGGAGGAATATTATAACTATCCTTCGATCATATGCGGTTCGCTTCGCAACACCCTTCCGGAAAAACTGGGCATATGGTGTATGCCCTATCCGATACGGTACAGCTGCCGCGCTTTGCCGATCGAAAAAGTGCCGCGCCCGCAGTTCGAAGAAATGATATTCAATTTAGTAAGCGGCATGAACGGCGTGCTGTATTTAAGCTCGCGCATAGATATGTTGGATATGCCCGGAACAGCAGTTATAAAGGAAGGAATATCCCTTTACAAAAAAATATTCCCCGTCATTTCGCAAAGCTATCCCGTTTTTCCGCTCGGCATAACGCGTGCGGAAGATAAACAACACGCGGTTTTATGGCGGGGCGGAGGGGCTGACTTGCTTTGCCTGTGGGCGACGGGCAAAAGAGAATTTATCATGGACGGGGCGGAAGAATTCGAACAGATATTCCCCGCTGAAAAAGACAGCGATATATCCCCCGGAAAGATCGTGCTGAAAGGGGATGTCTGCGCGCGGATATTCGGGAAAAAAGGAGAAAGCCTGTAATGGCAGCAAAAAACAGAGGTATAACAATGCAACTGACACACAGACCTGTGGCATTCTGGAGCTGGAACGATAAGCTTGAACGGGAAGAGATTTTACGGCAGACCGACGAGTTTAAAAGCAAGGGATACGGTGGATTTATTATCCACGCCCGCGGAGGGTTGGTTACCGAATATCTGTCCGAAGAATGGTTCGATATGGTCAAAGCGGCAGTTTGCCGCGCTGCGGAACTCGGGCTGGAAGTCTGGATATACGACGAATTCGGCTGGCCGAGCGGTTTTGCGGGCGGAAAGGTCGTAGAAACCGATCCCGCTTACGCCATGCCGCGCTTGCAAGTCGGTATCCCGCCCGCCGATGCCGAAATATGCGCGGCATATAAAAAGGAAAAGGACGGCTATCGATTGACGGGGTCGGCGGAGGCCGATCTGTATGCATATGTCACTTATAACAACGGATATGTGAATCTTCTGGATGCGGGCGCGGTAGATTCTTTTATAAATGTGACGCACGAGCAGTACAAAAAACATATCGGCAAATATTTCGGCGGCACGGTAAAAGGCTTTTTCACAGACGAGCCGCAGATCTATATGGATTTTCCGTATTGTTGCGAAATGGAAAAGGAATATGAGCGCGAGTACGGAGAAAGTTTTTTGCCTCAGCTTTGGCGGTTGGCGCATTCCGACGGGTTCGATCTTTTCAGATATCGCTTTTATAAGCTTGCGGGCAAACTATTCCGCAAAAATTTTACAAAAAAAATTGCGGATTGGTGCGGAAAAAACGGGCTTGCCTTTACGGGGCACTTTTCCAACGAGGACGGGTTGATCGCCTCGCAGGCAAATTGCGGGCTGGAAGAGCACTATGCGCTGATGCAGGTACCGGCGATCGATTTTTGTGGCAAACGGCTGATGTCGTTTGTCCCGCTCGCGCATATTTCGAGTGCGGCACGGCTTTTCGAAAAAAAGTACGTCATGGCGGAAGCTTTCGGCTGCTGCGGCTGGGATAACGGAATCGCCGATATGCAGTATCTGTGGGGCTCGCTCGCGGTAATGGGGGTAAACAAGCCCTGTCTGCACCTTTCCGCTTACAGTATGCGCGGCGCGAGGAAGCGCGACTATCCGGCTTTTTATTCCTATCAGTCGGAAAGCTGGCGGTATATGGGGCTTTTCGGCGATTGGTGCGAAAAAGTAAATTCTTTTATGGACGAAGGCGAAAGCGTGAACGAGGTTTTGGTGCTTTCCCCGCTCAACACCGTTTTGTCCATCGGTTTGCGCTGTGCACACGCGCGCGAACTTTCCAATGCATACCGCACGCTGATAGAAGGACTATATGAAAATCAGGTGTTTTTCGATGTGGCGGAAGAGAGCGTTTTCCAAAGGGGAGAGGTTCGGGGAAATAAGCTGCGGGTACTTTCGGGCAGATACAGCCGCATCATTCTTCCCGAGTGTGACTTTATTGAAGAAGAAACTTATCTCCTTTTGTGCGAAGCGGCAAAAAACGGTGTTCAGATCGCCTTGTGCGAAAAAATACCGCGCGTTTTAACGCGCAGCGGGGAGTTCTGTCCGTATGCGGCGGAAGCGACGGTCATATATAACAGGGCGGATCTTTGGCGCAAATATTTTGACGCGGTAAAATATGCGCGTCCCGTTTATGTGCGCGACAGATATTTCCGCCCGGCAAAAGGCGTTACCGCCGCTTGCCGCCGCGGCAGCGGCGGGCTGCGCATTTTGCTGTTCAACCGAGATGCTGACGCGAAGGAATTGCGGATTTGCCTGGAAAAAGAGTGCGCCGTTTCCGTTTTTTGCGGGCTGAATGCGCCATGCGAAGAGTATTACGCGAAGGACGGTTTAGTGGATCTTACGCTTTCCGGGCGTTCTCTCGCGGCGATCCGCTGCAGCGCGCCGTCACCGAAAGAAAAGCCCGAAACGATGGCGGAAAAAATCATTCGGCTTATGCCGATATCCGCCGCGCGCGTTTCAGAGAACGTGCTTACGCTCGACCGCGCCCGTATTTCAACCGACGGGATACATTACGGAGAGCGGATCCCCGTTATCCGTTTCAAGGAATTGGATCTGCCGCGATCGGAAAGGCTGTACGTCAAGTATGAATGGACTGCGGAATTTTGCCCCGCGGCGCTCGAAGTTGCCGCCGAAACATACGGCGCGGAAGAGGCGTATGTGAACGGCTTGCCCGTCCGTTTCGGAGAGCGATGGTTTATAGACCGATCTGTCCGCCGTGCGGACATAACTGCTGCGGTAAAAACAGGTAAGAACGAATTGGTGTTCGTTTATAAGAATACCGTTTGCGATAAAGAGCGCTTTACCTTCGAAACCCAGGCGAATATGCATACGGAAAAGGCAGAATACGAAAGCGTTTACCTTTTGGGCGATTTCGGCGTTCGTGTCGATTCGTTTGAGCGAAAGTGCGGCTATCTGGCTGCAAAAGGGGAACTGTACCTTGCGGAAAATGTTCGGGCGGAGCCAGACAGGGAACTGACGGAACAGGGGCTGTGGTTTTACAGGGGCGATGTGGATTACAATTATACATTTGCATTCGCCGAGAGTGAAATGTCAGGGCGTTCCGTATTTGTAAAAGCGCGCTTTCACGGTGCCGCGCTGGAAATTTGGCTGAACGGAAAGTATTGCGGCGCGATCGCATCCGATGCCGACCGTGTCGACATAACGCCGTATCTTTGCGGCGGGGAAAACCGTCTTACCGCCCGCCTGACCGTTTCCCTGCGCAACTGCCTCGGGCCGCACCATCACGTTACGGGGGAACCGTATGCAGTAACGCCTCTGTCGTTCGCAGGGAAAAGCAGTACGATAGACAAATTGATGTGCCCGGTGTATCCTGCAAATACATGGACGGACGATTATAATTTTGTGGAAAACGGCATATTTGCGCTTGCTCTTTTCGTCCGATAGACGATCGCCGAAAACCGATTATAAAAGGGCGGAGAGCCGAAAGCTCCCCGCCCTTTTATCGCTATTTTAAAGAAGAATAGTTTTTTCTGTATTCCTTAGGCGAAAGCTGCGTTATCTTTTTGAAGATCCTGAAAAAATACGAACTGGAATTGAATCCGCACCGCGTAGAGATGTCGGTGATACTCATGCTCGTATTGCGCAGATAATCGCAGGCGTGCGCGATTTTTATGTTTGTAAGATATGCGATGGGCGGCAGACCTATCTCTTTTGAAAACAAATGGCATAAGTGATATTTTGACAGGAAGAATTTGTTTGATATCTCTTCTATATTATTAATGGAATCGTAGTTTTCGTTCATGTAATTGATCATGCTGTCGAGCAAGGGAGAGTCTGACGGCGGAGGCAGGCTCCTTTTTTTGTCTTCCGTGCGAAAAACAGTTCTGATATATGTAAGCAGCTCGGCAAGTTGCAGCGTCAGCATCCGGTTGTTGCCGCTGTCATAGTTTTTCAGGATAGATTCAAACAGATTCCCCACGCTGTGCTGTTGCGGAGAAAGATAAAAATTGTCGAACGTTTCCAGCAATTCATCGGTGAACCGTTCGCAGAATACCTCTCGGAGAGATTCCCTGCTGAAATTGATCAGGATGCGTTCAAATTCTTCACCGAAAGTTTGGTGCGGCAGACCGGGGCGGATCAGAACGATGCTGTTGGCGTAAATTTTCAGCATCTTATCTCCGATCAGATAGGTCCTGTTCCCCGACAATAAATAATAGATCTCATAATGATTATGATAATGCACGTTACAGGTATGCTTTTTCTGTTTGTAACGGATCCGTTCAACAAATATCGGCTGGCGGATGTTGGCAAGCTGCTGATCGATCTTCATGTGGTTTCCCCCCTTTTTAAGACAGCAATATTGTACACTATTTTTCGGAAAATAGCAATAAAATTAGTGAATGTATAATTTTTTTGTGTTAATCTATTTGTATCAAATCAAAAATCAAGGAGGATGCGATGAGTAAATTCAAACGGTTACTTGTTTGCGCATCGGCCGCCGTGATGCTCTTTTCCGCGGCGGGCTTTGCGGGATGTAAGAGGGATAAGATCGCGGTGGATCCGTCTACGATCAATGTCCGCGTATTTCAAGGCGGCTACGGCGTCGATTGGATTTACGAACTGAAAAACAAGTTCGAAACCGCTTTTGCCGACGAAGGTTATAAGGTGAACATACTTACGCCGTCCAGCGACGAACGCGGCGACATCGTGTACAACGATCTGATAGCGGGTTACGAAGAAAAGAAGATAGATCTTGTTTTTACGACGGATCTGTATGCCGAAAAAGTTGCGGGCGGCGATGAAGGCTACCTCGTAGAGGATATCACCGATACCGTTTACAACAAACCCGCGATCGATTTTGACGGCGAAGAAGAGTCGGTCAACATCGTAAACAAAATGAAACCCGGCGCCGATTCCAGCATGATAGCGTTAAACGAGCAAGGAAAGGAGCGCTATTACGGGTTCAATTGGGTATCGTCTATCGGCGGAATGGTGGTAAACACCAAAAAGCTTTCTGCCTATGGCTTGGAATTGCCGAAAACCACCGATGAAATGCTCGATGCGTTCGAGGCGATCTATCTCGGCACGAACGGTTACGGCAATTCCACGGAATCGAGGACCTACCCCATAACATATGTGCAGGGCAGCAACGGGTATGCCCTGTGCATGCTGAACACGCATTTTGCGCAGTACACGGGTTACGACGATTTTCTTACCTTTTGGTCCATGCTCGACGAGAACGGTCAGCCCATGACGGAGACGGGCAAAACGCTGTATGAAGACCAAGGGCTGTTTGAAATGCTGAACGTTGCGTTCGCCGTGTTGGATCCCATCATCGCGGCGCCCGGTTCGCAGACGCAGACGGTGGGGCAGGCGCAGGGCAAGATCATGGCGGATATGGGAAAAGACGACGCGGTCTTCATGTGCGTGGGCGATTGGATGCTCAACGAAGTGCGCTACATTTATTCGAATAAACTCAACGACATCGAATTTATCAACTTCCCCGTCGTATCCGCGCTCGGCACCGAACTTTTCGGTCCTTCTTCCGGCTATAAACTCAGCGAAGAGGCGGCAGACGAACTGCTGTCTTACCTGGTAGGGTTGGTAGACGAAAATTTAGACATCGAAGATATCATATCGCGCACGCAGACGGATAAGGGAATAACGCTGAACGAGGCTGACGCCATGCGTGTAGCAGAGGCGCGCGGCATTTACTTTTCGCGCGGGGTGGAGCACCTTGCCTTTATCCCGAAGGGTTCATCGAAAAAGGACATTTCCGAGTTGTTCCTGAGAATGTTTGCCAGCGACGATTTCGCTCCCATATATGCGCAGACGACAAACGGCACTTCTCCCTATACGGACGCGGTGAATACCAATACCGATTATAAATTTGTGGAAGAGGCGTCGCGCGTGGCGGTCAACCAATATGCAAAACTCATCACCTCGTATCCGCGCGGACTGCGCAGAGAACTGGGGTTGATGACGATGTTTATAAGCACAAGGCACATACCGATGGAGATCGCCTCCCGCAGGATAAGCATGTTCAACAGCCAAGGTCAGATCGACGGCGACAAGACGCGCGCCGTATATGCGGAGGCTGCCAATACCTTGTGGGGAGAAGAAAAAGCAGACATCAACAAGAACTGGGCAAATTGGATCGCAAATTTGTAAGGAATGGATATGGAAAGGACAAAAAAGAAAATAAAACTCTTCAAGGGATATTCCAAGTATGAGAAGAAAGATTTTCCTTTCGTATATCTTCTGATACTTATTCCCGTTGCGCAGTTTGCCGTGTTTTGGGTATACGTCAACATATCGTCTATCTTACTTGCCTTTCAGAACGAGGACGGGAATTGGACTCTGGCAAATTTTGCTGCTGTATTCAGAGCGTTCCGCGAACCGGATACGTTCACCTTTATCTTGCCGCAGCTGATCGGTCGCTCGGCGCTCTTGTGGGCGGTGGTCAACGTGGTGGCATTTCCCATCTCCGTTTTTACCTGCTATATGCTGTATAAATACACGAAGTGCCATCTGTTTTTCCGCATTTGCTTTTTGATCCCCGGTTTAGTCGGCACCGTGGTCTGGACGACGCTCGTCCGCTACATGGTCGCGTACAACGGGCCGGTCACCGAGTTGCTGTACGCGCTGAACCTTCTCAGCGACCAAATCAAGCACGACGGGCTGTTCTCTTCGGCAACGACCGCGTACCCGACGATCATCGTCGTAACCTTTATGATGAGCATCGTCGGCAACAACGTGGTGCTTACGGGCGCTTATGCGAGGATACCCGAGGAGCTGTTCGAAAGCGCGCAGATAGACGGCGCAAGCCTCGGCAGGGAGGTGTTCAATATCGCGGTGCCCTGCGTGTGGCCGACCATCGCGACGCTGCTCACCTTCTCCTTCTGCAGCGTGCTTACATACGACAACGGCGTATACGTCTATTCGATGGGCGAAGGTGGGAACGGTATGGCGAACATGGGCTTTTGGTTCCAGTATGCGACCTACAATATCGCTACGATGCCGGGCACGTCGTATAACTATCCTGCGGCGGTGGGCGTATTCATAACCGTCATTGCCGTGCCGATCGCTTTGATCGCCCGCGTCATACTTGAAAAAGTAGTTGAACCTACGGATTTTTAGGGGGGTGAAATATGCAGAACGGTCAAAAATTCAAAAGGCTGTCAACAGGGCGGAAGATCGCCACGGTCTGTTCAACGATTTTGTTCGGCATATTTGCGATGGTGTTCCTGTATACGATCGTTTGGGTGATATTAAACGCGCTCAAAGAGGCGCAGCAGTTCAACGAAAACAGCTCTTTCGAGCTTCCGGAAGCGTGGAAATTTACGAATTTTATCAAAGTTTTCACCGAGTTTCATTACAGGGACTACTACTACCTTGATATGCTGTTCAATTCACTTTGGATGTTCGTCGTCCGCATATTCGTCAACGTGATGAGCTCCGCATTGCTCGCTTATGCGATCGCAAAATTCCGTTTCCCGGGCAAGGAATTTTTGTATGGACTCGTCATATTTGCGAATACGATACCCATTGTCGGCAGCGGCGCGGCAACATATAAATTGTTTCTTTCACTCAATATGGTGAACAATCCCTTCCTGATATGGATGGCGTGGGCGGGCGGTTTCGACTTCGCTTTCATCGTCCTGTACGGCACTTTCCGGGGGATAAGTTCATCGTATTCCGAAGCGGCAAAAATCGACGGGGCAAATAACCTTACGGTGCTCTTCCGCGTCGTATTCCCGCAGGCTTTCCCGAGCATCGTTGCCGTTGCCATTACGCAGGCGGTAGGCGTGTGGAACGACTACAACACCGTAATGCTTTATATGCGCGACTTCCCGAACCTCGCTTACGGTCTGTATCTGTATCAGACGGAAGAGCCTGATCTGCCCGTATACTTTGCCGCGATATGTATCTCTATATTGCCGGTATTGATCATTTATGCCGCAAATCAGAACTTGGTACTGCAAAACGTAACGACCGGCGGCTTAAAGGGTTAAAATTATTTGATAAGGAGAAGTTATGAAAAAATTATCGGTTTTTGTACTTTTGATCGCGTTTATTCTTTCTGCGGTCGGCTGCGGAGGCGGCGGAAACACCGCAGAGGAGGGCGAAAAGGTCGCTTTTAAGGCAGACGCACCCACGCAAATAGAACTCGGCGGCCCCTCGCTGTATGTGGAAAACTATGTAGACACGGATCTCTATGGGGGGGGGTATACATTAACGGTCATCGACGCGTCGGGTAAAGAAGAGACGATAAACGGTGCGACGTGGCGCCCGACCTCTCCCGGCGAGTATACGCTGAAACTCACCGTCGGCGAAGAGAGCGCGGAAATGAAACTCACCGTTACCGTGCAAGCCATTTCTTGGACGTATTCGAGCGCTTCGCCCGCATACGAAGAGGGCGAAACGGTCAGTTTCGATGACTATATCGAGCTGTTCAACATCGTCGTCAGCGCTTATAACGACGATTACGAATTGTTCGTAGACAGGATCGTCGTCGACGGAAAGACGATAGACGTTTCCGAGCAGGACAGCTATACGCTTGCAAGCACTTCTGCGCATGAAGTCTGGATCAAAGCGGTCGGCGGCGACGGGCAGGAGATCGAAATGAAGACCACGCTCACCGTGCGCGCCGTCGATGCCCAAACAAAGGCATGGATGGAGGAAAACGATATCACCGTCGGCGGGAATTGGCTCTCCGTCGATGCAGACAATACGTTCAGCCTCGGCACCGGCTCTTACGTCGGGAATCTTTGGGATGGCGTTACCGATGTAGACGTGCCGTATGTTGCCATCAACGGCAATTTCGGCATCGACAAAGCTGTCACCGTTTCCTTTACGGGCAAGGGCGCTCCCGATATCGCTTTCTTTGTCGGAGAGGAAAACGACGAAACTTATAACGGCACTTGGACGGGGCAGAACGCGAAGGGGCTTTTGGCGAACAACGGTCTGTTTACGATCACGGGCGAGGAAGACAATCCCGGCGCCACTTCCCGCAGGATCACGGTTTCCGGTCCGAACATGTACGGCAAGGGGCTGAATTTTAACAGAAAATGGCACCTTGTAAATACGCCGGCGGCATACGGCTATCTGGAAGAGGACCACGAATACGAGTACACGATGTATTACAGCCAGATCGATTCCGTCGATGCGGAAGGGCAGCCTACAGACGCGAGCGCAACCCACATCAAGCTGGTCGTGATCATGCGCGATAAGACGACGGACACCGTCGTGTTCGACAACCGCAACATCAATCCCGCAACGCCTGCAGACGCTACGAAAAACGACACGGACGGCAATAATTTATACGGCGTGTTCGATACGAAGAGCTTTGCGGACAGCAATTATTTCGGCGGGAATATCCTTATTTACGGAAGGTTCGGCGTTACCACAAAGTTTAAGATCGAAAAGCTGCCTTACGATGCGAGTACGATCGAATAACGGAGGACACAATTGAAAAAATTATCGAGGAGACTATTAAGCATGGTCCTTGCAGCAGTAACGGCACTCTCCCTCGGCGCTTGCGCCGAAGGAGAGGAAACGAATAAAAAACCTGTCAATCCGAATGCGCCCGACTATTCCGATTCGACCTTGCAGATGGATTTTTACGGATATTCGCCGCCTACCGACGGAACGTACAACCTCGACGGGCAGACCTTTACCACAGGAGAAGACTACCGCACGCCCGAACGGTATAAAGAATATATGGACTGCGGCATGACCATTCTGCTTGCGCAGAGCAGCGGCGCCTATAAGGCGGGAGATGTGTGGGAAACGAGCGATGCGAAAAAAGTGCTCGACGCCGCTTATGAGGCAGGTCTGAAAAAGGTCATTTTGGTAGATTACCGCATTCAGAATCTTTCGAGAACAGACGGGACCATCATCGGTGAAGACAAACAGTTCGAAACGCAGGATGAACTCGACGATTACATAAAGGAGTGTATGCAGCCGTATATCGACCATCCCGCACTGTACGGGATGCAGCTTGTGGATGAGCCGCGGTATACCATGTTCGAATCGATACGCGACGTGTATCAGTCATTGCGCCGCGTTGCGCCCGACCTGTTCGTGCAGTGCAACCTGTATCCGCTCGATACCGACCGCAGCAGCCTTACCTTCTATCCGCCGACCGATTCGGGCGATGTTTTCGACAGGTACGAGGCATATGTAGAACAATACATCGATACCGTCGGCATGGATTACGTTATGCTCGATTCTTATCCGATGATGGCGAACGGCATTAAGGCGCAGCATATCCGCGGGATGCAGATCGTTTCGGAAATTTGCGCGGAACGAAAACTTAAATTTTTCCTTGTATGCCAAACGTGTGAAATACTGCGCGGCGGATCGCCTTATCTGCGCGCCGTGGAAGAGGCGGATATGTATTGGCAGACCAACCTTGCTTTGGGGCTGGGCGCTTCGCAGATCTCCTATTTTACCTATTGGAACAAGCAGGCGAACAGCACGCAGGGCGAGCAGTTTGTAGACGGCACCGCCATCATGACGCGCAACGGCACCAAAACGGCGCTGTACTACGCCTTGCAGGATATTCATCAGGAAATACAAAAACTTGCGCCGACCATTCTGAACTTTACCTATTCTTCCAGCACTTATGCGACCAAAGCGCCGACAAATTATACGACTTCGCATCTTTCAAGCGCGTTAAAGGGCGAGTTGGAATATGTTACGGACATTCAGGTAGATAAGGAATCGGTTTTTGTGTCGGAACTGAAAGACGAAACAAAAAATCACACCATGTATATGGTGATGAACTTGATCAATCCCGTCTTTGCGGACGGCAGCAACACGAAACAGACGAGCGTTCTTACCTTTGATCCGAGGTTCAGCCATGCGGCTGTCTTTGCGAACGGTGAAAGGACGGACGTCGATCTTGAAAACGGTACGCTGTCGTTTACGCTGGATCCCGGCGAGGCGCAGTTTGTGATACCGTATTGAGGTGAAAGCGATGAAATTGTCTGACATTTACGGATACGGTCAATTGTTCGGATTCTCAGGCATGGACGGCAAAACGGATGAGTCGGACGATTTCATCGCAATGCTCATGCGGCAGCCGATCGAAATACGTTTCGAACTGCCCGAACCTCTCTCCGTATATATCCCTGTTTCTGAAAACTGCAAATTTTTCGCCGTGATGAGCGATTTTTTGCTGGCGGAAGACGAAGGAAAGAGCATCGCCGTCGCGTGGGCGGACGCTTATACCATGATAGGCAGGAGCGAGATCCCCGCACAAGTGCTGCAAGGCAGATATGCCTGTAATGCGGAAGGCGAAACGACCGTCTATCGGTACGAAAGCAGGTACGTCGGTTTTGCGCGGAACGGCGCCCGCTTTGCGGTCTCTTACGGAAGAAGCGCTGCCGCCGCCGCGCGCAGGGCAGCCGACGGGCTGAATCAAGCGACGGACGCGGTGCTGCGCCTTCGCGCGGGGTATTACGAATGCTTGCCGCCCTGTAAGGACGAAAGGTACGAAAAACTATATTATAAGGCGCTTTCGGTCAACAAAGTAAACGTGTATTCGCCGGCGGGCGGCATACCCGTCCGCTATACGACGCCCGACAGGGTGCCGCATAAGCACATGTGGCTGTGGGACTCCGTTTTTCACGCGCTTGCGTGGGCGCAGTATGACTGCAATATGGCGCAGGACGCCGTTGCCGCCGTGCTTTCGCAGCAACGGGAAGACGGATTTATCCCGCACAGGATGTCTTGCCGCGGATATGCCGACAATATGACGCAGCCGCCTGTGCTGGCATATGGGGTTTGGAACGTCTATAAAGTTTCCGGGGATAGGCAGTTTCTCCGTATATGCGCGGATAAATTGGAAAAATACCTGCGTTGGGATATCGCCAACAGAGATTCCAACGGCAACGGACTGCTCGAATGGCTTATAGAGGAGAATGAAGATTGCAGGAGCGGTGAATCGGGAATGGACAATTCGCCCCGCTTTGATGAGGCTTTGACGCTCGACGCGGTGGATTTTTCCGTGTTTTTGGCAAACGACGCGGGGTGCCTTGCAAAAATTTTCGGCGAATTGGGAGAAGTGGAAAAAGCGGCAGAGTGGAACGCTGTGCGAAATAAGACGGCGGACGCGGTGAACGCAATGCTCTGGTGTGAAGAAGACGGGCTTTATTACGACCTGAAAACGGACGGCAGCTTTTCAAAAGTTGCGAGCGTGGCGTCTTTTCTTCCTCTGTTTGCGGGTATCGCGCCCGAGGACCGGGCGGAAAAACTCGTGCGGGTTCTGACGGACAAAAATAAGTTCATGACCGACCTTCCCGTCGCTTCGGTCTCAAAAGAGAACAAAGCATTCGGGCAGGATATGTGGCGGGGCGCCGTATGGCTGAATTATAACTATATGATCGTATGCGGATTGCGGCGGTACGGGTATTCTTCGCTCGCGCGGCAGCTGCGCGACGTTACTTTGGAGAACGTGAACCGCCGGTATCTTGCGACAGGCTCGATATTCGAGTTTTACGACAGCGAAAACAAACGTGTGCCCTTTGAATTGGAAAGAAAAGGCGCTTGTCCGAAAGTTCCCGATTGGAGAAAGAAGGTGCATTCCATTTCCGATTACAATTGGTCCGCCTGTTTCACGATGTTGATGATCCAAAATGTTTATTATGAATGCGATTAAGCAAAAGGAAGCAAAAAAATGGAGCTGGATAATATAAAAATCACCTATATCGGCGGCGGTTCCCGCGCTTGGGCACGCAAAATGATGTGCGACCTTGCGTTGAACGGCGTGATAGGCGGAGAAGTGCGGTTGTACGATATAGATGTCCCCGCCGCGCAGGACAATCAGGTCATCGGCGAGCTGATCGAAAGCAGCGGCAAGGGAAGATCGCATTGGAAGTACAAAGTGGTTTCCGACCTCGGTGCGGCTTTGGACGGGGCAGACTTTGTCTTGTGTTCCATTCTGCCGGGTACTTTCGACGAAATGGCGTCCGACGTGCACGAACCGAACGGGTACGGGCTGTATCAGTCGGTAGGCGATACCGTAGGCCCCGGAGGCATATTGCGCGCAATGCGCACCGTACCTATATACGAAGGATTTGCCGCGCAGATAAAGGCACATTGCCCGAATGCATTCGTCATCAATTTTACAAATCCGATGTCTTTATGTACGGCGACGCTGTACGACGTGTTTCCGCAGGTCAAAGCGTTCGGCTGCTGCCATGAGGTTTTCGGTACGCAGGAATTTTTGGCGCGCGTGGCGGAAGAGATGCTCGGCTTTACGAACGTTGAGCGGCACGAGATAAAAGTAGACGTTTTAGGCGTAAATCACTTTACCTGGTTCACTTCTGCCGAATGCCGCGGCGTAGACCTGTTCCCCGTTTACAGGGAATACATCCGCAAACATATGTGGAAGGGCAACCGTACAGACGGCGATGTGATGAGCAGTAAAGAGTATGTAAAGATGGATCTGTTCATGCGCTACGGGCAGATCGCCGCGGCGGGCGACCGTCATTTGGCAGAGTTTGTGAATAACGCATGGTATCTTGATTCCCCCGAGCTTGTTGAGGAATGGGGTTTTGTGCTCACCGACGTAGACTGGCGCCGCCGCGACCGCGCAGAAAAAGTGAAAAAAACGAGAGCTCTCGTAAACGGGGAAGAACAGGTTGAAGTAAATCCATCGGGCGAAGAATTTATGTCGCTTATTCTTGCCCTTTGCGGCAAAAAAGATTGTGTTTCCAACGTAAACCTTTTGAACAGCGGATTGGTCGCTTGGGCGTCTGACGCGAACGTGATCGAAACGAACGCCGTGTTTGAATACGGCAAAATCACGCCGCTCAAATGCAGGCCGCTCAATAAAGACGTGGAGCTGCTCGTATCGCGCGTTGCGCGGCAGCAGGATAATTTATTGCGGGGCATCCGTGCGAGAGATATGAATTCTGTTTTCGATACGTTTATGGCGGAGCCTCTGTGCAGTAAACTGACGCTGAAAGAGGGTAAGGCCCTCTTTGAAAAGATGGTTAAAAATACGGAAAAATATCTCGACGGTTGGCCTGTGGAAATCAGAAAAGTAACCAACTGTATGGGGTATTAATAAAAAAAGAAAGGGGACGAAATATGAGAAAAAGATTTGCAATTTGTATTTTAAGTTTGATGTTGGCATTTTCTACGGTACTCTTTGCCGCATGCGGCAACGGTGACGACAATGTTTCCGAAGAACCTTTGCCCAATCAGCTGGAATTCACCTTTGAAGACTATACCTTTGGCGAAACGGCGAGCACGCCCGTCGTTACGAAAACGCCTTTCGATAATGCCGCGATAACGTATACCTATGAAGGCAGAAACGATACGGAGTATGCGGAAAGCAATACGGCTCCGGTAAATGCGGGCGAGTACACGATAACGGGCACCGCAGCTGCGACCGATGCTTATAAATCCGCCGAATATTCTGTGAATTTTACGGTGGAAAAGGCGGAAAATCAGCTCCAATTTACTTTTGCCGACTATAACTATGGCGCCGCGGCAAGCCTGCCCGCGATCACAAAAGTACCGTATGAAGATGCATCCGTAAGTTATGTCTATAAGGGAAGAAACGACACGGTGTATGCTGAAAGCGCAACGGCGCCCACGGATATAGGGGAATATACGGTTACGGGAACGGCTGCGGCGACAGCAAATTATAACGCGGCGACGTATTCGGTAGATTTTTCCGTTACCCGTGCCGAGGCTGCGGCCAACGAAATAGAGTTTTTTGATGCGAACGGCACCGACAGCCAAATTAAAGCAGCCGGAGTGACGGCGACGGAGTGGCTCCCTTCCTTTGAGGGAGAGAGCGGCGTAATAAGACTCGATTTTTCTGAACGGGCAATAGTGGCCTTTGATATTAAACCGAGAAAAACGCTTGCCGAATATCAGGAGACCGGGTTGGCGAGAGTCTACTTAAAATTGTATGTCGCCCCCGAAACGACGGGACTTACGTCCATTAATATTATAAACGACGGAACGAATACAAAGGCGTTCGCTATGGGACAGTGGCAGATCATATCTTTCAGTGCAAAACATTTTGAAAATAACTTTGATCTGTTTGCAAACGATGTTGTAGACAACGGGTTTATGATTAAAGGTACAACGGCGACGGGTACGATCTATATTTCAGAATTCGGATATGTACCCGCATCCGAGGGCGAAGTAGAAAATTTTGACGATGAATATTCGCGGGCAGGCACGCAGACGAATACAAGCGTGAAAGGGGCCTTCGTCGTCGATGAATATGAAGGCGAAAAGGGCGTATTAAAGCTGTCGTTTTCGGCGAGAAATTTGTTTGTTTTTGACGTAACGCCGAGGTTTACAAAATCGGTATACGAAAACGGTGAATTTACAAAAATATCGATGAAAATATTCGTTCCCGAAGAAACCACAGGGGTAACGTCGGTACAGCTGAACGGTAAACAAAAGACGATTACCGCGCAAGGGGAATGGCTTGTACTTGAATGGGATATTGCCGATTTTATATCTCGCTATGACGAGCTTTTTGCAGACGATAAGTCCAATAACGCGTTTTGGGTGAACGGCACAAGTGCAACGGGTGATATTTATATCGCAAGCATAAGCGTAAGCTGAGCAACACAGGTATTCTCGCCGCCGCATTATACGGCGGCGAGAATTTTCGGGACGGAAATCAACATGAATCGGAGAAGAAAATGAACTATGTAATGATCGGGTACGGCGGCAGAGCGGTCGAGACTGCACGGCGGCGAAAAGATAGACTTGGTCTAATGTAAAAAACACGGGGATCGCCCGTGTTTTTTGTTGCCCGAAAGACGTTTTTTATAAAAATCGGAGATACAAATTATTTCACATTGTTTTCACGTATTCTTGCTTTTTCCGTCAAAGGGTGCTATAATAAAAAAAGTGTATTCCGATCATTCGGGGGATGCAAAAAATAAAGGAGATTTTTTTACCAATGAATCTGATCTACGGCGTAAAAGACAGACCGAAGCCCGGGCAACTGATTTTGTTTGCCCTGCAGCAATTGCTCGCCATTCTAGCTGCTACCATCACGGTGCCTATCGTGGTCAATTCTACGACAGGCAGCGAGATGTCCATTTCGGCAGCGCTCTTCGGCGCGGGCGCGGGCACGCTCGTGTACCTGCTCTTTACAAAATTCAAGAGTCCCGTATTCTTAGGAAGTTCCTTTGCGTTCATCAATTCCATGTGCGCGGCTTTTGCGGGCGGCGTTTCCATGTCGCTCGGCTATCTCGGACTCATCATCGGCGCGATCTTTGCGGGGCTCGTGTACGTCATCATCGCCGTCGTCGTTAAACTTGCGGGCGTAAGATGGATCGATAAAATCATGCCTGCCGCAGTCATCGGACCGACGGTGGCTCTTATAGGTCTCTCACTCGCGGGAAGCGCTATTAAAAACGCCGTCGGCGGCATCGATCTGAACGCGGCTACGAGCAGCTATCTGATGAACACGAATACGCTGCTCTGTCTGGTCTGTGCGCTCGTAACCTTTGCCGTTACGGTCACCTGTTCCGTTTTCGGCAAAAAAATGCTGAAGATGATACCTTTCATCATAGGCATCCTTTCCGGCTATGCGATCGCCGCCATATTTACGGCGTTCAGCTATATCCCCGGGGCAGAGGCAATGCGCATCATCGATTTTACCGTTTTCAAATCGATGGATTGGGTGCCGAATTTTACCTTTATCGAGGCGTTCGTCGATGCCGATTATGTTGCGGACGGCGGCATCGGCGCTTACATAGGTACCATCGCCGTCGCGTATGTCCCTGTGGCGTTCGTCGTTTTTGCGGAGCATTTGGCAGACCATAAAAACATATCGTCCATTATAGAAACAGACCTTCTTAGCGATCCCGGGCTTTCGAGAACGCTCCTCGGCGACGGCGTAGGTTCTATGGTCGGCGCCGTGTTCGGCGGCTGCCCGAATACGACCTACGGCGAATCGATCGGATGCGTCGCCATATCCGGTAATGCTTCCGTTATTACCATACTCGTTACTTCGCTGCTGGCGATCGTGAGCTCTTTTATCGCTCCGTTTATGACATTCCTTGCCAGCATACCCGGATGTGTGATGGGCGGCGTTTGCATCGCACTTTACGGATTCATTGCTGTAAGCGGCTTGAAGATGGTGCAGAAAGTAGACCTGAACGACAACAGAAATTTGTTCACCGTTTCCGCGATACTCATTGCCGGCGTGGGCAGTTTGGCGCTTACCTTCGGCAAGATCACCCTCACGAACATAGCCTGCGCGCTTATCCTCGGCATATTGACCAATGCGTTGGTAAATATTAAAAGGAAACGCTCCGAAGGCGGCGAAGAAGGGCAGGCGCCCGCCGCAGATGCCGCAGAGCAAGACGGCGGACAGGAACCCGCAAAGCAGGAGACCGACGGCAAAACGGAAGGCGGCGAAGAGGGGGATACAAATGAAGGAATATAAGAACGTTTTTATTTTCGATCATCCGCTCATCAAACACAAAATTTCCATTCTGCGCGATAAAAACACGGGGATGAAAGAATTCCGCGAACTTGTGGAAGAGATAACGCAGATCATGACGTATGTAAGCATGGACGACGTTCAACTCGTTCCCGTAGAGGTGGAAACGCCTTTGGAAAAGACGGTGCAGTACCGTATTCCCGAAGAAAGCGTCGCGATCGTGCCCATTTTGCGCGCGGGGCTGGGCATGGTGAACGGCGTGCACAAAGTGTTCCCCACGGCGCGCGTCGGGCATATCGGCATGTATCGCAATGAGGAAACGCTTGAACCGCAGGAGTATTACTGCAAACTTCCCGAAGGCATCGAAAACAAGACGGTATTCCTCGTCGATCCGATGCTCGCAACGGGCGGTTCCGCCTGCGACGCGCTCGCGGCGCTGAAAAAGCGCGGCTGCAAAAATATCAAAATGATGTCCATTATCGCCGCGCCCGAAGGGATCGAACGGGTGGCAAGCGAACATCCCGACGTGCGCGTGTATGTTTCCACTCTCGACAGGGAGCTGAACGAAAACGGCTATATCCTTCCGGGGCTGGGCGATGCGGGCGACAGGCTTTTCGGCACCAAATAAAAACGGAATCAAGAAACTGCGGAATTGCCGCCCTTTTCTGTATTGCGCTTTGGCGCACTGCGATGTTTGTGCCAAAGCACTGCAAATAGGTTAGTTTTGTTAATGTTTTTGTTAGAATTGGTTATTTACATTTTGAAATTATCAGCTTATAATAATAACGGAAAAGGGGTGTGGCAGGAATGAAGGTAGCGATCATCGGGCTTGGAGCGATTTCGCCTCTGCATATCAATGCGGTAAAACTTGCGGGCTGTGAAATAGCCGCCCTGTGCGATATTGATACAGCACGCTGTGAAAGTACATTAAAAAGGGAAAACTTGCACTGTGCCGTCTATGACGATTACAGGCGTATGCTCGAAAACGAAAGGTTAGACGCCGTGCATATCTGTACACCGCATTAT
Organism: uncultured Clostridia bacterium; assembly: GCA_944359365.1. Lineage (GTDB taxonomy): Bacteria > Bacillota > Clostridia > Christensenellales > Borkfalkiaceae > Borkfalkia. The sequence goes on from CALVST010000002.1 coordinate 65,988, forward strand.
CTTCACGCGGAAATGGTGTGCGCGTGTTTGGACAGGGATATCCATGTCCTTTGCGAAAAGCCGCTGGCGATCGGCAAGGCGCAGCTGCTGCAAATAGAAAAGAGCGTCGTTCGCTCTAAGGCGCAGCTCGGCGTCTGTCAGCAAAATCGTTTCAATGCGTCCGTCAGATATTTGAAAGAACTGTTTGCCGGAAAAGAGATAACGGCGGCGAGCGGCAACTTGTGCTGGAAACGCGACGCTTCGTATTATAATTCTGCGGCATGGCGGGGCACTCTTTTGCAAGAGGGCGGCGGCGTGATGATCAATCAGGCATTGCATACGCTCGACCTGTTGCAATGGTTTTGCGGTATGCCCGTATCCGTCATATCGCACGGATGCAACGATACGCTGAAAGGCGTCATAGAAACGGAAGAGAGCCAGCTCGGCATATTCAAATTGCAAAACGGCGGCAGGTTCGTCATGACGGCGACGAACGCCTGCGCATACAGTTTTCCCGTCACGCTCATGTTTAAATGCGAAGACACGGAGGCGGCGCTGATCGGCGACAATATCGTCGTCAACGGAAAATTCATAACGAAGAGCGACGGCCTTCCTTTGTACGGCAAAGAAGTGTGGGGCGCGGGGCACGTTAAGCTCATCGGCGAATTTTACGAATGTCTGCGAAAGAACAGGCGCTTTCCTCTCGATTACGGAGAGGGGAAAAAGGTCATAGAACTTATCCTTGCCATGTACGCTTCGCAGGGAAAAGAAATTTTTATTTGAAACGCCGCCGAGGCACGGCGGCACAGGAGAACATCCATGGGCAAAGATTATTTGATCGCGGCAGATCTCGAAGGGATACACGGCATCGTGGGAGAGCCGTACAAAAGTTTATATCCCGATGTGGCAGATTACGCAAAAGCGATCGAAAACGCTGTAAAGGAAATAAATGTCGCCGTAAAGGCGCTGTTCGATGCGGGCGCCGGCAGGGTAGCGGTATGGGATAACCACGGGCAGGGCAAAAACATCGATTTTTCCGCGATAGATGCGCGCGCCGTGCGGGTAGAGAACCCGCCGATGAAAAGGTACGAGCGGCTGAGCTTTGCAAAAAATTTTGCCTTTGCGGGCATCATACTGCTCGGGTATCACAGCAAAGAAGGTTCGTTCAACGGCGTACTCGCGCACACTTACAGTTCGGCGGCGATACAGTATTATAAGATCGACGGAAAAACGATGGGCGAAGCGGAGATCGACGCCTACATTGCGGGGGAGCTGGGTATACCCGTGCTGTTTGCCGCCTCCGACGACGTTTGCATAGGGCAGATAAAAGATGGCATACCCGGCATACGGACTGTTGTTACAAAGATAGGCAAGGGCAGGAACGCGGCTGAGTTTATTGCCGAAGAAAAAGTGCTCGAAGAGATTTATGAGGGCGTTCAGGCGGCGGTGCGCGAACCGAATGCGCCCGTGCGGCTGCAATATCCCTGCGGTATCGAGGTGAATTATACCCGCCCCGAACGTGCGGAAGAAGTTTTGCGCAAGGTGCGCGGTTACGGGCAGGATGCGCGCTACGGCGAAACGACGCACATCGTCTGTTCGGTACTGCGCGGGGCGCAAGACTTGGAGGCATTCATTTGATGCGGTATGATGAAGAGAAAAGGGCAAATTTTGCACGCGGCCTCGGGTTGGTGCGCTATGTTTGCGGGGTGCGCGATCTATTCCTTCGGCGCATCGGTTTTTTTGGTGCCGAACAGCATCGTGACGGGCGGACTCACGGGGCTTGCCACGCTGATACATATTTTATGGGAGCGCATTCCCGTGGGCATATGTTCCATCGTATTGAACATACCCGTGCTGATACTCGGTTTTATATTCGCGGGGAAGAAATGCACGTTTAAGTTTATCCCCACGGTCATATTTTTAGGCGTTACGACCGATCTGTTTTCGCTTGTGCCGTCCGTCACGGACGATATGATCATGGCTACGGTGTGCGGCGGGCTTTTGTGCGGCGCAGGAAGCGGATTGTTTATCCGCAACGGATTCGGCGGCGGTACGGAACTTCTCGGAAGAGTGATCGCAAAAATAACCAAGACGCAGAACATCCCTCTTTGGGTGGGCATCTGCGACGGGGCGATCGTGCTGGCGGGGGCGGCGGCGCTCGTCAGCTTCGAAAAGGCATTTTACGGACTTGCGACCGTTTTTTTATGTACAAAAACGAGCGGGTTCGTCACCTTCGGGCTGAAACGCTCGAAACTTTGCATCGTCATCAGCGATAAAGGCGGAGAAATAGCGTCCGCGCTCATCGCGGGCAGTAAGCGGGGGATCACGATGCTGCGCGGGGTGGGGATGTACACGTCGAACGAGCATCAATTGCTTCTAACGTGCATATACAGCCGCCAGATCGTATTTTTGAAGGAAACGGTGCGGCGCATAGACGGCAGTGCATTCGTGATCGTAACGGAGTCGAGCGAGGTGCTCGGGAAAGGGTTCGGTCAGCTTTGAAAAGCGCAGCGCAGAAAACGCTTTTCGGTATCAATATATAAGGAGATGCGGATATGAAAAAAATCGTCATTTTGGGCTGTGAAAATTCTCACGCAGATACTTTTCTCGGCTTTATGGCAAAGGACAAAAAATATGCCGACGTGCAGACGGTCGGCGTATATAGCCACGACTCTGCGGCAACGGAGAAACTCGCCGCAAAGTACGGCGTAAAGGCTATGGCAACATACGACGAGGCGGTGGGGCAGGTGGACGGCGTGATCGTTACGGCGCGCCACGGAGACAATCACCGCAAATACGCCGAGCCGTATCTGTGCAAAGACCTCGCCGTGTTCATCGACAAGCCCTTTACCGTTTCCGAAGAGGACGCGCTCGCCCTTTTGCGCGGCGCGAAAAAGGCGGGGGCAAAAGTTTGCGGCGGCTCTTCCTGCCGTTTCGATGCGCTCGTGCAGCAGCTGCGCGCGGACGGCATCGCAGAAGCGGGCGGCAAAACGCTGGGCGGATTCGTCCGCTGCCCCGTAAGCCTCGGCAACCCGAACGGCGGATTCTTCTTTTATGCGCAGCACCTCGTCGAGATCGTCGGGGAAATTTTCGGACGGTATCCGAAATCGGTCAGGGCGAACAGGTATCAGAAGTCTGTCGGCGCAACTTTCCGTTATGACGATTTTGAGGTCGCGGGGGTTTATGCCGACGAAAGTTACAATTGCTATTATGCGGTGAGAAACGCCGTTTCCGCCGATCAGGGCGGCGCGTTCACCGTCGGGGCGGATAACCCCTGTTTCAAAAAAGAGTTCGACGAGTTCTATAACCTTTTATCCGGCGGGGAGCAGATTTCTTCGTGGAACGACCTCGCCGCGCCCGTATTTGTATTGAACGCGCTCGACAGGGCAATGAAGAGCGGAAAAGAGGAGCCTGTCAGGGAGGTCAAACTGTAATGGCGGAATTGATTTTATCCGCATTTTCGGATGAATACGCGGAGGATTTGGAAAAACAGTGCGAGGCGCTCGCGCGTTTCGGCATAAAGTATATGGAAGTGCGCCGCGCCGACGGTAAAAACGTTTCCGAGTTTACCGAGGGCGAGGCGAAAAGAATACGAAAGACGCTAGACGCGTTCGGCATCGGCGTGTCGGCTGTCGGTTCTCCTCTCGGCAAAACGCTGCCTTCCGAGGCGAGCGCGGAGCAGACAGAGCGGGTGTTCGAAACGGCGGAAATTCTCGGGGCAAAGTATGTGCGCGTGTTCAGTTTTTACCTTCCCGAAGGCGCGGCGCCCGAAAGGTGCCGCGGCGAAGTGCTTGCGGGGATGGAAAAGATCGTGGAGGCAGGCGAGCGGCACGGTATACTTCCCTGCCATGAAAACGAGGCGAAAATATACGGGGAAAGTCCGCAGCGCTGCCTCGAACTGCTGCAATATTTCGGCGGCAGATTGGGCTGCGTGTTCGATATGGGCAACTTCGTGCTGGACGGGTACGACGCGTGGGATGCCTATAAGCTGTTGGAAGGGCATATAGAATATTTTCACGTCAAAGATTCCCTGTCTGCGGGCGCCGTAGTGCCCGCGGGCAAGGGAGAGGCGCGTATACGCGACATTTTGAACGGCTATCGGAGAAACGGCAAAAAGGATACCTTCATCACGCTCGAACCGCACTTGCAGATTTTTGCGGGGCTGAACGCCTTGGCGGGGAAAAGTTTTGAAAACCCGTATAAATACGAAAATCAGGAGGAGGCGTTCGCAGACGCGGTGCGCTGTCTGCGCGAATTGCTATGAAAGCGTTTCAAAAAGACAAATTAAAGGTGGAAATTTACGATACACGCGCGGAAATGGGGAATGCCGCCGCGCGTGACATCAAGGCGAAGATCGCGCAGCTTTTGGCGGAAAAGGGAGAGATCAACATGATCTTTGCCGCGGCGCCCTCGCAGAACGAGGTGCTTGCGGCTCTTGCGGATGACGGGCAAATAGAGTGGAACAGAGTCAACGCCTATCATATGGACGAATATATCGGACTTTCCGCCGATGCGCCGCAGGGGTTCGGCAATTTCCTGAAAGCGCATATCTTCGGCAGGGCGCCATTCAAGAGCGTGCATTACATCGACTGTACCGCCGCCGATCCCGAAAAGGAGGCGGCGCGCTATGAAAAGCTGCTCGGCGACAACCCGCCCGACGTCGTGGTTATGGGCATCGGCGAAAACGGGCACATCGCGTTCAACGATCCGCCCGTTGCAGATTTTAAGGACGCGCGCGGCGCAAAAGTGGTCAAGCTGGACGAGGTTTGCCGCAATCAGCAGGTGCACGACGGGTGTTTTGCCCGGCTGGAAGAAGTACCGAAGTATGCGATCACGCTTACCGTGCCGACGCTCGTTTCCGCGCCGTGGCTGTTTTGCATCGTTCCCGCAAAGACCAAGGCGAACGCCGTAAAAGAGTGCCTTACGGGCGAGATCGGCGAGCATTGTCCCGCAAGCATATTGCGGTTGCAGGAGAATGCCGTTCTGTATCTGGATAAAGACAGCGCCTCTTTGCTGTAAGGAAAAATGTTAAAGATAAAGAGCGACAAGATCGTAACCCCGCAGGGACTTTTCGACGGGTTCGTGTATATCGAAGGGGGAAAAATAGAGGAAGTTTCCGCAAAGTTGGCGCCCTGCGGCGAGGAATACGACTTTACGGGGCTGTACGTTTCCCCCGGCTTTATCGACCTGCACACGCACGGCGGGGGCGGGCACGCCTTTATGGACAGCAGCGCGGAAGAGGTTCTGGCAGGCTGTGATTTTCACCTTGCGCACGGCACGACGACGATCCTGCCCACCATTTCGGCAGCGCCTTTTTCCGCGATGCGCGCCGCAGTAAGAGACATTGACGCCGCCATGCGTTCGGGCAGGGCGAAAGGGCACATCTTCGGTGCGCATATGGAAGGTCCGTATCTTTCTGCAAAGCAGTGCGGCGCGCAGTGCCCCGATTTTATCACGCCGCCGAAAAAAGAGGAATACGCGGCGCTGTTTGCGGAGTTTCCGCGCAGCATCGCGCGGTGGACGTATGCGCCCGAAAACGATCCCGAAGGGGAGTTCTGCCGCTTTGTTACGGGGCGCGGCGCGATCGTTTCCGCGGGGCATACCGACGCGGCGTATCCGGCAATGAAAACCGCGATCGAAAACGGCTGCAGCCTCGTAACGCACCTGTATTCCTGCACGTCTACCGTTACCCGCTCGCACGGGTTCCGCAGTCTCGGGGTGATCGAGAGCGCCTTCCTGCGCGACGAATTGTTCGTTGAGATCATTGCGGACGGCAAGCACCTTCCTCCCGAGCTGATAGAGATGATCGTAAAGGTAAAGGGAAAGGAGCGCGTCGCCCTCATAACCGACAGCCTTGCCATCGCGGGCACGGATACAAAAGAGGGCGTGATGAGCGGCACGGAGTTTATCGTGGAAGACGGCGTGTGCAAGCTCAAAGACCGCTCTGCATTCGCGGGGAGCGTTGCGACGGCCGACCGCCTCGTGCGCGTGCTCGTATACGACTGCGGTTTTACCGTATGCGACGCGGTGAAAATGATGGCGGAAGTGCCGGCGCGCATCCTGAACGTAAAAAAAGGGCGCCTCGAAAGGGGTTTCGACGCCGATATCGCCGTTTTTGACGATAAAATAACCGTCCGCGCGGTTTTTGCGGACGGCGGAAAAGTCATTTAGTTTTGGTAAACGCGCTCGGCGGAAGGGTTGTGCCCGAAAAATTCGACGTAACGTTTATAAAACGAAACATAGTTGGAAAAACCGCATTTCAAATATACAGCAGTCGGTTTTTCTCCGCCGGCGATCAATTGCTGCGCAAACAGCAGGCGCTTATTGTTGATGTATTTTTTCGGCGAGATCTTCAAAGTTTCTTTGAACAGGCGGAAAAAATAATTTTGGGCGATGAACAGCTCGTCGCTCACTTCGGAAATATTTTGTATCGTGAACAGATGGGCGTTGATGTATGTCAGCGCCTTTTGTATAAGGGGCGAAACCTTTTGGGGCGCTATGTACAGATCCTTTTTGAGCGTTTGCACGTTGTAAAGTATTTCCGTAAGAAGGGCGGAGAGAAGTTCGTGAAAAATATCTTTCGGGAATCGTTTGCTGTATTCCGCCAAACGCTTGAAGTTTTCCGCGATGACGCCGTTGTTTCGGCAGTTTATCACTTCCACCTCGCGCGGGATCGCCTGCAAGAGCCTAGTAAGCGGATGATCGGGTGCGATGAGAAGGTCGTATCGCTCATAATCGGCGTCCGAATTGACGCGCAGGTAGTGGTGTTCCGCCGGCCGCGTGATGACGAGGTCGTCTTCGCGCAGCTCATATTTTCTGTCCTCGATCAGGTAAGTTACGTCGCCGCGTATGTAAAAAATAAGTTCGTAGGCATTGTGAGAGTGCGCCGGAAAACGGAACGCGGGCGCGCGGTGTGTGGTATAGTCGAACGTGAGCGGTTCCGTCGTGTTCCAAATCTGTTCAATTTCCATGTTTTTACCCCCTTTGCGTGGATTTTACCATACCCTATGCGTTTTGTCAATAGTAATTGGTTATTTTTGTTAATATAAATTGTATTTTTGGATATGTACTTTACTAAAATTGCATGATATAATGAATGCGAAAATAAAGGGAGGAGAAACCATGAAAAAATTAAAGCTTGCGATCATCGGTCAGGGCAGGAGCGGAAAAGACATCCACGGAAAATTTTATATTTCCGAAGCGAACACCCTGTTCGACGTCCGCTGCGTGGTAGACGAAGACGAACACCGCCGCAATGTATCCGCCGCGCGCTATCCGGGGGCGGAGATCCTGTCCGACTACCGCGATCTGTTCGGCAAAAATATCGACGTCGTCGTCAATGCGACCTATTCGTGCGAGCATTATGCGATCACGCGGGATCTGATAGAGCACGGGTTCAACGTTCTCGTGGAAAAGCCGTTCGCGCGTACCCGCTACGAATGCGAGTCTCTCATCCGTTTGGCAAAAGAGCGCGGCGTCGTGCTGGCGGTCTTCCAACAGACGTTTTACGCGCCCTTTTACCGCGACATATTGAAGGTGATATCCGAAAAGAAGGTGGGGGACGCTTTGCAGGTGAGCATCCGTTACAATGGGCTTTCCCGCCGTTGGGATTGGCAGACGCTGCAAAAGAAGGTCGCCGGCAACGCCTACAATACGGGACCGCATCCCTTCGGCATGGCGCTCGGCGTATTGGAATTCGACAAGGGCGCGCGCGTTGCGTTTTCGAGCCTCGCGAACACACCCTTTTCCAGCGGAGATTCCGACAATTACTGCAAGGCGATCATCGCGGCTCCCGGGCGGCCGGTCGTGGACGTGGAGATCAACAACACCGACGCGTATACCCCGTATACGGTAAAAATACAGGGCACGCGCGGTACCTTCCGCTGTACGACTACCGATTACGAATGCAAGTATGTTTTGCCCGGCGAGAATCCGCCCCGCCCCGTCGTGGAAAGTTTTTTGGCGAACGACAAGGGCGATCCCGTTTACTGCGGCGAAAAACTAATCGTGCATGAGGAAAAGGGCAAGTACGACGGCACCGCTTTCGACGTGGGCACCCGCCTTCTGTATGAGGATCTGTATCATGCGATCACGGAGGGGCGCGAAATGTATGTGACGGCGGAAAAGGCGGCAGCGATCATCGGCGTCATCGAAACCATCCATGCGGAAAATCCTCTGCCCGTGCGCTTTTAAAGGCGCATCCGGCATACACCATAAAAATAAATGATCAAGGGAGTAACGATTATGATGAGAAAGAAAATCGCGGCGGCACTTGCCGCAGTCATGTGTTTTGCGGGGCTGGGCGCCTTTGCGGGATGCGGCGGGAGAACGGATCCGAACGTCGTGCGCATCGCGCGGTGGGCGAGCACGGCAGACGAACCCCGCCTCGAAGCGTGGGAACAGGAGTTCGAAGCAGATAACCCCGATATCGATATCGAGTGGGAATTCAAGGAATATTCCACCCACTTTTCCACCCTGCGGCAGGACCTTATCGGCGAAGCCGCGGCAGATATCATTTTTATCAACAATTGGGGATTGAGCAGGCTGAATCTTGACGAAAGCGACGCAAGCATGTTCGTCGATCTCGGCAGTGTGGACGCGTTGCAGGAATCGTGGAATTCCCTCATGCCGTCCGTTCGAAGAGTCATGACTCTTGGGGATGCCGTGATCGGCATCCCCATAGGGCTGGTTATCCGCGTTCCCGTCATCAACGCCACCGTTTGGGAGAGTGCCTCGGCAGTATTGCCGGGCGGCAAGATCCCCTACGACAGGACGGAGTCGTTTACGGGCAGCGAATTGACGGAACTTCTCGCAGACGTGGGAACGGATACGAACATTTTGATGGGACTGAACGTTTCGCACAACGAGGCGCTGCATATGTTCCTCGGCAGCGCGGGTTCGCCGCTCATCGACGAGAACGGGAAAATCGGCTGCAACAACGAAGCGGGTTGGGCGGCAGCGGAACAGTTCCGTCAGTTCATGCAGAGCGGCTGGGTGGTCCCGTATTCGGAAAGCGGCGGCGGCACCTACGGCGATGTTACGAACGCCATCATCAACAACAAGTGCCTTGCGGGTTGGGCAAACTTCGGCACGCTTACCAACCTTACGGAATATTATGCGGGCACGGGCACCGAGCTTGCGACCATCGCACCCTTCAAAGCCGCCGATGCGACCGATCTGAACGATCCGGATTACGCCATTCAAGAGAGCAAGGACGTAGCTTACGGCGATTACAACGCCCTGTTCGTGCCTTCGTTCAGCCAAAACAAGGAAAAGGCGTACCGCGTCATCGCGTGGATGCTCGAAAAGGAACAGCAGCTCACTTACGCAAAGTGGGCGGACATCCCCGTCAATCAGGAAGCGTTCGACACCGTAACGAACAATACCGACGGCAATTGGGATCCCAAGCTGTATTCGTCTTATAAGATCGGTATGGACAACTTGGTCACCGCCCCCGTAACTTCGTCCGAATTTTCCAACTACTTCACGACGCATTTTGCAGACCTTTGCAAGGGCACAATTACGGGCAAGCAGTTTTGCGAAAGAATGGCGGAAGGGGAAAAATACCTATGAGCGCAAAACTTTTGCATAAGCACCGCCGCGGCGTGCGCAACGAAAGCTTGGGTTGGGTGTTCGTTGCGCCTTGGATCATCGGTTTCTTGGGATTGACCATTACCCCGCTGTTGGTTTCGCTTTGGCTCTCCTTTACCGAATGGAACGGCTTCGGCGGCATCTCGTCTGCCGAATTCGTGGGGCTGCAAAACTATAAAAACCTGTTCGACATCAGCACAAAGTACGGCGAATCGTTTTACGCCGCTTTGCAGAACACCCTCATTTACACGGTCATGGCGATCTGCATCAATCTTGTGGTCGGCATTTCCGTGGCGTGGGCGGTTGTCAAGAATAATAAAGTCAACTCCATCCTGCGCATGGTCATCTACCTGCCTACCCTCACCATCAGCACCGCGTTCGCCATCATGATGGATACGATCATCGGCATAAAAACGCAGTCGCTCATCAACCGGCTGATGCTCATGGCAAACGGCACCACGCAGGCGTGGCTTACAACGCCCGGGCAGGCGATCTGGGTGATGGTCATGCTCTGTTTTTGGGGCATCGGCGGCGCCATGCTCACCTATTTTTCGGGCATGAAGCAGATAGACGAGAACATTTACGACGCGGCGAAGATAGACGGCGCGGGGAACATGACGCTGCTGCTCCGCATCTGCATACCTCTTATGGCGGGCGTCATCGTGTATCAGATGATCATGGGCGTCGTGTTCGGCTTGCAGGTTTTCGATATGGCGGTAGGTCTTTCTTCCATCGTCGGCGCGGGCGACGGCGTGATGGGCAGGGGCAACTCGTTGGCGACGCTCTCGTTCTACCTATACAACAAGAGCTTTGTAGACGGAGAAATGGGCATGGGCAGCGCCATCGGCTGGGTGATATTCTGCATATCGCTTGTGTTCAGCCTCGGGCTGTTGGTCTTCGTGCAGAAGACGGGCTATTACAGCCTTGACGATTAAGGGGGTGGCGGAATGAAAACAAGAAGCGGTTTGAGAGAAAAGCCGACCGTATCTACCGTGCTTTTCAAAATTTTCGCCGTCGTGCTCGCGTGCGTCATCCTGTTTCCGTACATATGGCTCATATCTACCTCTCTGCTTACGGGGGAAGAGTATTACAGGTCGGTACAGCCTTTCTTTTCGTCCGATCCGCAGTGGGGAAGATATTACACGGTGCTCATCGAAATGCAGTTTTACCGCAGTATTTTCAACAGCATATTTTTGGCTGCGGTATCGGTGGTTCTGAACATTATCGTCAGCCCGTTCATCGCATACGGGCTTTCGAGGTTCCGCTTTAAGGGGCGGTATGTCGTGTTCGTTCTGATGCTCTGCACCATGTTCCTGCCCACGCAGGTCACGTCCATCCCGAAGTTCCTCTTTTATAAGGAATTGGGCTGGCTGTATACCTATCTGCCGCTCATCGTGCCGGGATTTTTCGGCGCGGCGACGAGCGTCATGTTCACGATGGCGTTCATGAAGAACATACCCAAAGAGATGGACGAGGCGGCAATGATAGACGGCTGCAACCATTTCAGGATATGGCTGAGCATAATCATGCCGCAGATGGTGCCCGCGCTCTGCCTCGTGGCGCTGAATACATTTCTCGGGAATTGGAAGAACAGCCAGGCGCCGCTCATTTATCTGCGCGATCCGGAAATGTTCACGGTGCCGCTCACGCTGCTCAAATTTCAATCCAACGACAGCCTTGCGGAAGTGGGGCGGCTGCAGCTGTATGCAGCGCTCGTCATCGCAATCGTGCCTGTTTCCGTGCTCTTCCTCATTTTGCAGCGCAGGATGAACAAGGGCGTGGAAGCGGCTGACCTGAAGTAACGAAAAAAAATTAAAGGAGAAAAAGGTATGAAAAGAAAGTTGGCAATGCTTTGCGGCATCCCGCTGATCGTCGCAACGATCCTCGGCGGATGCAGCACGTCGCCCGAACAGGGCGCGGTGGATATCGGGCAGACCGCCGACCAAAAGGTCGCGGCGGAGATCCTCGCCGAAGAAAAGAACAAAGTCGTTACCGTCGGCGGGGCGGACGCGAATTTTTCGCTCTCTTCGGTAACGCAGGCGGAAGATTCATCGCTCGTGGCGAACAAGAAGTTTGAGCTTGACATAGAAGCGACCACGGAAGGGAACGTGTACGATCCGAGCGAGGTAGATATTTACGGGCAGTTCGTTTCTCCTTCGGGCGAACTGTACGAGATGCCCGCCTTCTATTATAAGGGCTGGGAGCGTTCGTTCGATGCCTATGATCTTTCGGGTACGTTCGACATCACTTCCGGCGGCGAATATTTCGCGCAGAACAGCGCCACGATGGTGGGCGTGCTCGACGAAAAGGAGGGCGAAGAAACGCCCGTCGGCAGGATCACTTTCAACGTGACGGACGCATCGGGCGGCGGCAACGGCGGCGCCGTGCTCAGCAAGGGCAGCATCACGTCCGTGCACGACACCGTTTCCGTTTGGCTCAGAAAGGGTGAAAATTTTGTGGGCGACGCCGTATTTCTCTATTTTTACGGAAACGAAGATCAGGCTTGGGTGAAAATAGAGGGGAGCAAACTTACCGAAGATTGGAAAAAGTTTGACTTCTATTACGGCAGCGAAACGGAAACCGTCACCACGACTGACGGCGAACAGATAGAAGTCCTCACCGCAGAAGAACTTGCCAAGAGCGAGTTTACCCACAGCCCGAAAACGACCTATCACCGTCCTCTGACGCATATGTATTCGGGGCGCATACAGACGAGCGACAGCCTGAACGACCGTTATACCGCCACGGGCGACATTTATATCTCGGATATGCAGTTCTATAATTCCGAGCTCCCCGGGCAGACGGTACAGCTCGCAAGTTTCGTGTGCGAATCGCTCGAAGGGTATCAGCCCGGCGACCTGTTCGGCAACGAAGTGCTTACGGAAACGGGCGAAAGCGGCTTCAAGCTGCGCTTCCGCTTTACCGAAGCGGGGGAATGGACATACCGCATCGTCGGCAAAAAGAACGGCGAAGAAAAGTTCAGGTACACCTCTTCCGTCACCGCAACGGAAAACCCTGACGAAGAGCAGAACCGCGGCATCATACGCATAGAACCCACGCAAAAGCGCAACTTCGTTTTCGAGGACGGAACGCCTTATCTTCCCATCGGCATGAATCTCGCGTACAGCGTAGACAAAAACCGCGGCTCTTACGATTACGACGTATATTTCCCGAAAATGGTGGCTGCGGGCATGAATTACTCCCGTACCTGGCTGACCGACATCGACGCGGGATACGGCGTGCAGGACGTTTCGGGCGGCATCCTCAACTTCGATGCGCGTCAGTATAAGGCGTGCCAGTTCGACAATATATTGGAACTTGCCGAAGAGTACGGCATCTATCTGCAAATACCCATGCAGGCGATCACGCCCTTCCGCAAGGACGACGGTGCGGGCGAAAAGTCGCACCGTTGGGACACGAACCCGTACAACAAGATAAACGGCGGGTATCTCGACGAGCCTTGGGAATACTTTACCGATTCCCGCGCGATAGAGGATACGAAAAAATTGTACCGCTACTATGTGGCACGGTTCGGTTACAGCCGCAACATACTCGGCTGGGAGCTGATGAACGAGATCGGCATGGATTCCACCTATTACGGCACGGATCTGCTCACGCAGGAGCAGGCAAAGCAATGGACGGAAGAGCTCGGCGACTTCATGCACGGCGTCGATCCTTACGACCATCTCGTAACCATCAGTTCGGGCAACGACCATTACGACGCCGTATACGGCGCCGACGCGGTCGACTTTATGAACTTCCACTCGTATGTGTTCGGTTCGAACTATTCCACGGGGGCTGCGAACGAGTGCTATGCGCTGTGGCAGCATTTCAACAAGCCCGTACTCATCGGCGAGATGGGCGCGAGCGGCACTTCCGAAGCATACAACCATGACCGCGATCCGAACGGGCTGATGAACAAGCAGACGGCGTTTTCCGCCCCGATGGGCGGCAGTGCGGGCGGCGCGATGACCTTCTGGTGGCAGCAGGTGAACAATTACGACCAGTATGCCAATTGGACGCCCGCGGTGGAATACTTCAAACTGCTCCCCGATGATTTTATCCTCATGAATACGCTCACGAAGGAAGGATACACGGTCGGGGGGACCAACGCGCAGAGAGTGGCTGTATACGGCTTTGTCGGCGCCGATGCGGTATACGCTTACATCACCGACATGCAGTACAATTATGCGAATACCAACCCCGGCACGTTTGCCGATACGACGCTCGAATTTGCAGGTCTTGCAGACGGCTCGTATACCGTGCAGGTGTTCGATACGAACACGGGCAAAGTCGCAAAGACGTTTGATGCCGCCGCTGCGGGCGGAAAGCTTTCGATCTCGCTCGAAAGTTGGGCATGCGATCTGGCGCTCATTATCGACAGGAAAGCATAAGGGGGAATAAAAAATGAAAAAGAGAGGATTGTTTGCTGCACTTCTCGGCATCCTGCTCGCGCTCGGTATGCTGTTTGCCGCGTGCGGAGAAAGCGCGTCGCCGAAGGTGGAAATGGAAACGGGCGGCGTTCCGCTCGGGCAGTTCGAGATCACCGCTCCCGCACTCGATTCGACGGATGAAGACGTAAATCCGCGTATCAGCTGGACGCAGGAGCCGAATGCCGAAGAATATCTCGTTCAGCTCTCCGAAAGTGCAGACTTTTCCGCGGTCGCCGCGGAAGAGCGCACGGAGCGGACGCATACGGCGATCGGCACGACGCTCAAGTATTCCACAAAGTATTATGTGCGCATTTTTGCAATGAAGGAACAGGACGGAAAAGATATCGCGCTGTCGTATGCGAGCACCGCCTTCACGACGCAGGCAGACCATGAAACACCTGTACCCGACAACACGGTAACGCGCGTCATCCACGACTTTGAAGATTTTGAAGACGATGACGAGCTGCAGAGCTTTTTCACGACGCATACGGGCGGCGATTCGCTCGTGCCCACGCTTGCCGAGGGCGAAGGCGCCGACGATAGCACCGCAATGAAACTTACCTATACCCCCGAAGGAAGAGGATGGTCTGCAGTGCAGTCCATCAACCCCGCCGACAAAAAGAATTGGAGCGGCGCGACGGGTATCCGCCTGTGGGTTTCCGGAACGAAAGGTACTTTGAAGGTTTCCATCGGCAAACGCGGCTATCAGCGCTGGACGGCGGGATTTTCGCTCGATGCAGGCGAGGCCGGTTACGTTTCCATCCCCTTCTCCGCGTTTGAAGACGCGGGCGGCGGCGACGGCGTTTGGGACATGACGGGCATCGTGCGCCTTTGGTTCTACTTCAACGCAAGCTCCGCGGCGGAAGTGCTGATAGACAACGTTACCATCGGTTCGGACGCGCTGCATTCGCAAGACACGCGCGAACAGTTCGAACAGGGCACTGTTCCCGATTACAGCACGCCGAAAACACTGTACGATTTTGAAACGTTCGCAGACGATACCGCACTGCAAGGCGAGTTTTACGCGAACGCGGGCGGCGATCCGCTGAACGTTACGCTTGCCAAAGGGCAGGGCGCGAACGGAACTGCCGCGATGAAAGTCGAATACGGTGCGAAGAGCAAAGGCTGGTGCGCGCTGCAATCGCGGCTGACGGATATCGAAAGCAATTGGACGGGCGCGGAAGGCATACGCTTCTGGATCAGCGGCGGCGGCAACGGCGCGCAGCTGACCTTGCAGGTGGGGCAGGGAACGGCGATCGATCTGCGCGCGCAGCTCACGCTGAACGCAACGGAAGGGATGTATGTTTCCATACCATTCTCGGCATTCACGGTCAACGCGGGCAGTTTGAATCTTTCCAACGTCAACGTGCTTTGGATACGCATCGCGCCGAGTTCCGTCAGCACGGGAGACTACTTCCTGATAGACGATATTTCCATCGGTACGGGCACGGACTATAATACGGATACGCGCGATGCCGTTACAAATCCGCCGAAGGAAGGCGCGGAAGGCATATTCGAAGATTTTGAGTCGTACGGCAACGTGAGCGAAGTGAACGCGAAGTGGAAAGTTTCCGGCAGTTCGGCTGCGGCGTCGCTTGTCGAAAGGGGCGGAAGCCAAGCGTTGAAGTATTATGCGACCGCCGAGTTTTCGCTGCAGGCGAACGGTTACGGGCTTGACGAATTCGATTTTACCGAAATCAACGGTTTCCGCATGAAGCTCGGCTTGAATTACGGGAGCGGCGCAACGGAGGCGAACGTCGTCGTAAAAATAGGTTCTTATTTAAACTGTTATACGATGACTAAAAAGTTTGTAGCGACCAACAACGCCACATATATGGTCTGCGATTTTGCGGGCATGAACCTCGCCGACGACGGCTCCTCGGGCGCGTTGGATAAATCGAAAATAAACTTTTTGCAGATCTCCGTCAACGGGTTTACGGGTGCGGTCGATTTTTGGATTGACGATCTCGAATTTTATTCGGAGGAGCTCGGCGCCGAGGGCGTAGCCTATACTTCCGATTTCAGCGGCGAAACATCCGATAAAGAGGTTTGGAGCGGCGGTACTTATGAAAACGGAAAGATGACGGTAACAGGCTCGCAATTTCAGCTGAAAGACAGCCGTTACATAAATTATCAGAATACTTATGCGATACGGCTGAAAGTAAAAACCGAGAATGTGGCGTCCATCAATGTCCGGCTTTTGAACGGCGGCAAAGGCATCAATACGACGGTCAGCGTTGCGGAAGACGGAGAATACGAATATGTTTTGTATTACAATCAGATGACGGAACGCGGCGGCGCCTATACGAGCATGAAATGGGATAACATTTATTTTTGGATCACGTTCGGTACAGGCGGCGGTTCCGTTGAGTTCACGAGCGTAGAGCTGCTGATCGGTTAAACGGCAAAAAGGGGAGGCTCGGCTGAACGGCCGAGCCTCTCAAAACGCATCGTGCCGCAGGGCAAAAGCCTTTCGGCAAAGGGAGAACGTATGAAAACAGTTTGCAAATTCGGCGGAACGTCGCTTGCGGGAAGCGAAAACGTCGCGCGCTGCCGGGATATCGTAATGGCGGATTCTTCGCGCAGGATCGTCGTCGTATCCGCGCCGGGAAAAAAGAAGGGCGGCGATATAAAAGTTACCGATCTTCTGCACGAATGCTATTTGAAGCGGTTCGATCTTCCCGCGTTTTCCGCAGTGTTCGCAAAAATAGAAGAAACCTTCCGCGAGATCGCCTCGCCATTGAAAAATTTCCCCGTCGGCGAAGAGCTCTGCATCGTGCGCGCACAGATCTGTCAGCCCGAGGCGAACGAGGACTTCGTCCTTTCCCGCGGGGAATACTTGAATGCGAAATTGGTCGCGGCGTACCTCGGTTACGCATTTCTAGACGCCGCCGCGTTTATCCGTTTTAAAGGCGGCGAGCTCGATTTAAGCGCCACGCTCTCGCTTGCGGCGCATATCGAAACGGAAAAAGGCGTCGTCATTCCCGGTTTTTACGGACTTGACGAGGAGGGGCACGTCAAAACGTTCAGCCGCGGCGGCAGCGATATCACGGGCGCAATTGCCGCCCGCGCCTTCGGCTGCAATCTGTACGAAAACTGGACGGACGTGGACGGCATTCGCATATGCGATCCGAAGATCGTGCCGAACAGCAAAAAGGTCTCAGAGGCGTCCTATCGGGAACTGCGCGAAATGTCGTATATGGGGGCGTCCGTCCTGCACGCGGAAACGCTGCTGCCCCTCGTCGGCGCGCCCGTGCCTATCGTCATCAGAAACAGTTTCCGCCCCGACCTTGCGGGCACGGTAATACGCAAAAAGCGGACGGATGCGGCGGAAAAGGAAAATATCGCCTGCATTACGGGCAAAAGCGACTATACCTGTATACAGATCTCTAAAATGCTGCTCGACAAGCAGCTCGGGTTCGTAAAAAAAGTGACATCCGTTTTCGAAGAGTACAACATCAATATCTCGCATACGCATTCGGGGTTGGACAATCTCTGTTTCTTCGTCGAAAGGGCGGAATATATAAAGATATCTTTCGAAAATTTCGTAAAGGAACTCAAACGCCGCATCGATGCGGATAAGATCAGGGCGCACGGAGATATCGCGCTCGTCGCCGTCATCGGGCACGGGCTTTCGGGACGGATCGGCGTGCTTGCAGACATCTTTACCGCATTGAAAGACGCGGGCATCAGCGTAAAGACTATATATCAGAGCATCAGCGAATGCAACGTCATCGTAGGCATCGAAAACGTGCGCCTTGCAGATGCCGTCCGCGCGCTTTACGCCGCGCTGATCCGCTGAATGTTGCGTAAAAATCAAAAAAAACCTTTACAAAGGGGCGGCGCCGTATTATAATTGTAAGGCAATATCGGCGGCCGCTCTTTTTTTGCGGGCAGCCTCCCACAGGAAGGAAAAGGAATGGATTTGTACACTTTGGAAGGCGACGGCGTATCCCTTCGCCGGGAAACTTTCCCGCAAGAAATTTGTACCGTATCGCGCACCAATCACGGCGGGCATACGGGATATAAGAACAAGATAAGCCTTTTGCACCGCGCGCACAGGCGCGGGCCGTTCATGCTGTGGACGGGCGATCTCGCCCGCGCCGCGTTTGCCCTTTCCCGCCCCGCGGCAGATATCGCCCCGCCGCCGCTGATGGTGGGGCAGCTGCGCATTTTTGCGGACGGCGTCTGCGCAGAAACGGTACCTACGGAAACGGTGTTTTCGCCCGAGGGTGCAAAATGGGTGTGCCGCTTTGCGGATAAAACGCTCGAGATCGTGTCGGCGATCGTGTCGGAAAGCGAGGCTTGCGTGCGGGTGCGCGTTCGCGGCAATGACGGCGGGGCGAAGGACGCGGAGCTGACCTGCACCTTCGGCGGGCCGCTTTTGTGTTCCCGCCCTTACGATGCGGGCTGGCTCGGCTTGGAGCCAAAACCGTATCCCTGCGCCTTGAAAGAGGAAAAGGGCGCTTTCGCGCTTGCGGAAACGGACGGAAAAGAGTTTTGCCGGTTCCGCTTTTATACGGCGGAAAAGGCGCAGTATGCGGCGGAAGGCGACACGCTTACCTGCAAAGCGCGCGGGAATGAGCTGACATTTACGGTCGGCATCGGCGACGCGCCCGCTTTCGGCGAAGGGAGCGCCGATGCGCTTTTCAAAAGAGGAAAAGAGTATTTTGCCTCCCTTTTGGACGCTTGCCGCACGCAGACGCCGCAGCCGCTCCTTTCCGCGGCTTTCCGCTGCGCGGTCGTCGAGCAGGACAATACCCACCGCGGCGACGGTTGGCTGGAAGGCGGGCATTGGTTTTCCTGCTATTGGACGAACAATTTTCAGATCTCAGCCGCGCTCGCGTTGGGGCAGGACGAAGCCGTGCGCCGCGCGCTCGCGTTTTTCGGTACCCGCAAAGACGGATATAACTGTATAGACGCCATGGGAAACAACGCATGGCTTTATCACACGCGCGAAGGGGAAAAGAATTACGGTTACGAGGGGCTGCCTTACTATCTGTATGAACTCGACGAGTATGTGCAGGCAACGGGCGACATCTCCGTCGTAAAAGAGGTGTTTCCGGGCGTCGACCGCGCATTGAGATATATGCTCCGCATCCGCGCGGACAAAAACAGCGGTCTGCTCGGATGGCGGCACGGCTGCAACGCTTTCTTGTACCAGGCAGACAGCCTTTCCCTTCCCGGTGCGGCAGAAGGAAAAGGGCGGCGCGCTTTGCCCTTCCGAAACCGTCTTTACGGATACGGAGCGCGAGCATACGGAATATAAGATTGAAAGTTACGGAAAAACCAGCCTGCTCACGCCCGTGGTCAAAAAGCCGCGCGCGCCTGTGCCGAAATGGAGCGAGGCAGGTATCTTACTCCCGAAAAATTGCTTAAAAAGCGAGACTTTTACAA
Organism: uncultured Clostridia bacterium; assembly: GCA_944359365.1. Taxonomy (GTDB): domain Bacteria; phylum Bacillota; class Clostridia; order Christensenellales; family Borkfalkiaceae; genus Borkfalkia. The sequence continues at coordinate 85,388 of CALVST010000002.1, forward strand.
AAAAGCCTTTGTCGATATGCTCGGCTTTCCTTTGTCTTGCCCGCCTGCAAGCGGGAAAACAGACATGAAAAAAACCTTCGTCGTAAAAGATAAAAACGTCAACATATTCCGCATGCGTTTGGAAATTGCGGGGATTCCGTTGTACGGGATATTGCTCGAACAGGAAAACAAGGACGCACAGACGCCGTTTGTCGTCTGTCTGCACGGCGGGCAGGGAACGCCGGAAATGATATGCGGCATGCATCTGGGTTCGGCAAATTATAATCAGCTTGCCCGAAGGCTTACCGACCGCGGATGCAGCGTGTTCTGCCCGCAGCTGCTCTTATGGGATACGCAGCGTTACGGAAACGTTTTCGATAGGAAAGACATCGATGCGAAACTGAAACAGCTGGGCGGTTCCGTTACCGCGTTGGAGCTTTATTTGCTTTCGCGCGCCATCGACTGTTTTGCAGAAAACGGCATATGCGGGAAACGGCTGGGCGTTGCGGGGCTTTCCTACGGAGGTATGTATGCGCTGCATCTTGCCGCTTACGACGAGAGGATATGCGCCTGTTTGGCGGAAGGGCAGTTCAACGACAGGTTTCGCTATTCGTGGACGGATTGGAGTTACCGCGGTGCGCTGAAAAAATTCGGCGACGCAGAGGTCGCCGCGCTCATCTGTCCTCGCGCGCTTGCCGTATGCGTGGGCAGCAATGACGAATTGTTCTGTGCGGAAACGGCAAAAGCGGAAGCGGAGAGGGTAAAGCCCTTTTATAAAACATTCGGCAAAGAAAATAATTTTGATTTTTATGTCTTTGAAGGCGTTCACGAAGCGGACAGAGGTGATCGCGGCATAAATTTTTTGCTGTCACACCTATGAGGGCTTTGCGCAACGACTAAATTTTTAAGGGGAAGAAAAATGAAAAAGAAATTCATGGCGCTGCTATGCGCGGTTTTAACGGTATTCGCACTGGCTTTTGCGGTCGGCTGCGGTGGTTCGGAAAGTAATGCGGAAGCATCTTTCGCTTTCTCGCAGACTTCTTACACAGTGGAAGAGGCGAAAAACATCGTTCTTTCTTTCAAGACGGAAAATATAGACGGATTTGACGAATCGGAAGTTACGGTTACGTCGTCTTTGCCATCCGTCGCGTCCGTAAGCGGGCTTACGGTAACGGGCGTTTCGGCAGGGGAGGCAGAACTGACCGCAACCTACGGTGAACTGGCAGCCACGGTCAAGATCACCGTAACGGCGCAGGCGGTGGGGGATGATACCGACTGGCAGCCGGATATTTGGGAATAAAATTTATTTCGGTGGAAATATGAAAAGGAAAGATTGCTTTTTCGGCTTGCATTTCGATTACCATGCGAACGAACATACGCGGGATATCGGCAAACAGTTCGACGCATCCGTTTTGGAAAAGATCATTCGAGAGGTAAAGCCCGATTTTATTCAGTGCGATACCAAAGGTCATCCGGGGTATTCTTCTTATCGGACGAAGGTCGGCACGCCGGCGCCCTATCTTTGCAACGATCTGCTCAAATGTTGGCGCGAAGTAACGAAAAAATACGGCGTACTGCTGTTTTCGCACTATTCGGGCGTTTGGGACAGGTTGGCTGCGCGCGAACATCCCGATTGGGCGGCGGTTACGGAAAACGGAACGGCAACGGAGAAGATCTCCGTTTTCGGGGATTATGCCGAAAAACTGCTTATACCGCAATTGAAAGAGCTCGCGCTCGAATACGGAATGGACGGCGCGTGGGTAGACGGCGAATGTTGGGCGCTTGAAAACGACCATTCGGAAAAAGCTGCCGCGGCATGGCGCGCGTATTCGGGGAAAGAGCTGAAAGATCTTTCTGAAAAAGAGAAAAAGGAATATCTGCGGTTTCAGAGGGAACGGTTTTTTGCATATGTCAAAAATTATATTGACGAAGTAAAAAAGGCGGCGCCGGAATTTGAAATAACCAGCAATTGGCTGAACACGGCATGGGCGCCGGATAACATTTGTATCACCGACTACATTTCGGGGGATCTTTCGGCAACAAACAGCGTAGACAGCGCCCGTTTCGACGGCAGGATCATGCAGTCGTTCGGAAGGAATTGGGATATCATGTCTTGGGGTATCAGTGCGCCCGTGCATTATGTGAAGAGTGCCGTGCAGTTGTGCCAAGAGGCAGCGGTCATCCTTTCTCTCGGCGGCGGATTTCAAATATACAATATGCAGTCGCCGCAAAAAGTCGTCATGGACGAATGGGCAATACCTGTCTGGGCGGAAGTTGCCGGGTTCTGCCGCGCAAGGCAGCCTTACTGCCAAGGCGCGCGCCCTCTGCCCGATGTGGGGATACTTTATTCTCCCGAAGCGTATTATGACAGGCTTACCGCGCCGTTTTACCGCGATTCCGAGTATAATATGGAGCTGTACGGCATTTTAACGGCGCTTTGCGATTGCGGACGTTCCGTTTCGGTTATTCACGAGCAAAGGAAAGATGTAGATTTTTCTGCGTACAGGGCGATCGCCGTCAGCGATCTCACTGCGATGGGGCAGGGAACGGAAGAAAAATTGCTCGATTATGCGCGTAAAGGCGGGAACCTGCTCTTGTTCGGCGTGAATACGGCGGAACGGTTCGGCAAAAAACTCGGCGTTGCGGTCAGGCGCGCGGCGGGAGAACAACCCCTTGCGGTCATATCGGGCGAGGGGTATGCAACGGAATTAAGAGACCTTTATGCGGAAATTTCGGGTACGGGACTACGCGCCGTTGCTTTTATGAACGAGTGCATAGTAGACGGCGATCTGAAATGCGGCAATCCGCCTCCTTCGATATGCATAACGGAAAAGAAAATGCCTGCATTTGCCGTTATGCCTTACGGCAAAGGAAAAATCGGCATTATGCCGTTGAATGCGGGAAGGGCTTATTTCGATGCGAATACATTTGAACTTCGGCGCTTTTTCAAAATATGTATGCATGAATTTGAAGAAGACGCGCTCGTTGTATGCGACACGCCGTCAGTCGATGTTTATGCGGCGCAAAAAGACGGAAAAGTTTATCTGCATCTTATAAATCTTTCGGGCGAACACCGAAGCGGCAGAATAAAAACGTTCGATACTATTCCGCCCGTATATGAAGTAAAGGTGCGCGTACAAATGAGCGGCGCGCCGAAAACGGTAACTGTATTGCCGGAAGGGTGCGCCTGTGAATATGATTACCGTAATGGTGCTTTGACCGTTTGCCTTGCAAAACTCGAAATACATACCGTTATCGAAATTGCATAACAAACAAGTTTGTTGCGAACAAGAATGTATAAAAGGTCCTCGTATCGTCGAGGACCTTTTGCCGGTACAAAAAAGGGCGGAACAAACTGGAATATTTATTGGCATTACGGCGATATATTGTGTTTGTTTGAAAAGTTGCGGGCCATGTTCGATAGTTTTTTAGGATTTCACGCAAAAGTTGCGTAAAATGTTGAAAATTTCCCGTAAATATGATACAATAATCCAAATATCTATAGGTTTCGGCGTGCGGTTCGCTGTTTGTCCTTTTTAATTTTTTTTACAGCTCTTCGCTCGACTGGCGCCGAATTTTCGGCGCTGTTTTTGTAATTTTTACATTTGAAGAGATTTAGAAATGAACGAAAAAGAAAATCTTGAATTAGGGGAATTGATCGTTGAAATAACCAAAGGAAATACAAGCGCGATCGGGGAAATTTACAAAAGAGTAGGAGCGGCAATGCTGGCGATCGCAAAAGTTTATCTTCGCAGCGAGGCAGACGCCGAGGACGTCGTTCAAGATTGTTTGATAACCATTGTAACGAAAGCGAATAAATTCCGCGAAAACAAAAACGCAAAATCATGGATAACCGCCATTGTTATAAATACGGCGAAAAACAAGATAAATTATTATAAAAGACATTTTGAAGAAGACATAGAATTGGCGCGCGGTATGAGCGCCGATTTTGATGATACGACGTTGATGGTCAAAGAAGTGTACAGCCGCCTTACCGGACGCGAAAAGCAGTTGGCGATTTACAGATATTGGTATAATTGTTCGCTTGCGGAAATCGCAAGCATAATCCGCCGTTCAAAATCTACCGCAAAATATCAGTTGGATAAATTGGAAGAAAAAATTAAAAATTTTTATAAAAAAGATTAAACTTTTTCGAACGAAAGCACTTTTCGAATTGTTATATATATACATAATATATTTCAAAGGAGAAGTGCAATGAGATCTTGCAAAATTCAAAAGAAGGCAGTATCAGTTTTACTTGCATGCGTGTTCGCGCTTGTCGGCGCAATAACCGTTTTTAATATGGGTACGGTCACGGGCGCCGCCGAAGCCGTCTATTATTCGGATACCGACTATACCGGCGGCACGATGCAGGAAGCAAGCGAATATGTTTACCGTGACAGTTATACCGTAGATACTTCAAATGTGAATTACGAGGCGCCTTCTTACGGCAATTCTGACGCGTCCATCAAGAATTTCTGCGCCGTTACGGCGGGCACGAACATAGCCGTGTTTTACGATAAAACGTATACGAATTTAGTTCCGAATTTTGAGCCGGGCATGTTGATAAACGGCATTTTTACATACTATCCCGATTTAGGTTGGCCGCAGACGGAACAGCTGTTTTATACGCTGTATGACGACATGAAGACCAACCAGAGCGGCATAGGCACTTCGGGCAGCAACTTCAAGTCCGGCCTGCAGGCGTATGCGGCGCGGCAGGGGTATGACCTGACTTTTTCGTCCATGTACTCCTCGTCTACGAACGTCAATTTAACCACTTTCGGCAACGCGGTCAAGGCAGATAAGGTGGGCGTGCTGCTGCTCAGCAAATACAATTATATATATGCGATCACGCATAACGACGAACGCACGTTTATCAGCAAGGCGACTTCTAACGGCGCGCACATCATGATGGTGTACGGATACATCAAGATCAATTACTACAATGACGGCGAACTTTTCAGAACGGACACCTTTTTGCAGGCGTCGAGCGGATTCAGCTCGGGCGATCAAGGATATATTAAAGTAGACGATTATTTGACAATAGAGGAGGCGCTAATAGTTAATATTAGCTGAAAGCTATGAAAGAGGATAAAGACGTATTGGAAGCAATGGAGCACTTTGCAGACAGTAAACCTGCCCGCGCCGATCGGTTAGAGCAGGCGGAAAAGCTCACGCTGGAACTTTACGGCGAAGGAAACGGCGAAAGCGACCACTCACATGCGGGCGGCGTGCTCGCCGTCTCCCGCAAAAAAACGCGCATCCTTACGCTTGCGCTCTGCGGCGCGGCGCTGCTTTTGGTCGTCGGCATTCTTCTGATTTGTTTTTTGGGCAAGCCTAAAGACGAAATTTTTTACTTCGGCGACGAATCTGTATACAGCAATGAAATTGCCGATATCGAACAATTCAAAACGGAAAACAGCTTGACGTTTTTTTATTACGACGAAGGCGGTGTAATGCCGCAGTATGAGGCGTCTTATTTGGAAGAAAACGACCGCCTCGCTTTTATCGTTCAAAGCGTGATGTTTGTTTCGCAGAGCGGGTTCGATACATTGCAATTGGGAATCTGTTTTTCCAACGACGAATTTCAAAAGTTCGATGATTTTGGAGATTTAACGGATACAATACAAATAGATACTATTTCAGTCGATTATAGGATAGATATTAAAAATAGAAATTATATCTACTCAAAATTCGTGGCGGACGATGTAGTTTATTATTTGAGCATCGAAACCACGGGCGGGGTGGAAGTTTTGCAAAGTTATGTAGAGCTTCTGTTCAGTTGAATATCCGAATAAAAGGCGTCGCACAAGCGCCGCCTTTTCATATGGAACAAATGAGAAAAATCAGTTTGCGCCCGGCCGTTGAAACGGTCGGGCGCGCTTTTTGTTTTGGCACAGAAAAGGAGGTAAATTTTGGTAAAACCGTAAAAAGTTGGTATTTTTTGCGGATCGTATTCCGTTATAATAATGTCGTAAAAAAGGGAAACGTAAATTATTATGACGAAAAAAAGAAGTGGAGGAACTCGTCAAAAGATATCCCTATATCGTGCGTGCCGTGCAGGAAGGACAGACAAGAGCGGTTTTTTATGTGGGTAAACGGAAACATGAAATTCTTATTACAGAGGTGGTAAAAACGGTGTGCAGGATTTTCGACGACATATATTCCAGCACGAAAAATAAATGGATAAGACTGATGATAGAGGGTGTAAGGGCGGGGAAAAGCGATATATCGATGATACACCTTTTACCGTGGGAAAGAAATGCGTTTTACGAGCGTAAACGCAAGCTGATAGAAAAAATTTATAACTGCTGTGTCAGCCTGCAACTTGTATGTTACGACAAAATATTAAAGGAGGAGATTGCGTGAATAAGTTTACGGCAGAAGAAGTGCTGCTGCAATTGGCAGACGTATTGATGGAATATTTGGAAGAACTGAGGGAAATGAAGGATACGTCAGACAACGGTTTTGTATACGGGGAAAAGACGGCATACACCGAATGCCTCGAAATTTTACAGCTTTGGGAAGACGCCGCGTATAACGGCTTGGATTTTGAAGTCGAAAAGCGCTTTCCGTTATGACCGTTCGCACTGCAAACTGAAAAGAAAGCCCCGCCGCTTGTAAGCGGCGGGGCTTTCTTGCATTTTCTCGCCTCTGCCGTCGCTGTTTGCCGTTTTTGCAAGAAGTTCCGTTTTTTGAAAGTATATTGTTTTGAAAACGTCATTTATTGGAATCTTTCAAATATTGACTTTCCCGTCTTTTATGATAAAATTAAAATATAACAAAAAGAGGTGAAAGCGATGGCAAGAGAAGAATATCCCGATCCGCAGTTCGAACGCAAAAATTACAGGAGCCTGAACGGGATCTGGCAATTTGAAATTGACAACGAAAAAAGCGGCATGCAGCGGGGGCTTTTGCAAAAGGACCTGCAAATGAAAATAGAGGTGCCTTTCTGCCCCGAATCGGAACTTTCGGGCGTGGCGTACAAGGGGGACATAAATTGCTGTTGGTACAAAAAGCGGTTCACGCTCGCGAAAAAGGAGCTCGAAGGGCGCGCCGTCATTCGGTTCGGCGCGGCAGACCGCACGGCGCAGGTGTATCTGAACGGGCATTACCTCGGCGAACATACAGGCGGATACACGCCCTTTTCCTTCGAACTGAACAGATATGCCGCCGTGGGGGGAAACGAGGTCGCGCTCGTCGTCTGTGACGATTTGCGCAACGGCGTGCCGCACGGCAAACAGACGGACCGGGACCATTCTTACGGCTGTTTTTATACCCGCACCACGGGGATATGGCAGAGCGTGGGGCTGGAATTCACGCCGGAAAATTATATTAAGCGCGTCCGCTTTTTCCCGAACGTTGCAGAATGCCGCGTGGAGATAGAGGCGGCAACGGAAGGCGAGGGCGAGGTTTCGGCGGAAGTGTTTTACGGCGGCAAGCCCGTCGGGCGCGGCAGCGCGGTTTCAAAGGGAAACTGCCGCTTTGCGGTGGCGCTTTCGGAAAAGCACCTGTGGGAGATCGGCGAAGGGCGGCTGTACGACGTGCGCCTCACCTTCGGAGAGGACGAGGTGAAAAGCTATTTCGGGCTGAGGGAAGTCAGGTACGACGGTATGCGCTTTCTTTTGAACGGAAAGAGCGTTTTTCAGCGGCTCGTGCTCGATCAGGGATTTTATCCGGACGGCATTTACACCGCGCCCTCGGCGGAGGCATTCGCGCGGGATATCGGGCTTGCGCGGCGGTCGGGCTTTAACGGCATGCGCCTGCATCAAAAGGTGTTCGAGCCGCGCTACCTGTACGAGTGCGACAGGGCGGGCATGATCGTGTGGGGCGAATACGCCGATTGGGGCGTTTCTCACGGCGACGCGCTGCGCGCGGGAGCGTTCCTCGCCGAATGGAGCGAGGCTGTTGCGCGCGACTTCAATCATCCGTGCATCGTAACGTGGTGCCCGCTCAACGAGGCGTGGACGGAGTTCGCAAACCGTAACATTTTGCGCGATGCGGCATTCCTCAAAGCGGTATACCGCTATACGAAGGCGTTGGATCCCACCCGCCCGTGCGTGGACGCGAGCGGCGGGTATCATACCGACGAAACGGACCTTGCCGACTTTCACTGCTATGCGGGCAGTGCCGAGCTGAAAAAACATATAAGCGCGCTCGAAGAAGGGGAGGTATTCCCGCCGAACAATTATGCGGAGGGGGATGTGTATATGTACAAAAAGGGCATGCCCGTGAATTGCAGCGAATACGGCGGCATCGCCTTCGACGCGGGCGGAAAGATGCACGACGGGCATTCGTCTTCGGGAGATGTTTGGGGGTATTTCAAAGAGAGCGACGCGGGCGCGTTTGCGGAAGAGTATTGCCGCCAGGCAGAGATCTTGCTTTCGTGCAAAAAGCTGTCGGGGCTGTGCTATACGCAGCTTTACGACGTAGAGCAGGAGTGCAACGGGCTGTATTTGTATGACAGGTCGCCCAAGTTCGGCGAGGCGCTCACCGAGCGGATGGCGGCGTGCATGCGCATGCCTGCGGAAATAGAAAAGCAGTAAGACCGTAAAATTTTATATTCCGATAAGTTGAGGGGCGGCGCCCGCGGATCACGCGGGCGCCGCCCCTTTTTTGCCCTTTTTTGCCTTTTTTGTTCTTTTCGGCTCGCAGGTCCAAAAAACGCAAATGTTAAAAAATCGAAAAAATTAGATGAATAACAAGTGGCGTCGAGGGGGGGGGTATGTTACACTTTAAAAGCCATGATGAAAGTTTGCAACACGAAAATTTTTATTTTGAACGCTCTATGTGAGAAAAAGTAAATGTTTATCGGTGTTGGAAATATTTTACCCTTTTTAAGAAGATTTGAGGAGGAAGAGCGAAATGAAAAAAATTCTAACAATTTTGCTTGCGGCATTGCTTGCCGCGGGCTGTTTTGCGGGGTGTACATATCGAGGTCCCAAGCCCCCCGAAGAGATCGATAAAGACCGCACGCAGCTCTATGTAGGCGTGTTCGAGGGGGCGCTCGGATATGAGTGGCTGACCGAATATAAAAAGGCTTACGAGACAGAGAATCCGCAGGTACAGGTCATCATCGACAATAAAAAGGACGACTATCAGGACGGCTCCCTCATCGGCAAGATCGCGAATTCCCGTCAGGACGTATATTTCCTTTCGGGCAACAACTATTCGACCTTTGTAGACCTCGGGCTGCTCGAAGATATTACGACCACCGTGACCGAGAAGGTGTACGACGACGAAATGAACCTCGTCGGGGAAGGCGGCACACAGTCTATCGTAGACGCGATGTACGACGATTTTGAAGACCTTTACTGCGTAGACGAAAAATATTACGGCTTGCCCAACTTCATTTCGCCCGCGGGCATCGTGTATGACGCGGATCTTTTTGAGGATCCGAACAACAATTATCAGATACCCACAACGTACAACGAACTGATCGCGCTGATGGACAGAATGGTCATCGACCAATATACGCCGTTTGCCTTTTCGAATCTCGACTATATCACGCTTTCGGTCCTTTCCAACGTATGGGCAAGCTATGAGGGCAAGGCGAATTACGAGCTGAACAACTCGTTCAGTGGCTACGATACGGGTTTAAAGCAGGGCATAAATAAAGACAACGCTTATCTGCTCCAGCAGCAGGAGGGCAGGAAAGCGGCTCTGAAATTTGCAAAGGACGTCATGTCCAAAAACAGTTACACCACTTCGAAAACCCGTTCGGGGCAGACGCACCGCAACGCGCAGGACGAATTTATCCGCAGCATCTATTCTACGAGCGCCGAATCCAAGCGCGTCGCCATGTTCCTCGAATCTTCCTATTGGGAAACGGAAGCAAAATCTACCTTTCAGGCGCTCGGGCGCATCGAAGATGAATGGGGGTTCGGCAAACGAAACTTCAAATTCATGCCCTTCCCCAAATTCGTGGGCACGGAAGGGATAAAAGATCAGGTCAACCAAAAGCAGACGGTTTTCTGCTCGAACACCGCGTCGATGGTCTGCATCAATAAGGCGTCCGATCAAAAAGAGCTGGCAAAAGATTTCCTGCAATTCGTGCATTCGCGCAAAAATCTTGCCATCTATACGCAGTATACGAGCTGCGTCCGTCCCTTTGACTTTGAAATGACGGCCGACGAGCTTGCGGCATGCACCCCCTTCGGCAGGAGCATATACGAAGTGGTCAACGATCCCGACATAGAGCTTACTTACGACCTTTCCATCAGCCCCATCAAGCAGAAAAACGGGGAAGAATTCGTAAACAATTTCAAGTTCGGCACTGACCTCGGCAGATCGCCGTTTACCATCTTCTATAACAATCAGGATCTGTCGGTGGCGGATTACTTTGCAAAGATGCAGGAATATTGGAGCGCAGAGGATTGGGCTTCGCTGTATGCGCCGCAGGGCTGAGAACCGGAAGGGAAAAGATGAAGGGAGAGAAGAATGAACGGAACGGGGAGCGGTAAATTTTTAAGGAAAGTAAAGCATAACCGGAACGCGATCCTGTTTATTACGATAGGTCTTGCGTTCCCGCTGGTGCAGTTTATCCTCTTTTACATATGCGTCAACGCAAACTCCCTGATACTCGCTTTCAAAGAATATCAGGGAGATAACAGCTACTACATCCGCTCTTTTAACGATATATCGGGCGCAACAAATATATATTTTTATATCTATATCGACAGCACCCAATTCAAAAACGCGGATGGAGAACCTGTTTCGCCCGAAACTTTGTATAGCAACGGATTTTTCAAACCGCTCACAGGGCTGAGCGCATTCACATTTACGCCCGACGAGCCGCTCGCTTTCGATAGGTGGATACGCGTCAGCGGAACGCTTATTGACGGGGCGAAGGTTGATTCCGATAAGTTCTTCTTGCAGGGCGCAAACAACATCGACGATTGGACGGGCGGAGCGCAAGTAGGCGAAGGAAAAGTGTATAGCTACGTCTTCTATATTGACGATGTGTATATCGGCGATGCCGACGAGGTCAAAGTGGAAAACGACACCGTAGTATTCACTGCGGAAAGCGGCATCACTTACGACTTGTACAACGGCGAAACCCTTCTTGCATCGGATATCAAAACGGGGCATGACCTGAAACAGTACTTTGACGAAACGGGCGATTATGTTTTGAATCTGCAAAAGACGAAGAACGGTATGTCTGTAGGAACGGCGGCTGTATTCGTGTATCAGACGGGCTTTATCAACAAAAACGAGATCAATTCTTTCAACAGCACGAAAAACGTTGCAGAAATGACGGCGCCTTTCGATACAGGTGTAAACAATGCCGTATTGTCTTATTCCACAGAACAGCGCATAGGCGACAGCGGATATTCCTTAAAATTGGAATGCAATGCGGAGTATAATTCGTATTATCTGCGTTCATTGAATGCGTTGACAGGTGTGACGAAATTTTCGTTCTATATCTATATCGACAGCACTCAGTTTAAAAATATCGACGGAACTGCGGCATCTCCTTCCGTTTTATATAACAACGGATTTATAAGAAGTTTAAATGCATCAAACACATTTACGCCCGAAAAACCTCTTGTATTCAATGAATGGATACGCGTCGATGCTGTTATAACGGATACTTCAGGTTTTGAAAAAGGTATCTTGTTGCAGGCAGCAAATAATCCCGTCGAATGGGGCGGCGAATATGTCGAGGGGGCAAAAGCATACAGCTATGTCTTCTATATAGACGACGTGTATATGGAAGCCTGACAAATTTATAACGGGTATAAACCTCTTGTACGAAAACGAAATGTGCATTTTTCCCGACCTTAAAAACGGGGAATACCGCCTCGTGCGGGAGATCATGCAAAAGGGATTTCGGAAGGCTGCCTTTTTCGGCGGGCCGTTGGGCGACTATTACACGCGGCTGCGCTATGAAGGGTTTGAAAACGCGATCTCCGAAAATGCGGAATATGAGGGGGAATACTTCGACTGCGGCCATGCAATCAGCTTCGATTGCGGCACCCGTTCGATCGAGGCGTATATGCGCGGCAACAAACTGCCCGAAGTTATATTCTGCGTGAACGACGAACTCGCATACGGCGTCATAAAGGGTTTGAAAAGGCACGGTGTGCGCGTTCCGGAAGATGTTTCCGTCGTCGGGTTCGACGGCATCAAGGGGCTTGTGTTGGACGATGTTCGGTTGACCACCGCCGTTATCCCCGTACAAAAAATGTGCAGCCGAGGCGTGGAAATGCTGCTCGGCGGCGGAAGTGAAAGAGAGATATTTCAGGTGAGTACCTCGTGTGGCAACACCGTGAAGGGAATGCAGTAACGCCTTTTCGGGCGGGGCAAACAGTGCAAACGTGCGTCCGCGCGCGATCTGCGGGCGCTGTGCATCGGTCAGGCAAGTTAGGTTTATGGATATATTTTTTCTGGCAGGCACGGTCGTTTTGACGGCGTCTTCCTCAATGCTGATAAAAAAATCGAAAAACATCGCGGGCAGCGGTAGCACCGAGAGCATTTTCTTTACGTTGTTTATCGCCGTTTACTCGATCATTATTTTTATTCTCATCAACAGATTCAAAATAACGCTGTATCCGCTCAATTTTGTCTTCGCATGCGCATATGCGGTACTAGGCATTTTTTCCAACGTCCTTATGATCAAGGCGTTTTCCTGCGGAAAGGTGTCCACTTACCTCATCATGACGAATACGGGCGCCGTGCTGTTCCCGTACATCGTGGGCATTATATGGTTGGACGAAGCTTTTTCCTTTATCAAAACGTTCGGCATAGTGCTTATGTGCGTCGCGTTCGTGATCAAAAATACGGGAACGGATCCTTCGGCACAACCGGCGGAAAAAATCTCTGATGTGAACGGCGAACAAGAAGCGGACGAAAAAAAGCCGAAGGCGAACAAGCTCTTTCTATTTCTTTGTCTTGCAGGCGCGTGTATTGCAGGTTTTGCCAATGTTGTCATTTCCCTCAACAGCACGCTCGTGCCGCTGTCGGACAATGTAAGCTTTTCCATTATGACGCAGACGTTCGTGCTCGGTTTGACGATAGCGTTCCTGCTTATTCGTTTCAATAAGACGAAGCAGACGCTGATGACCAACCGCAAAATGACGGGGCTTGCCAATTTAGGCGTAGCGCTCGCCTATTCGGCGATCGCCGGCGGCGGACTCATATTTTCGCTCGAATCGGCAAAGCGGCTACCTTCTTCGGTCGTGTTCCCCATTTCGAGCAGCGGCAATATCGTGCTCGTTACTATTTTCGACACGCTTTTTTATAAAGAAAAATTCACCCTGCGCGACCTGATCGCCACGGTGCTGATCGTCGTGGCGATCGTTCTCGTATCGCTCGGCGGCGCGTAAAAACATCCGTAAAACGTGTGCGGGAGGCAAACTTGCAAGTTTGCCTCCCGCACACTTTTGTTCGAAAAATCCTCTTACGTCTTGCCGAAAATGCGCACCAACACGGCGGCGGCGAGCATCAGCCCACCCGCTGCGATATAATATACGGGGAAAAAGCTGATCAGGCTGAACAAAAGCAGCGCCGTGCCCGCCAAAAGGTAGCCGCGCCAGCTTTTGCGGGAAAGTCGCAGCCGTATCCCGTTTTTCAGGCTGCGCCTGATTTGGTTCCCCATGATGTAATTTTCGGGCAGCCTGCCCGCCTCTTTCAGCAGGGAATATACTTTTTCCGCTCCCCAAAGTTCGATGCCGAAGGAAATTGCGAGCGATTCCGCGTCTTTGGTGAAAGAGGACGCGAGAACCGCCTTTTCCCCGCCGCCCGAGCGTACCACGGCGGCGAGTTCGTCTGCCGTGGCAGGTTCGAGCTTGAACAAAAGGAAGTATCGCTTTTCTTCGACCGCGATGCAGCCGTTTTCTATTTTTGCGTCCTTTCCGCTCTCGCAGGCAAGCGCTTCGGCAACTCTCTTTTCGTTGTTTTCGGGCGAGTCCATCGCCAAGTGGAAGGAAAGTTTTTGCACTTCGAGCTTATCCTGCCGCGCGGTATAGCGTTTGCCGCGGTGCCTTTTTATAAAAAGATGCAAAAGAAAGGTCAGCGCGCCCGCCGCGGCGAGCGCACAGAGGAGCGCGCCCCAAAGCGCGCTTATATAAAAGCGGAATATGCAAAAAAAGAAAAGAAAGGAGATGCAGAGAAGGAATAAAGTGTCCGTCCAAAGCGGCAGATCGATTTTTTTCATACCATTTTTGCCGCGCCGCAGGGGATGCTCGGCTTTTTGTTTTTGCCGCCCGCGCGCAGGCGCGCGCGGGCGGCGGCGCGGCTTTCTTTGATTTTTACCGCTTTTTCTCTTTTTTAAACGTTGCAAGTTGCCCGTGGATATGGTATAATATTGGAAAATATAGGCAAAGCTGACAAGAGGGCGGCGCGCACATGCCGCAGGGGCGGCAAAAGAGTTATGAAAATCGTAATATTCGGCGGGAGTTTCGATCCCGTCCATGCGGAACACGTCAATATGGTCAGGGCGGCGCAGGAAGCGCTCTCGCCCGATAAAGTCATCGTTATGCCCGCCTTTATTCCGCCGCATAAGCAGGACAGGGCGCTTGCATCCCCGCAGGACAGGCTGAATATGGCAAAACTCGCCTTTGCGGGCATAAAAAACTGCGAGGTGAGCGCCTACGAGCTGAATGCGGGCGGCACGAGCTATACCTATCTTACGCTCGGGTACCTGCACGGAAAATATCCCGGCGCGCAGCTCTACTTCCTCGTCGGCGCGGACATGCTCAAAGATTTTTATACTTGGAAACAGCCCGAAACCATCCTTTCTTTGGCAGAGCTTGCCGTGTGCAACAGGGAAGGGGATAAAATAGGCTATTCCGCCGAGCAGCTGCGCTTTTTTGCCAAGTTCAGAAAAAAATTTATCGGCATAGAATATACGGGAAGGGATATCTCTTCCACCAAGGCGCGCGTGCTTGCGGCGTTCGGCGAGGATCTGAAACCGTATCTTCCCTTCGACGTGATCGATTATATCGAGGCGAACGAACTTTACAGAATAAAGGGCGTAAAGGGCGCGCTTTCTTATTTGAAACCTTCGCGCAGAAAACATACCCTCGGCGTGGCGCTCACCGCGGCGAAATATGCGGCGAAATACAGGCTGCCCGAGCGCAACGCGATACTTGCGGCGGCATTGCACGACGTGGCGAAAAACATGCCCGAAAACGCGCCCGAGCTGAGCGGATTTGCCATTGCGGAAAAGGTGCCGCATCCCGTACTGCATCAATACACGGGCGCATACGTTGCGGAGCATACGCTCGGAATAGACGACGAGGACGTGCTCAACGCCGTGCGGTACCATACGTCGGGCAGGCCGAACATGAGCGATCTCGAAAAGCTGATATTCCTTTCGGATATGCTCGAACCGAGCCGCGACTTCAAGGGGATAGAAAAGCTGCGCAGAGCGTTCGCGGAAGATCTGAACGAATGTATGTATATCAGCCTGAAACACGAGCTGAAACATCTGAAAAAAGCGGGCGGAGAGATCTACCCGCTCACCGTAAAGGCATACGAATATTATAAAAAGCTGAGGAAACAGACAAATGGCTGAAAGAAAAAAGGCGGCAAACAGGAAGGCGGAACCCCAAAAATCGGAGCAAAGGCTGCTCGCGGAAAAGATTTGCGCGCTGCTTTCCGCGAAAAAGGCGGAGGACATCCTCATCATCGACGTCACGGAAAAAACGACGTTGTGCGACTTTTTCGTGATCGCAAGCGGGCACAGCTCCACGCAGGTCAAGGCACTGTGCGACCACGTCGAAGAAAAGCTGTCGGCAGAGGGCGTCGAGCCGCGCCGCACCGAAGGCACGCGCGAGGGGCGTTGGGGCGTCATCGATTACGGCGACGTCATCGTGCATATATTCAACGACGAATCGCGCCTCTTTTATCATCTTGAAAGGCTTTGGCAGGACGGCGAAAACGCGACTTCCTATAAAGACTGACCGAAGGGGCGCGCATTGCGGGGGAGTTTTGTGCGGCGCGGTTCATTCAAAGCGTATCTTTTTCGGCTCGGAGTACTTTGCGGAACGGTTCACGCGCTTTTTTTCGACGATGTAGTAAACGCGCTGTTCCTTCTTTTCTTCGGGCTTTTTCTCTTCTTTGGCAGGCTCCGGCGGGGCAGGTTTTTCCGTCGCCTTCTTTTTCGAGGCGGCGCGCACGCGCAAAAGCCGCGCGAACACGCCTATGGCAAAGCAAAGGGCGAACAGGATAACCAAATACAGTCCGCCCCACAGGGAAGACGCGAGCAGGTTCAAGGCGCACTCCTTTGCGGCTCTGCGTGGCAGTGCAAAGCCGCTCTTATGATATGACAATATAATAGCGGACGTGCGTGCGCGAATGCGGGCGTTTTCTGTCCGTTCGGGGGAATTTTTGGCGTATGAGAGTATACGACGTGATAGAGGCAAAGAAAAACCGCCGCGCGCTTACCGAAAGCGAGATCCGCTTTTTCGTGCAAAGCGTTGCCGACGGCTCTGCGACGGACAGCCAGATCGCGGCTTTCTGCATGGCGACGCTGCTCAACGGAATGACGGACGAAGAGACGTTTCTGTTGACGGACGCGATGGCAAAAAGCGGCGAACGCGCGCCCCGGCCTGTGTCTGCGGGCGTGTTCGCGGATAAACATTCCACGGGCGGCGTATCCGATTCCACGACGCTCATTTTAGTGCCCGTGCTCGCGGCTTTGGGCATAAAATGCGCGAAATATTCGGGCAGGGGGCTCGCGCATACGGGCGGCACGCTCGACAAGCTGGAGAGCTTTGCCGGGGTGCGCGTAGACCTTTCCCCCGAGGCGTTCGAAAGGCAGGTGAACGAGGTCGGCGCCGCCGTTTCCGGTCAGACGGTTTCGACCGTTCCCGCGGATAAGCGCATGTACGCCGTGCGCGACGTGACCGCCACCGTAGACAGCATCCCGCTCATCGCCTCTTCGGTGATGAGCAAAAAACTCGCGTCGTTTGCGGACATCATCCTGCTCGACGTAAAATACGGCGACGGCGCGTTCATGCGCGCGCCGAAAGATGCGGAAAAACTCGCGCGGCTGATGGTTTCCATAGGGGAAAGGGCGGGAAGAAGGATGCTCGCCGCCGTTACCTGTATGGATTCGCCCCTCGGCGACAATATCGGCTGCAATGCGGAAGTCAACGAAGTGCTGCAAATTTTGCGCGGGGAAAAGGAAAACGGACTTTCCCGCCTTTCCCTCTTCCACGCGGCAAAAATTTTGCAGGAGGCGGAAGGCGTATCGGAGCGTGAAGCCGAGGCGCGCGCATACGAAGTTTTGCGTTCGGGCGCGGCGCTGAAAAAACTGTCGGAGATCGTCGCCGCGCAGGGCGGCTGCGCGGGCGACGTTTACAAAACGCTCCCGTTGGCAAAAAACGTATACGAAGTGCGCGCGCCGGAAAGCGGGTATGTGCAGGTCAGCGCATTGGCGCTCGGCAGGGCGTGCGCCGAAATAGGCGGCGGACGAGCGAAGGAAGGGGACGAAATTGACCACGCCGCAGGCATTATACTCAAAAAGCGGCAGGGGGAACGCGCCGAAAAGGGCGAACCGCTCGCCGAAATATATTATAACGGAGCTTTGAAAGAGGGCGGTGCGCTCGCGGAGAGCGCGTTCCGCATCGGCGATAAAAAAATTCAAGAGCGCCCGCTCGTTTATACGTTCGTGGGCGGAAAAAGGAGCTGAATATGTTCAAAAGGAAAAAGAAAGAGTCGGCGGAAGAACGCGAGGAAGAAAAAATAGAGCAGGAGGCGAAGGAGATCGCTGAACAGGCGGAAAAAGCGGAAGAACAGCGCCCCGCGGCACCTGCGCCCGATACGGTGACCGACGCCGAGCGCGCCGAGTTCGAGGAATTCAAAAAACAGAAAAAACTGCTTGAAATAAAGCGCCTGCTCAAAATGATAGATCATACCCTTCTCAAACAGACGGCGACGCGCGACGAAATCAAAAAACTGTGCGAAGAAGCGAAAACATACGGCTTTCATTCCGTGTGCGTGCAGCCCGTGTACGTTGCAGACTGTTTCCGTTTTCTCAAAGACGCGCAGGCGATCAAGATCGCTTGTGTGGTCGGCTTCCCGATGGGGGAAAACAAGACGGAGACGAAGGTGTACGAAACAAAAAAAGCCATCGCCGACGGCGCGGATGAAATTGATATGGTCGTGTGTATTTCCGCCATCAAAAACGGCAATTTCGGCTATGTAAAGCGCGAGATCAAAAAGGTGGTCAGGGCGGCGAAGGGCTGCCCCGTGAAGGTGATCATAGAAACTTCTCTTTTAACGAGGGAAGAGATGTTGAAGGCTGCCGTTTGCGCGCGCGATGCGGGCGCCGCGTTCGTAAAGACGAGCACGGGCTATTTCGGCAGCGGCGCGAAGGCGGAAGACGTGCGACTGCTCAAACAGACGGTGCGCGGAGATTGCCTGGTCAAGGCTTCCGGCGGCATCAAAAATGCCGAACAGTTCAAAGCGATGGTCGCGGCGGGCGCTGACAGGATCGGCACAAGTTCGGGCGTAGACATTGCCGAAGAGATCAAAAAAGCAGAACAATGACCTTCCCGTTTTACGGATAGAGGACAAAAAACAGCGGGCGCCGCGGCATTCAGCCGCGGCGCCCGCTGTTTTATAATTGACAGTCATCTGCGCATGAGCGCATAGTCGATGGAATCTACGAGGGCGAACCAGCTCGCCTCGATCACGTCTTCGGACACGCCGACCGTCGTCCAGCTGTCGGTACTGTCGGCAGAGGTGATGAGAACGCGCACCTTTGCGGCGGTCGCCTTGTCCGAATCGAGCACGCGCACCTTAAAGTCGGTCAGCGACATCTTGGCGATCTCGGGATAAAAGTCTGCAAGCGCCGCGCGGAGCGCAAGGTCCATCGCGTGCACGGGGCCTTCGCCGTCGGAGGCGGAAATCTTGGTCACGCCGTTCACCCGAATTTTCACGATCGCCGAAGCGACTTTGCCTTCTATGGCGGGCAGTTCGTTGATGATCTTATAGTTGATGAGGTCGAAAGAGGAGCGGTACCTGCCCAAAAGTTTTTCGACCAGCAATACAAAGCTCGCCTCCGCCGCCTCGTATTGGTAGCCCGCGAGCGCCCTCTCTTTGAGTTCGGCAACGATATCCGCCATTTCCTTTCCGTTCTTGTCGAGGTCGGGGAAGTATCCTTTCAGCTTGTCGTAAATGGCGCTCTTGCCGGAAATTTCCGAAAGGAGCAGTTTCCGCTTGTTCCCGATGACGGCGGGATCGATATGCTCGAAGGAAGAGGAATATTTCAGCACCCCGTCCGCGTGCATGCCCGCCTTGTGCGCGAATGCGCTCATGCCGACGTACGGCTGATTTTCGGGTATCGCCACATTCGCGGTGTCGGCGATGGTCATGGCGCTCTCGTATATGTCTTTGAGCTTTTCGGGCGGGATGCACTCGCAGCCGCGCTTCAATTGCAGGTTGCAGATAACGGTGGAAAGATTGGTATTGCCGCAGCGCTCGCCGAAGCCGAGGAATGTGCCCTGTATCTGCCGCGCGCCCGCCTTGACCGCCTCGATGGAATCCGCCACGGCGAGCCCGCCGTCGTTGTGGCAGTGTATCGCCACGATCGTATCGGGGAAGGCGTCCGTTACGGCTTTTGTGATCTCGTAAGCCTCGTCGGGGAAGATGCCGCCGTTCGTATCGCAAAGGCACAGGCAGTATGCGCCCGCGTCGTGCGCCATTTTGAGCGCCTGCATCGCGTACGCCGCGTCCGTCTTATACCCGTCGAAAAAGTGCTCCGCGTCGAATACGACCTTTTTGCCCCGTTCCGTAAGGAATTTTACGCTCTCGAAGATCATGGCAAGGTTTTCTTCGGGCGTCGCCTTTATCACGTCGGTAACGTGCATGATATGGCTCTTGCCGAAAATGGCGACGTATTCGGTGCCTGCCGCAAGGAGCGATTTCAGGTTGCTGTCCTCTTCGGGCGTTATCCCTTTGCGGCGCGTCGAGCCGAACGCGACGATCTTCGCGTGTTCGAGTTTCATGCCCGCGATCTTTTGGAAGAACTGCATCTCCGCGGGGTTGGAAAAGGGGTTGCCCGCCTCGATGAAGTCTACGCCGAGCCTGTCCAGCGTCTGAATGACTTTTATTTTGTCGTCTACCGAAAAGGAAACGTTTGCGCCCTGCGCACCGTCGCGCAGGGTGGAATCGAAAATTTGTAATTTCATAAGAAAAAATCCTTCGCACAAATTGCGCAAAAGAGATGCGCAATTTGTTTGATTTTCAGAGAAAACCCGACGTTCGCCGTTTTGTAAAACGGCTCGTCGTCCGGTTTTCTCTCTGCGGCGATGTGTTACGGCTCTCATATTATAAAATCGCCGCATTCACGTTTTCCGCGCAAGCCGCAAGTATGCGGCAAATTGAGTTCGCTTTTTGAAAAGCGCGGTTTTCAAACGCGCCGTAAATCTTTTTGATTCGCGTAAATCTCGGCGAGCTGACGCCTGCGGTTTTCCGTGATTATAAGGGCGCTGCCCTCTGCGGCGCGCATTTTGAGGGCACGCCAAATGATGCGCGCCGCATTCACCCGTTGAGACCGCAAGTATGCGGCAAATTGAGTGCGCTTATCCAAAATAGCGATTTCGGAACGCGCCTTAAATTATTTAAATAATAAACTTGCGCAAGGGAAATCGCAATTTTCCGCAGCGCACCCTTATTTGCCAATGCCTTGGCTTACGGAAAGGGTGAATGTCCGCGATTCGTTACTATGTGTGCCCTTAAATATCGCGGACAGAAACAGGGTTCCCAAAAATCGCAACGCGCGCAGCGGTGTGAGATTTTTGGGAAAAAGGAGCAACAAGCGCATATGCGCTGTGCGGCAAGTGATACGCGCCGCACGCACATCGTCGCCTTGTTGCGACGCGCGTTCGGGTTTCCCCTCAAAATCGCACGATTTCGCAGGCATCGGCTTGCCGAGAAATCGGCGAGTTATTTTGTGAATATTGCTCCTTTGCTCGCCGAAGTCACCTGCGCGCGGTAGCGTTTCAGGTAGCCGTCCACGGGTTTTTCAAGCGGTTTGAAGTTTTTCAGCCTCTCTTTCATTTCCTTTTCGCCGATGCGCAGGTTGATCTCGCCCTTTTCGATGTCGATGTCGATGATGTCGCCGTCCTTGATGACGCCGATAGGGCCTCCCGCAGCCGCTTCGGGGCAGACGTGGCCGATCGCCGCTCCGCGCGTCGCGCCCGAGAACCTGCCGTCGGTGATGAGCGCCACGTCCGCGCCCAGCCCCGCGCCCACGATGGCGGAGGTAGGGGAGAGCATCTCGCGCATCCCGGGGCCGCCCTTAGGGCCTTCGTAGCGGATGACCACGACGTCGCCCTTCACGATCTTGCCCGTGGAAATGGCTTCCATTGCCGCCTCTTCGCTGTCGAATACCTTTGCGGGGCCGCTGTGTTTGAGCATCGCGGGATCGACCGCGCTCTTTTTGACGACCGCGCCTTCCGCCGCGAT
>CALVST010000003.1 GCA_944359365.1 uncultured Clostridia bacterium
TTGATGTTGTTGAGCTTTGCGAGGGAAAACACCTGAAATCCGCCGCTGTCGGTGAGGATGGGCCTGTCCCAATTCATGAATTTGTGAAGCCCCCCCGCCTTTTTTACCAGTTCGTGCCCGGGGCGCATGTACAGGTGATAGGTGTTCGCGAGAATGATCTGCGAACCGGCCTCTTTCAGATCGCGCGGGAGCACGCCCTTGACGGTCGCCTGCGTGCCGACAGACATATAGACGGGCGTTTCGATATCGCCGTGCGGGGTGTGAAAAATACCCGCGCGCGCGCCCGTTTCGGGATCGGTTTTGATGACTTCGAAAGAAAATTTATCTGCCAAAATTTTTGTTCCTTAATTAAATGATCTGTCGGTGCGCATTGCGCAGCAAAGTATTGCGAAAGTTATAAACGGGATGAGGCTGCCTCTTTCTATAAACAAGCAAGAGCAGGAGAGTGCGCAAACGACGACGGGAGCGTACTACATCGTACATGACTGAGCGGAACCGTAACCGCGACAATGAAATGCGCCGCTTTTGCTGTATGCTCGTTTTAGAACCGAGCAAGACGAGGCGCGCGAGGAAAACCGCAACAAGCCATTGTTTGCTTTTAGAAGCAAGCAAGACGAGGAAGGCGCGTAAACGACGACGGGAGCGTACATAGACGTTCCGACCGAGGAGTGCGTAAGCCTGACAAAGTATTGCGCCGCTTTTGCCGTATGCTCGTTTTAGAACCGAGCAAGACGAGGCGCGCGAGGAAAACCTGAGGGAGTTTACTTTGACGTAAATGACCGAAGGTTGCCGCAGCGCAACAATGTATTGCGAAGGTTATAAGACGAGCATCGCGTCGCCGAAACTGAAAAACCGATACCTTTCCCCCACCGCCTCCCGATAAATGCGCAGACACTCTTCCCTTCCTATCAAAGCGGATACGAGCATGATGAGTGTGCTTTCGGGCAAATGAAAGTTGGTGATGAGCGCGTCCACGCACTTGAATTTGTACGGCGGATAGATAAAAATGGACGTATCGCCGCTGCACGGGCGCAGAAAACCGTTTTCGTCCGCGACCGTTTCGAGCGTGCGCACGGACGTAGTGCCGACGGCGATGACTCTCCGCCCTTCGCGCTTGGCGGCATTCACGATATTCGCCGCCGCTTCGCCCACGCAATAGTATTCGGAGTGCATAACGTGGTGCGTCAAATCCTCTTCTTTGACGGGGCGGAAAGTCCCCAACCCCACATGGAGCAGAACCTCCGCGATCTCGACACCCATCGCCTTGATCTCGGCGAGCAGTTCCTTCGTGAAATGCAGCCCCGCGGTGGGCGCGGCGGCGGAGCCGTCCGTCTTGCAGTACACCGTCTGATAGCGGTCTTTGTCTTTGAGTTTTTCGTGGATATAAGGCGGCAGCGGCATCGAGCCGACGCGGGAGAGTATGTCTTCGAACACACCGTCGAAATGAAACTCGACGATGCGCTCGCCCGTCTCCGTCCTGTCCTTTACGGTGAGGGAAAGCTCTTCGGAGATGACGAGTTCGGTGCCCACTTTCGCCTTTTTGCCGGGTTTCACCAAAACTTCCCACTCGGTGAGGTCGCGCCGTTTCAAAAGGAGCACTTCCACTTTGCCGCCGTTTTTCGTATAGGCGAACATGCGCGCGGGCAACACCTTCGTGTTGTTTATGACGAGCACGTCGCCGGGTTTTAAGTACTCTTTGATGTCGCGGAAAATGCGGTGCTCGGTTTTGCCCGTCTTTCTGTCGTATACGAGAAGGCGGGAAGAATCCCTCGGCTCGGCAGGCGTCTGCGCGATGAGCTCTTCGGGAAGTTCGTAAAAATAATCAGATTTTTTCAGCATATTCATCAAACCTTTGTCGGCGGCGTTCACTCGGCGGGCCTTGCCGTAAGTTGCACCCATGCGGGATAAAACCCGCATGCGAGCGCATTGCGCACGGACGGGATGTTCGACCATGCGGCGCAGTAAAACGGCACTTTGCCGCGCGCGAACACTTCCGCCGTCAGGCAAGAGGTGACCGCCTTCGCAAGCCCTCTGCCCCTGTATGCGGGCAAAACGTCGACGCCGATCTGCCACATTTCATCGCAGTCGGCGCTCGCGCCCGCAAGCGCCGTCAGTTTTTTATTTTCAAATGCGCCCACGCAGAGCATGTCACGCTCCTTTCTCTCTTTGCACAGGGCGTTTCCCCATTCGGGAAGATACAGCCCCGAAAAATCGGGCGGCTCTAAAACGCATATATCATAGGCGCAGCCAAATATTCGCGTTTTGGTAACGTCGGGCAGAAAATATTCCGCCTGAAATTTCGTTTTCAACCCGAACGGCGCGAGCGATTTATCCAGCTCGTGCAGGGCGGGCGTTTCGAAACAATGCGCCGCAGAGTACTTCGCAAGATAGGAATACGCGACCTCTTGCAAGTCTTCCCGCACGCAGGCGACGACGTTTTTGCCGTAAGAGGTAAGATCGAATACATACGGCTCTGCAAGATACGCCCTGCGCCCCGCCCTTTCCTGCGACAGCGCGACAACGTTTTCCTCTTTGAAAAAATCTTCGGGCGCACAGCAGGAATCGATCGCCGACTGTTCCAGCGCGATTTTTAAAATATCCGTATTTGTCATTGATATCTATTTCTCGGCTTTTCCTCTCTCAAAACAAACGGCAAGAACAATTACTCGTCGTCAAACATAGAGAGCTGCGCCTTTTGCTTTTCGCTCATCTTCATGCCCATATGCTCATATGCGCCTTTCAGGCACACCCTGCCGCGCGGCGTGCGCGCGATGAAGCCGAGCTGCATGAGATAAGGCTCGTAGACGTCTTCAATGGTGTTCGAGTCCTCGTTGATGGTCGCGGCGAGCGTTTCGAGGCCGGCGGGGCCGCCGCCGAACTTTTCGATCAGCGCGCGCAAAAGCCCGCGGTCGGTTTCGTCCAGTCCCAACTCGTCGATGTCCATCTTTTTGAGCGCAAAGCGCGCGTCGTCATAGGTCACCGTCCCGTTGCCGTGCACGGCGGAAAAGTCGCGCACGCGTTTGAGCAGACGGTTTGCGATGCGCGGCGTGCCGCGCGAACGGCGGGCGATCTCTTTGGCCGCCCTGTCCTCTATGGCGATCCCGAGCGTCTTTGCCGAACGGGTGACGATCTCGGCAAGCTCGTCGGCGGTGTACATTTCCAACCGGCACAGCACGCCGAAGCGGTCGCGCAGAGGCGAGCCGAGCATACCCGCCTTGGTGGTCGCGCCGACCAGGGTAAAATGCTTCAACGGAAAGCGCAGGTTCTTTGCCGAAGGTCCCTTGCCCACGATGATGTCAAGCGCGTAATCTTCCATCGCGGAATACAGGATCTCCTCCACCGAATGGTTGAGGCGGTGTATTTCGTCTATGAACAGCACGTCCCCCTCGTTGAGGTTGGTAAGGATCGCCGCAAGGTCGCCGCTCCGCTCGATGGCAGGACCGCTCGTCAGTTTTATCTGCACGCCGAGCTCGTTTGCGATGATGTGCGCGAGCGTCGTTTTGCCGAGCCCCGGCGGACCGTACAAAAGGACGTGGTCGAGCGGCTCGCCGCGCATTTTCGCAGACGAGATATATACGTTCAGGTTTTCCTTGACTTTGGTCTGCCCGACGTAGCCATCCATCGTTTTGGGGCGAAGGGCGTTTTCCTCGATATCGTATTCGCCCTTCGTGCTCATAACGAGGCGGTCATCCTCGAACCCGTTTTCCAGATCCTCTTCAAAACTCATTGTTCTACCCTCTTCTCTCCGCTCACATAGTGCGCAGAGCCGTCATGATGATCTCTTCCATGCTCTCCGCGCCCGCCTCTTCCGCACGCTTTACGGCGCGGACGCTCTCCGCGCGGGTATATCCGAGCGACATGAGCCCGACCACCGCGTCCTCTTCTTTGTCGGAAATTTTTTCGGCGGGCTGTTCGGGCGCCGCCGCGCCCTTTTCGGGCAAACTTTCCGCAGAGACCTTTTCGCGAAGTTCCAAAATGATGCGCTCCGCCGTCTTTTTGCCCAGCCCCTTCGCGGCGGTCAGCTTTTTTACGTCGGAATTGGCGATGGCGACGGCGATATCGTTTATATTCATGGAGGAAAGAATGGTGATGCCCATTTTCGGCCCGACACCCGACACCGATATGAGCTTCAAGAACATATTCTTTTCCTCCAAGGAAACGAATCCGAAGAGAGAAATGCCGTCGTCGCGCACTTGCAGGCAGGTATACACTTCCCCCTGCCCGTCGGAAATAAGTTTCGCGTACGCAGCCCCGGAACAGAGCACTTCGTACCCGATTCCGTTATTTTCCAACAGCACCGTGCCGTCCGAAGAATGTAAAACTTTTCCTTTGATGTAACCGAGCATAAATAACTCCTACCGTTTTCACACATTTTGTTTTGTGCTGACAAAACAAAATGTCGTGAGTTTTAGGGCGACACCGTTGTTCGCCGACGGATGGTCGGCTCGGCAACGGTTTCTCCGCTCTTTGCGCCCTTTTTAAGGGCACACATAGTATGCAAGGGCGCAAATTCACCCTCTTCCCGTAAGGCAAAGCCTTGCCAAATAGGGGTGCGCTGCGGAAAATTGCGATTTCCCTTGCGCGAATTTATTATTTAAATATTTACTTGCGTTTCCGAAAATCGCACTTTTCGGAAAAAGCCCCCGATTTGCGCGAAGGAATCGGAGATTTTTGCTTGCTTGCAATGGCAAAAATCGATGTTTCCGCAATATCGAGGCTTGCCTCGATATTACGCGCGGCCTTTGGCCGGAAAGGTGAATTTGCCGCATTTATATTAGTGCAAGCCCTATAAACAGGGCTCCCAAAAATCGCAACGCGCGCAGCGGTGTGAGATTTTTGGGAATAAGGAGCGGCAAATATATAGAAGCACAGCATTTGCAAGTATTGTAAATGCTTGCATAAAATATTTTGCCGCGACGTGCCAAAGAGGAAAAATCCGAACGCAGAGCCGTTTTGCTAAAACGGCGAACGTTGGGGTTTTCCTAAATATCACGACTTTCCGCAGTGCCTTTGCACGAGGAAAGTGTGAACCCCCTTTCGTGAACATATTTTATATCGAATACAGCCCCGAAAGGCGGGAAGTGTGCGCGTGGCACAGCGCCACCGCCAAAGCGTCCGCCGCATCGTCGGGACGGGGTATGCCTTTCAGCCGCAGCAAATTCGCCGTTACAAGCTGGATCTGTTTTTTATCCGCCCCGCCGTAGCCCGTGAGCGCCTGCTTTATCTGCATGGGCGTGTATTCGAACAGCCTGCCGCACTTTTTGATGCACGTCAAAAGCGCCACGCCGCGCGCGTGCGCCACCGCGATGCCCGTGGTGATGTTTTTGCTGAAAAACAGCTCTTCCACCGCAACTTCATCGGGCGAAAACTTTTCCAGCACCTTGTTGATGCCCTCTTCGAGTATGGCGAGGCGCGTGGGAAGGCGTTCCTGCTTGGGTGTGAGCACAACGCCGTAATCGACGGCGCGCGCGTTGCCGTTCTTATCTTTTTCAAGCACCCCGTAGCCGAGCGTGGCAAGACCGGGATCGATCCCTAAAATAATCAAATTTGTTTCTCTTTTTTATAAAATAACTTGAATTTTTTCACGAAATGTATTACAATAGAGGCGATACGGGATAAGGGGAAAAACTCCGCCCTTCGGGCGACGCCTCTTTCTTCTATCTATTTTACGGTTTTCATTGAAATAAGTCAATTAAAATCGGATCAAAAAATATTACGGAGACTGTGCAATATGAAATTGTGGGAAGGCAGATTCACCGAACCTAGTGCAAAAAGCGCGGACGACTTCAATCAGTCGCTCTCTTTCGACTACAAGCTTTACTGGCACGACATACTCGCCAGCATCGCGCACGTTAAAATGTTGGGGGAAACGCAGATCATCCCCAAAGAAGACGCCGACGCGATCAGCGACGCGCTCGTAAACATCCTTGCCGACATCGAAAAAGGCAACCTTACCGTCGAGGGCGCGGAAGACATACATACCTTTGTGGAAAACGAGCTCGTCAAGCGCATCGGCGCAAAGGGCAAAAAGATGCACACCGCGCGCTCGCGCAACGACCAGGTAGCGACCGACCTTCGTCTGTATGTGAAGGACAGCATCGTCAACATTTCCAATCACATCAAATCGCTCATCAATACCCTGCTCGACATTGCGAACAACAACGTGCAGTACATCATGCCGGGATACACGCACATGCGCAAAGCGCAGCCCATCTCCGTTGCGCAGTATATAAACGCGTACAGCGAAATGTTTTTGCGCGACCTCGAGCGCTTTACCGACTGCTATAAACGCACCGACGTGATGCCCCTCGGCAGCTGCGCGCTCGCGGGAACGGATTTTCCGATCGACAGGCGCATGACGGCGTCGCTGCTCTCCTTCTCGGAGATCTCGCAGAACTCCGTCGACGCTGTGTCTGACAGGGATTTCGTCGCGGAATATATTTTCTGCTGCTCTACCGTCATGGCGCACCTTTCGCGTTTCTGCGAAGACCTTATCATCTATTCGACGGACGAATTCGGATTCATCGACATATCCGACGCCTATTCCACGGGCTCTTCCATCATGCCGCAGAAAAAGAACCCCGACATTCCCGAACTCATCCGCGGCAAAACGGGCAGAGTTTACGGCAGTCTTATGGCGATCCTCACCGTCATCAAGGGCATACCCACTTCTTACAACAAAGACCTGCAGGAAGACAAGGAAGTGCTCTTCAACGCGGAAGAGACCGTCCTCAACTGCCTGTCTATTTTTACCGAACTTTTGCAAAATATCTCTTTCGATACGAGAAAGATGCGCTTTGCGTCGGCGGGCGGTTTTTCTACCGCGACAGACATTGCGGACTATCTCGTGCAGAAAGGCATGGCGTTCCGCGACGCGCACGCCGTTACGGGGCAGATCGTGCGCTACTGCATCGAAAACAACAAGACGCTCGACAAGCTCGACCTGTTCGTGTATCAGAGCTTTTCCTCCCTCTTTGACGAAGAGATCCTCTCGCGCGTGCGCGTGAATAAATCCGTCGAAGCGAGAAAGGTCATCGGCGGCAGCGCAAGGAGCGCCGTGCGCGAAAACATCCGCTCCATTACAAGAAGGCTGAACAGAATGTTCAAAGAATAAACGATCAAAGCGAAAGCCCGCGGCAATGCCGCGGGCTTTTTTCGTGTGCCGCGCCCGTTCGGGCGCGGCATGATTTTCAGCTATTGAAAATAACTTTTTCGCTTTTGAACATTTTCGTGAGCACCCAGACGAGCAGGACGATATACACGAGGTTGCTGCCCAGCGTGATCGCGAGGTTCACCCAAGAAAACTGCATCGAGAATATTTCCGCCATGACCTGCACGCAATTGTAAACGGGGATCAGGAAAGCGGCGTGCGCGTGCGTCGTAAACAGCATGGTCGAGATCCCTACGAGCATCACGATGACCATCAGCGGCACGGAAAGGGACGTCGCCTCCTTCACGCTTTTTGCAAAGGAAGATATAATGGATATGAGCGAAACGATGATGAGCACCGCCGACAGCATGACGGCGAAAAGCGCGAAATACTGCCCCGCCGAGTAAGACGCAAAGGCACTGCCGATACTTCCGCCGATAAGCTTCGGCAAAGCCAAAAAGGTGCCTATGAACGAACTGATCGCCGAAAGAGCGGAAAGCACGGAAAGGGACGCGATTTTCCCCATGACAAGCTCACTGCGCTTTACGGGCGTTACCAAGAGCGTCGCAATGGTGCCGCGCTCCTTTTCCCCCGCGATCGACTCGGGCGCGATGCCCATACATCCGCTGTACAGGAAAGTGAGTATCAGAAACGGCAGCAGCATCGCGTAGTACGACGCCTCCGCCTCGGCGGCGCTCACAAGATCCCCTCCGCCCGCAAAATTGACGTCGAACATATTGCTCAGACTGTTTTCAAGCCCGTCTAGCAGAGAATATACCAAATTGTACGCCGCGGAAGAAGACGCGGAACCCGAATCGTACCACACTTCCACGTTGGGCGCCTGCCCCACGGGATACGTCTGCCCGCCCGCGAGCGCTTGGTCAAACCCTTCGGGGAATACGATCACGAGGTCGGCGTCTCCGTTTTTCACTTCCGCTTTCGCCGCGTCCAAGTCGCTCTCCTCTATTTCGGAAAGGAGGATGGCGGCGTCCTCTCCCTCAGGTGCGACGAGCGAGGCAAACGCCTCGGACGGATTGACCACCTTCGCGGTGTACGTTTCCGACGTGTCCGCAAATACGCTGCCCATAAGCGTATACAGCACAAAAATGAGAAGCCCGGGCAGCAGCAGCGTGCCTATCACAAGCCGCCTGTCCCTGAAAAAACGCGAAAATTCCTTTTTTATGATCGTCAGAATATTGCTCATACGCCCGTCACCGTCCGTTTATAAAGATCGAAAAACGCATCTTCGAGCGGCTTTCCGCCCGAAACGTCCGCAAGCGAACCTTCCGCCGCCATGCGCCCGCCGATGATAACGCCGACGCGGTCGCACAGCTTTTCCACAAGGGAAAATATATGCGTCGAAACGATGATGCTTTTGCCCTGCGCTTTCTGCTCGGAAAGAAAATCCGTAACGACTTTTGCCGTCAGAACGTCCAATCCGTTGGTCGGCTCGTCGAAGATGATGACGGACGGATCGTGCAGTATGGAGATGGCGATGGAAACTTTCTGTTTCATGCCCGTGGAAAGATCCCCCACTTTCACTTCCGCAAACTTATCGATGCCGAAGCGCGAGAACAGCTCTCCGCGCCGCTTTTCGAGCGTCTGCTCGTCCATGCCGTGCAGTTTGCCGAAAAAGCCGAAAAGATAAGCGGGCGTAAAAAAATCTTCCAATTTCAGTTCGCTCGTCAAAAATCCGATAGACGCGCGGACTTTTTCCGGTTCCTTCACGACGCTGTGCCCCGCAATGAAGGCATCGCCCTCGTCGGGGCGGATCAGCGTGGAAAGGATGCGGAGCATCGTCGTTTTGCCCGCGCCGTTCGGGCCGAGCAAGCCGTATATTTCGCCCTCATACGCGGTGAACGACAGCCCGTCGAGCGCGACTTTTTTGCCCGTTTCACTCTTTTCGAGTTTTCGCTGTTTACGCGAAAGGGTAAATGTTTTTCTGATCCCTTCCGCGCGGATGATCTCGCGCGGGGCGTCGTTCCCCGCCTGCAACTGCGACATTTTATTCCTCTTTGTTGATTATTGGACGAAAAGCCCTGCCGTTTTTCATTATACAATAGGCAAAAGCGGCTTGTCAACCGAAACACACGGCAGAGGCACCGCCTTTACAGCGCCTTGAAAAGGACATATGAAGGCGCACGGCGTTTGACCTTCATAACAAATCATTAATTGACCATAATTCTATTATATGGCGTATCAGTCAAGTAGTCAAGCATTTTTTTCATTTAAACTATAAGTATGAAATTTGAAGAGTTCGGCATAAATTTAGCAAGGATAAGAATGAAAGCGAATTTATCAGCTTATGAATTAAGTTTAAGAATAGGTAAAGACGCAAGTTATGTCCATAAAGTAGAAAACGGGAAAATCAATATAAGTTTGAAAATGATATTAAAAATTTGCGAAGTTTTAAAAATTGAACCTGCGGAACTTTTTCATTCCGCGCAAAACAAGTAAAATCCGTATCAAAAAAAGACCTGAGTCGAATAAATTCGGCTCAGGTCTTTTTGGCGCAGAAGGCGGGATTTGAACCCGCGCTACGGTTTCCCGTACTACTCCCTTAGCAGGGGAGCCCCTTGAGCCACTTGGGTACTTCTGCACTTTCGGCTCCGCGCATATCTTTTCCTTGACAACGCTATAATATAATAGCATATCCTGCGGGGATTGTCAAAGTTAATTTCGACTTTTTACAAAAAACTTTTTGTTTTTTTGCCCAATTTTTTTCGGATAAGTATTGCGCAACGCGCATTCTTGTGTTAGAATAAAAGAAAAAGCAGGTAGTTACGATGAATATTTGGCACGATATTGCGGAAGAACGCATAAAAACCGACGATTTTATGTGTTATATCGAGATCCAAAAGGGTTCCAAGAGTAAATACGAGCTGGATAAGGCCACCGGAGTGCTCAAATTGGACAGAGTTTTGTACACTTCCACCGTATATCCTGCAAGTTACGGCTTTATTCCGCGCACGCTCGCCGACGACGGCGATCCGCTCGACGTGCTCGTTCTGTGCAGCGAACCTATCTTGCCCGCGACGCTCGTGCAATGCTATCCTATAGGCGTAATAAACATGATGGACGACGGCAAGCCCGACGAAAAAATCATCGCCATCCCCTTCCGCGAGCCGACCTACAACATCTATACAGACCTCGGTCAGCTCCCCCGCCATATCTTCGAAGAAATGCACCATTTTTTTGAAGTTTACAAGGCGCTCGAGCACAAAACGACCGCCGTGCGGGAGATCATGGGCAAAGACAGCGCCGTTGCCATCATCGAAAAGAGCATCGCCAACTACAAAAAAATGATCGGGAGTACAAATATATGAAAATTCTTTTTCTCGGAGATTCCATTACCGACGCCGGCCGCGACAGGTCTGACGATACAAGTTTGGGCAACGGGTACGTTTCCCTGCTCACGGAAAAGCTGCGCCCTCTCTATGAGGACAGGCAGTTCACCATTCTGAACAGGGGAGTTTCCGGCGACCGCGTTTTCGATATAGCGGCGCGGCTGGAAAAAGACTGCCTTTCGGAAAAAGCGGACGCGGTCGTCCTTTTCGTGGGCGTGAACGACGTATGGCACAAGTACACCGAAGGCACCCAATTCGACGCGCAGGCGTTTGCCGAATGTTACGGCTCCGTTGCCGAAAAAATCAAAAATTCGGGCGCGAAGCTCATCGTTTGCGAGCCTTTCCTGCTGGACGTGCCCGACAAAAAGCGTATGCGGCGGGAAATGGATACGGTGATAAAAGCCGTCAAAGATGCGGCGGACAAATATGCGGACGCCTACATAGCCTTTGACGAAATATTTGCGGGCGTTTCGGAAGCTTCGGGCGTTGCGGCGTACTCTGCCGACGGCATACACCCCACCCACCGTGCGGCGCGGCTCATTGCGGACAACATCATCAAAAAGCTGCGCCCTTTCATCGCATGAACGGCGCAAAGAGGCGGCTCGTAGCCGTCATAGATATGCAAAACGACTTTATAGACGGCGCGCTCGGCACGCGAGAGGCGCAGGGCATCGTCGAAAATGTGCGCGAACGCATCCAAGCCGCGCACGCCGCGGGCGAAGAGCTCGTTTACACCCGCGACACCCACGGCGAAGATTACCTTTCCCTCCAAGAAGGAAAAAATCTGCCCGTACCCCACTGCATAAAGGGCGGCTTCGGTTGGCAGATATCCGAGCGCATACCCGTATACGGAGAAGTGATCGACAAGCCGACCTTCGGCAGTACGGTGCTTGCCGAAAAGATAAAAAGCGGCGGTTATGAAAGCGTAGAGTTTGTCGGGCTGTGTACGGATATATGCGTGATATCCAACGCACTGCTCGCAAAAGCGTTCAGCCCGGAAACAAAAATATTTGTACGGGCAGACTGCTGCGCGGGCGTAACGCCCCAAAGCCATGAAACGGCGCTCTCCGCCATGCGCGCCTGCCAGATCGAGATAATATGATCCAATTCAGATACGGGCGCCCCCGCAAAATTGCGGGGGCGCATTTTTATATCATGTATAAGACCGCGCCGAGAACGGCAGCCGTCAGAATGAGCACGATGGGCGACGCGGAACGCTTGAAACACTTTTTCAAAACGATCATTTCCGCCACGAGCCCAACCGCAATGACGAGCGCGCGCCAATCGAAGCCGAACGAACCGCCTTCGCCCGTAAGGAACAAAAGCTGTACCGCCATCCATAGCCCCGTGGCGCAGATAAGCCCCACGATGACGCCGCGAATGCCTACGAGCGCGCCCTGCACCACCCTGTTTTTGAGGAAGGTGCGGAACACCGCCGCTATGATGAGGATGATGATAAAGGAAGGCAAAACCACGCCGACGGTGGCGCACAGCGCGCCGAGTATCCCCGCCTGCGAAGAACCGATGAACGTTGCCAAATTGACCGCGATCGGTCCCGGCGTAGACTCGGCAACGCCGATGAAATTCATCAATTCGCTTTCCGTGAGCCAGCCGCGCGAGATCACCTCGTCCTCTACCATGGGGAGCATACTGTATCCGCCGCCGAAGGATACCGCGCCGATTTTCAGAAAAATGAGGAAGAGCCTTAAACAGGTCATCTCTTTTCCTCCTCATTTTCGCTACAAATCTCTTCGCCGTCGGTTTTACCCTCTTCTTCGCCCGCAATTTCCTTCTCTTCGCCGACATTGCCGGTTGATTCCTTTTCGGCAAGGGAAGAGGCATGCGCGCGCTTTTTATGCCCACTTATTCTGCCCGCAAAGTACGCGGCAAGCCCTATGCCCGCGCCGATCAATATCAGCCATATAGACGAAAAGGAGAGCGCGAACACGTCGAGAAGAATCATTGTTATAAATACAAGCGCCGCCATGACGACGGTAACGGGCTTTTTTTCCATTTCCCGGAACATTTTGATGCCCGCGGAAAGGATGAGCACGGCGACCGCCACCTGTATCCCCTTGAACGCGGCGGCAACGACGGCAAGCCGCAAAAACTGCTCCAAAAAGAGGGAAATGATATAGATGATGAAAAAAGAAGGTATGACCACCCCGACGGTCGCAGCCAGCGCGCCCCAAAAGCCGCCTATTTTATACCCCACATAGGTAGCACTGTTGATGGCGAGC
The DNA here is from genome assembly GCA_944359365.1 of uncultured Clostridia bacterium. Taxonomy (GTDB): domain Bacteria; phylum Bacillota; class Clostridia; order Christensenellales; family Borkfalkiaceae; genus Borkfalkia. The sequence goes on from CALVST010000003.1 coordinate 12,738, forward strand.
GGTCCCGGCGTAGATTCGGAAATGGCGATCATGTCGGTAAATTCGGGCGCCGATATCCACTTGCGTTTTTCTATAAACTCCCGACGTATCAGGCTGATCATCGCATATCCGCCGCCGAAGGTGAACAGCCCTATCTTCAAGAACAACGCAAAAAGCAGAAGGATATTTTTCAGTTTTTGCCTTTTGCCCGATTTTTCCTCAGTCATAAAACCGTCCCAAACTTGTGAAAACGTTTGCCCCCCGCTTTACGGCAGGATATGCCCCGCGGCAATGTAAATTTTATACCACTCTTCGCGCGTTATCGTAACGTCAGCGCCCTTCGCGATGGCAGCAAGCCTCTTTTCCTTCATGGTGCCCGTGATCATCTGCATATTCGCAGGGTGGCGCAGTATCCACGCGGCGACGACCGCCACGTCCTCTATGCCGTACTTTTCCCCTATCTCCCCGATGACTTTGTTCAGCTCGGGGAATTTTTCGCTGCCGAGATACACGCCTTCAAAAAATCCGTACTGATAGGGCGACCATGCCTGAATGGTCATGCCGTGCAGGCGGCAGTAATCGACGATATACCCGTCGCGCGAAACGCCGCCGTCCGTTACCATGTTCGCCTCGATGCCGCAGGATATCATGGAAGCGTGCGCGGGAGAAAATTGCAGCTGATTAAAAAGCAGCGGCTGTTTTACCGCGCTTTTCAACAGCTCTATCTGCATGGGATGCATATTCGAAACGCCGAAATAGCGCACTTTGCCCGCCCTTTCCAATTTATTGAAGGCGGAGGCGACCTCTTCCGGCTCGACGAGCGCGTCGGGGCGGTGCAGAAGAAGGCTGTCCACATGATCGGTGCCGAGCCGTTTCAAAGAACCTTCCACGCTCTCGACGATGTGCTTTTCGGAAAAATCGAACATCCTTCCGGGCACGATGCCGCACTTCGTCTGCAAAAACATCTTTTCGCGCGGGATATGCAGTTCCTTCACCGCCTCGCCGAACATGGTTTCACATTCGCCGCGTCCGTAAATATCCGCATGGTCGAAAAAGTAAAGCCCCATATCCATGGCGCGGGAAATGAAACTCTTGCGCGCCTCTTTTTCCAACCCGTTCAGCCGCATACAGCCGACCGCGAATGCGGGCACGCGCACGCCCGCGGCGCCCAACGATACCTCTTTCATAAAAAACTCTCCTTTGCTTTTTTATCCATTATAACAGTTTTGCGCCCGCGCCGCAACCGAATCGGCGATACTTGCCGTGCATCGCCCGCAAAATTTTTGTTAAAACAAATTGACAGTACCCGCCGATTATGGTACCATGGAAAGGAGCGGAACACCTTCCGCAAAAAAGGAGAAATTATGCCGCAGGACATTGTAAAACAGCAGGCTGTATTGGAAATAAAACACTTTTCCAAGAGTTATTCCAAAACAAAACGCGCGGTAGACGATCTTTCACTCGAAGTTTCGGCGGGCGACATTTTCGGGTTTATCGGGCAGAACGGCGCGGGAAAAACGACGACGCTGCGCGCGGTAACGGGCGTGATGGACTTCACCGAAGGAGAAATTTTCATCGCAGGGAGATCCGTCAAGGCGGATCCCGTCGCATGCAAATCGGTCACGGCGTACATTCCCGACAACCCCGACCTTTACGATTTTCTGACGGGCGTGCAGTACCTCAACTACATAGCCGACATTTTCGGCGTTACCCAGGCGGACAGGAAAGAGCGGATCGAAAAATATGCCGACATGTTCCGCATACGCGGCGACCTCGGCTCGCTCATCGGCTCGTATTCGCACGGCATGAAACAGAAACTCGCCGTCATCGGCGCACTGCTGCACGAGCCGAAACTCTTCGTTTTAGACGAACCTTTCGTGGGGCTGGACCCCGAAGCGGCGTTCCGCCTGAAAGAGGTCTTCAAAGAAATGTGCTCGAAGGGCAGCGCCATCTTCTTTTCCACGCACGTTCTCGACGTAGCCGAAAAGCTGTGCAATAAAATCGCCATCATAAAGGGCGGAAAGCTCGTCGCGTGCGGCGATATAGAAACGGTGCGCGGAGACGAGAGCCTCGAATCGGTGTTCATGGAGGTCCTCGAAAAAAATGAAGGCTAAATGGCTGCTGCTCGCAAAAATCCAATTTTTGGGCGCTTTCGGGCTGAACAAACTCAGGCACACCGACGACGCGCGCTTAAAGCGGCGCGCGGGTTGGGCTGCCGCCGCGATCGTTTTGGCGTTCGCCGTGATCGTATTTTACGTCGTCGTCATATCGCTTTTGTTCGCCGAACAGGGAATCGTATCCGCCCTGCCCGCCTTCATGATCGCCGCGTCTTCCGCGATCGTGTTTATCTTTTCTTTGATACGCGGCTCTTCCATGCTGTTTGCCGCCAAAGACTACGACGCCGTGATGAGTCTTCCCGTAAAAAAGAGCGACGTCATCCTGTCGCGCCTCTTTACGGCGTACATCTCGAACCTCTTGTTTGCGCTCGTCGTATGCGTGCCCGCATCTGTCGTTTACTTTATAACGGCAGGGTTTTCGGTCTACCGCTTTTTTGTGATACTTGTGAGCGTTCTGTTCTCGCCGCTGCTGCCGCTTACGCTTGCCACCGCGCTCGGCACCGTTTTCACCGCCGTATTCGCGAGGTTCAAACATAAAGCGCTCTGGCAGAGCCTCGCAGGCATATTGGCGCTCGCGGCGATACTGATCGCTAGTTTCGCCATCTCTTACACATCGAATTCGGCATCTGCCGACATGAACGCCGTCGCAGACTTCATGGCGAAAAAAATGTACCCTCCCGCCGCGCTCGTATCCCTTGCGACAGGCGGAAAGGTGTGGGCGATACTCGCGTTTGCTGGCGCAAACGCCACGGCTTATGCGCTGTTCGTGGCTTGTGTTTCGCCCTTCTATACAAAAATAAACGCGCTGCTTGCCGCAAAGAGCGCGGGCGCCGCATACAACGAAAAACAGATACGCGTGGCGTCTGCATTCGGCGCACTCGTAAAAAAGGAGATGAAGCGGCTGTTCTCTTCCGCGGCGTACCTGATGAACTCGCTGACGGGCGCGCTGTTCCTTTTGATCATGGCAGTCGCGTTCCTTATATTCGATCCCATACAGCTCCTGAACGAGGTGATCGCCGCCCAAGCCGGCGCAGAACTTTCCGCCGATTTGTTTTTGTATCCGTGCGCGGCGTTCGCGCTTTTGTTCGCGGGCATGACGTTCCCGTCCGCCTCTTCCATCACGATGGAGGGGAAGTCGCGATGGATCATGTGCTCTCTTCCGATCCCCGCCAAAACGATATTTACCGCAAAATCGCTCGTCGGGTTCCTCTTTTCCGCGCCGTTCGCGCTCTTTTTCAGCGTCGTGGTTTGCGCGCAATCAAACGCTGCCGCGCCGCAATGGATACTGCTCCTGCTCGTGCCGACCGTATACTGTGCCTTTATTTCCATGGCGGGGACTTTTTTGAACTATAAATTCCCAAAATACGATTGGACGAACGAAACGTCTGCTATAAAGAACAGCGTACCCGTGCTCATCCTGTCGCTCGGCGGCATGGTGCCTGAAATTGCGGTGCTCGTGCTGTCTTTCATGCTCGGACAGAACGGTTTCATACCCCTGCTCGTCCTCGGCGGGGCGGCGCTTGCCGGCTGTTTCGCGCTTTGGTTCGGCTTTTTCCGCCGCGCGAGATTGTTCGACAGTCCTCCTTCCGCATGATCTCCCGATTTATAAAACAGCCCCCGTCCGCGGCTTTGCCGCAGGCGGGGGCATTCTTGTTTACCGTTCAATTGTAATGCGAAAGCGCGTCAGCTCTTTCTTACCTTGACGACTTTGCCGCCCGTCAGCGCGATCATTTTGACCGCGGGAAGGGAAAATTCATTCGCCTCGACGGTGAGCGACTTTTCCAAACTGCCCCGCGCCAACACTTTATAAGCGGAGGCTTTTTTGTCTACCAAGCCCTTTTCCTGCAATGCGGCGAGCGTAACGCGTTCGCCCTCGCGGAAGTTGGCGGAAATGGTATCGAGGTTCACATACGAGCGCCTGCCCCTGCCCGCGCGGGAAGGCGCGGCCTCGTCTGCAAGTGCCACGAGCTGTTTTGCCGTCGCGTCGGATATGAGCATTTCCGCTTCATTTACGCTGACGCGGTCGGTGACGGTATAGGCGGACAGGCTCTCCACGGTGGCGCCCTCTTCGATGTACTGTTCAAGCTCCTCTTCCGTGACCGTTTCGCCCGTTTCGCGCTTGGCATATACTTTGATCAGGCGCTTTTTGATGAGCGCATCCCGTTCCTCGTAAGGTATATCGAGCGTTTCTTCAAACCTCTTAAAATCCAACGACAGTTTTGCCGCCGCCTGTTCGATGAGCTCCGACGCGTATTTGAAACTGCGGCTGCCCGTTATTTTATAGCGGACGGGGACCGACGCATAGCGTTTCTTTTCGGAAACGTCGCGGAAGTTGTACTTTTCGTCCACTTCTTCGGGAGAAAGCGCCAAATACAAAATAATGCTCTTTTTGTTCGCGTTCAGTTTGGCAAACTGCCGCCGCCCGACATTGAAACTGTCGTAATTCCAACTGACGCGCTCCTTTACGCCGACGTAAGAGAGCAGTTTGCTGCGGATACGGTTGTAGTAGTCCTTCATTTCGTCGTCTGCCTGGATCAGGCGCGCGCGGAAACTGCGGCGGTACTGCACGAATACCTTCGCCCCGCTGACAAGCGTCACGAGCGCGTTGTCTATTTCGTCCCCTTCCGACGCCTCTTCTTCGTCCGCATCGTCCTCTGCATCTTCCGCGGCGGGTTCCGCAACGGTTTCCTCATGCGCTTGTGCAGACGTTTCCACGGCGGGCTCTTCGACGGCCTCGCTCTCTTCTGACTTTACATTTTCTTCGGATTCGGCATCTTCTGCGGGTTCGGCGATTTCACCCGCATCGACCTCTTCGGGCGTTTCATCCTCGGAAGGCTGAATTGCGGGGCTCTCCTCTGCCGGCTCTGCGATTTCTTCCGCCAAGACATCTTCCGCGGGTGCCTGTTCGCTTTGTAGTGCCGAATCTTCCGTTATCGCATTGTCCGAAACAGTGTCCTCTGTTTCGTTTGCAACAGCGATTTTTTCCCACTTCGCATAAAAAGTGACCGATTTTGCCGACGCCTGCACCTTTTTCCCCGCAGGCGCGGTGCAGGCGGCGTCCGTATACCACCCCGCAAACGTATACCCATCCCTGGAAGGCTCCGGCAGATCTACCGCCTTATATCTTCCCGTTTTGATGACCTGTTTTTTTCCTTCGCCCTCGTCGAGTATCACGGTCGAACGGCGCGCAAGAAGCACGAGGCACACGAGCAAAAGGACGATCGCCGCGGCCGCAACGATCATGAGAACGATCATCGTGGGCCCGCCCGAACCCGTCTTTAAATCTTCCCAAAAGGAAGCGAGCATTGCATTCATATAATCATTCACCTGTACAGCCCTCCTTTATTCGGGTATATTATATCACAAACGGCGCCGCAAAACAAGCCGATGCGCCGTTTTTCCGAAAACGTATCCGTCAAAATGCGACACTGTTCGCAAAACGGTGTTTCACTGCCGATCGCCCACGGAATTTTTCAGCACGCGGAAGAGGTCTTCTTCCGAAAAATGCACGCGGCAGTTTTTAATGTTTTTATTGACGGACGCCTTCTCGGCATACGCGCGCAGTTTTTCGCCGTCTATCTTTTCCCTTTCGCCCAGCAGCGGCGAAAGCGCCGCCGCAAGCTCTTCGCTCGTTTCGAACCCCGCGGCGCCGAGTATCTCTTTTACGCGCGCGGGCGCACGCTCTTCGCAAACGGAAAAAAACGCAGGGAGCAGCAGTCCGTTTGCCCTGCCGTGCGGCGCACCGTGGAAATATGTGAGCGAATAGCCCATGGAATGCACGGCACAGGTGCCCGTGTTTGCGATGACCATGCCCGCAAGCGTTGAGGCGTACAAAAGCGCGTCGCGGTCGTCGTCGGAATACTTTCCTTCGGTAAGCGCGGGCAGCTCAGCGCGCAGGATGCGCAGGCTCTCCTTTGCGAGCGCGTCTGAAAGCGCCCCCGCCCTTACCGACAGCATGCCTTCCATCGCGTGCGACATCGCGTCCATCGCCGTGTAAACGGTCGTATCCTGCGGCAGCGAACGCATATATTTGCCGTCCAGAAAGGCAAGTTTTGGAAAAAACGCGGGGTTTGAAATGCTCGTTTTCGTCTGTTTTTCGTCGTTGGTCAGAATGGAATAAGGAGTCACTTCGCTGCCCGTGCCCGCCGTCGTGGGAATGTGTATCATGGGGAGCACGTCGTCCGAAGGCGCATAGGAAAAAATATCTTCCGCCTCCTGACGGGCAAGCATGGCGATCGCCTTTGCCGCGTCCATCGGAGAACCGCCGCCTATGGCGATGATAAACTCCGCGCCGAACTCCCTCGCAAGGCGGCCGCCTTCCCGCACGCTCGCAACGGTAGGATTGGGCGGTATCTTATCGTACACGCACGAACTCTGCCCGTTCGAGGAAAGCGCCGCTTCCGCGTCGGCAAGCGCGCCGTTCGTTTTAGAACTTTTTCCCGTAACGATGAGCGCATTTTTTCCGAACGGCGCAAAGAGCGCGGCATTTTCGCGCACGCAATCTCTGCCGCAGACAAGTTTGACGGGCATATAATATCCGAATTTCATAGGCTCCGGCTCCTGTTTTCATTTTACAGATATATGCATATAGTTTACACCGTGTGCGCCCGCTCTGTCAAGCGGCGAAGCGAAAAAGCGCCTTTTCGAAAAACTATATTTTTTTGCTTTCTATAAACAAGTTTATTGACATTGACTTCCGCACCTTCGGCGCAGCGTCTGTTACCATGCGCACCGCCTTTCCACCATACGCGACGCGAATTGCATCCTCTTTATGGAAAAGGGCAACATCATCGAACAGGGCACCCACCGCGAACTGCTCGAAAAGGGCGGCGCCTACGCCGCGCTGTACAACAGCCAATTCGCCTGAGCGCCCGCAAGTTCAAAACGTATAAAAAGCCCGCGGCATAAAGCCGCGGGCTTTTAATTGCTTATCGGTCATTTTTTGCTGTTCATGCCGAAGATGTCCGTTCCCCCGCTCGCCTTTTTTACGGCTATGTATTCGGGATCGGATGAAAAATCGCGCTGTTTGCCGTATTCGCCGCCGAGCGCTTCTATCGCGTATTTCAGTTCCTGAAAGGCGATATACCCTACGTCCTTTTCGATCTCTTCGAGAAGATAAGGCAGGGCGCGGTCGTCCCCGTAAGAGGCGAGATACCCCGCATACAGCGGCATTTCCTTCTTTTCGCTCTCCAAAAACGCCTGCAACAGGCGCGAAAACGCGCGGTCGTCCTTGCTTTTGAGTTTCGACAGTATTTCAAGCGCATATGCGCGGTTTTCGGTATCGCACAAAGCGAGCATCTCTTCGAGCACCGAATCCGCACAGGTTTTCAGCACGTCCGCAACGGCATCCTTTATATGTTCGTCGTAATCTTCTGACGCGAGCATCTCTGCATAGCGCCCGCGCGCGGCTCTGTCTGCCCCGATCAGGTTGATCGCATAGTGCACGAGCTCTTCGTCCGTTTCCTGCAAAAGCCCCAAAAGCTCGGGAAACACCCCGCGGGATTCTATCTCTTCGCACAAAAAGTCGGATACGGGCAACTGCTGCAAAAGGTACTCTTTCAGCGTTTCCACAAGCCCGCCGTCGCTCATCTCCTTAAAATATTGGCGGGGCGTTTTGCCGATCTTACGGATGACGGTATCGCCGAATTTGCGGTATGCCGCGGCGATCAGATCTTCCCACTCGTCCTCGGTATGTTCTTCGGCGTGCTTTTCAAGCATATCCGCCATGCGTTTGTTGAATATTTCGTCAAAGTCGATGAATTGCATTTTTCATTCCTCCTCGCTCTTTCCGTCGCTTTCTTCCGCCTGCGGCGAGTCCGCGCGCGTTGCGGCGATCTCTTTTTCCGCATCCGCGTTGACGGCGCGCAGTATTTCCGCGACCGCCATGCTGTCGCCGCCCACCGCGCCGAGCGCTTCCTTCGCCCTTTTCAGCGCGTTTTCGGACGCGACGAAAAAGATGGCGCAGGCGAGGCTCTCCGCATCCGACGCGAGCGACAGTTTGTCCTCCCGTTCGAGCGCCGCATAAATGCGCTCCGCCGCCGATCTGAACGATTCGCAGTCTTCGTCGGCAAGGAAACAAAACCGCGCAAACGCCAAAGCATACGCCGCAATGAAGCGGCTGCGCTTTGTTCTGCCTACGTCGAGCTTTACGAACGTCGCACAGCGGTAGATGTCCGCGACGACCACGCCCGCCTCAAAATCTTTGTTGCGCTCGGCGAGATATCGCAAGCCCTCTATTTTGATGACGTCGTTGAGCGTGCTGTCTAAAAGAAGATCGCGCACGAATGCGTCCATGCCCGCCCTTACGGCAAGCCGCATCCCGAGCAGCATCAGTTCCGCATCGGCGCCGTCCGCCTCGTCGAAACACCATTCGAGATGATCGGTGATATCCACCTTCTCCAAAAAGGCGTCGAGCGCGGCGCGGGGCATCTCTGCGAGAGACGCCAATATTTTTACCCTCGTTTCGCGCTCTTTTTTCGGAACGCGGTAAAAAAAGCTCGTTTCGGGTTCCGCGCCGCCCTCTTCCGCATAGCGGCGGATCTCGCCGAAATAATAGCGCGCGACGGCGGCGTTCGGGTAAATGTCGATCAGTTTTGCAAATGCGGCAAGGCTTTCCTGTACCCTGCCGCTCTTGAATGCGGCGACCGCTTTGAAGTATAACAGCGTAAGGTCGTAATGCACCTGCTTTTCGAGGGTGCAGAACTTTTCATAAGCCTCGTCATAGAGCTTATTCTCGCAGCAGACGGTGGCGATCTTATACAGCTCGTCCGCATTTTCCGCGGGCAGGGCGGCAAGCTTTTCCGCCACCCTTCTGCTCTCTTGCGGGCGCCCCTGTTCGGTGAGCACCGCCGCATAGGTTGTCAGAACGGGTATATCTTCCTCATTTTGCACAAGCCGCTCGAGGCATATCTCTTCCGCTGCAGCCGCGTCGCCCTGCATCAGTTTGGAAAGGGCGAGAAAATTCTGCGCCTGCCCGTAGCACGGCGCGCCTTCGGGCACGGAGGAAAAAACTTCGTCCGCCTTTTTATAATCCCCGCCGCGCAGCGCGCGCAGACCGCCCTCCAATTCTTCCGAATAATCCGCCTCTTCGGGCGGGTACACGATGCGGAACCGCCGCTTCGCGGGTTCCGCGAACATTTCCCCCAATTCCAAGCCGTTTTCGGGAGAAACATATTTATCGTGCATCATAAGGTTGTAATAGAACGCCGCCTGCATATCGCTGCCCAAATTATAGTAACACGCGGCAAGCCCTTCGTATGCGTCGGCAACTTCCTCTTCCGCGCACACGTCCAAAAACTTATACCAATAATTGACGGCGCATTCATACAGTTCCATTTCGTCGTAAATATCGGCGAACATGGAATACTCGTCGGCGGTGGCGCCGTTCTTTTCCACAGATTTGCGCAAAACGCGCAGCGCCCCGATGTAATCCTTTTCGTCAAGTTTTTTTTCGGCAATATCTAAGAGCGTATCCGCGCTCAGATCGAATTTTATCACCTTTTCTTCCATTTTTCCGTTATCCGCCCCGTATGTATGTTCACGCGCGGGAATTTTTTATGATCGCCTCCGCATCCTCGGGCGAAAATTCGTAATCTGTATTGCAATAATGGCAGTGCACGCTTATTTTCCCCTGCTCGGCGACGATATCCCGCAGTTCCTTTTCGCCCATCGCCGCGAGTATCCCCTCTATATAATGTCTGCTGCAATTGCACTTATATTCGGGCTTTAATTTGTAAAATGTGACATTCCCGAAATATTTTTCCGCAAGTTCTTCCGCACTCATCTGTTCCAGAAGCGAACTTACGGCAGAAAACTGCCCGATCGCCTCTTCCGCTTTTTGAATGCTCTCCTCGCTTGCGCCCGGCAACGGCTGCAAAAACACGCCGCCCGCGCCGAGGCACTTGCCCTCTTTCGATATTTTCACGCCGACGGCGACCGCCGTGGGGAGCTGTTCGCTGTAAGTAAAATACGCGGCGATATCTTCCCCGATCTCTCCGCTGACGAGGGGCGTCGTGCCTACGAAAGGCTGATTTTCCCCGTCGTCGCGCACGACGGAGAGATAGCCGTTCTTCCCCACGCAGCCGCCCACGTCGAGTTTTCCCATAGCGTTGGGCAGAAGCGCCGCCTGCGGGTTCTCGATATATCCGCGCATATGCAGCGCCTTGTCGCCGCTGACATATATCGCCCCGCCGACGCCGTCTCCCTTGACCGTAACGGAAAGGGCGCTGCCCTCCGTTTTGAGAGAAGAACACATATATGCCGCCGCCGTAAGAGTTCTGCCGAGCGCCGCGGCGGAAAGGGGCGAAAGCCCGTGCACGCGGATCGCCTCGTTTACGAGCGCTGTCGTATCTGCCACCGCGAGCGACACCTCGCCGTTATAAATAAGCCCGCGCAAGATCGCGTCCTGTTTTTCCATATGATTTATTATACCCTTTTCGCAATAAAATTGACGCGCGTTCCGTCTTCGGCACTGCCGAGCGCGCCCTCCGTTTTCAGACACAAAAAGCCCGCCTTTTCCAATTCTTCCCGCAAAAACGCCTCGGAATGGATGTACTGCACATGGTGCTCGTCCGCACGGGAAAACAAGCCGTCGCCGCGGCGGGAAAACACGGTAACGTCCATTTCCACCCTGTCGGGATACAGGCGGTTGAACCACATATAAGCGACCTCTTCCCTGTCCTCGCAGAAGGTGTTGTTCCCGACGATCTCGCGCAGTTTATATTCGGAAGACACGTCGAACAAAAACGCGCCGCCCTTTTTCAGCGCCGCCGCCACGCGGCGCAGCGCCGCGGGAATATCTTTCGGCGGCACATAGTTGAAACAATCGTTGACGGCGACGGCAAAATCCGCCCTGCCGTTTATTTTCAGCTTTCTGACGTCCGCAAGCACATACTGCGGCTTTGCCGCGCCGCCCTTTCGCGCTTCCGCTTGGGCAAGCATTTCGGGGCTGACGTCAAAGCCGGTCATGTCGTAGCCCGAATTTTGAAAATAACGGGTGAAATAACCGCTGCCGCAACCGATGTCGAGCCCTCTTCCGCCGGGCGCCGTGCCCGCCTCTTTCAGCCGCTTATGCAAATACTGCGACCATTTTTCATAGTCGCAGTCTTGATTGAGATATTCGAACCAGCCGGCAAGCCCCGTATAAGCGGCGCTCACTTTTCTTCACCCTTGTCCGTTTTTTCCGTCTTTTCTTTGCCTTGTTTTTTCTTTTTATCCTTTTTGCCCTTCTTGTCGTCGGGCTCAGTCTCTTCCTCTTTATTTTCGAACTGCGCGTTATAAGTGACGTATTTTTCGTCGTCCTTGTGTTCGTCGGCGTATTTCTGCGTATCTTCCGCGATCGCCTGCTTAGATTCGCGCAGTTTTTTCAAATCATCGCGCGAGAAAGATTCAGGCAGTTCGTACACCTTCAAATCGTCCGTGATGGGCTTGATGGGGCGCGACGACAGTTCCGACTTGACGCTCATCGCCGCTTCAAGATTCTGCTGATACTCCTGTACCGCCCTGCTCTGCGCGCCGCCCTTCTTGTTCGTCTTTTCGTAAATGCCGCGGTTGACTTTGCCGCCTTCGCGCTTGGATTCGATGAATTTATCAAACGCCCACTGCGTGTAGTCCAGCCAGATGAGGAGCATCAGCGACAGCCCGAACAAAACAAGTATCACAAAGCCGATCATCTGGAAGAAGGAACCGAGCAAGATCAAAATGGCAGGGATCGCCATAAGGATGACAAAAAAGATGTTTTGGAAGATCAGCCCGAAAGTCATCAAAAAGGAGTTTTTGATGAGCTGATGGAATTTGAGTTTATAACTTCCGCCCATCGCAAGCATCCATAAATACATGAACGTGAATATAACGATGGCGATATATGAAACGACCTGCGATATGGTAAAAAGAACCTCGTTGCCCGCCCCCGTTACGATAAACAGATTCGCCCAGCCGATAGCGAGTATCATAAGCTCGAGCATGACAACGTAAAAGAGGGTAGACAAAAGCACGACGCCTATGTTTATTTTTATGCCACGCCAAAAATCGTTGGCGACGAATATGCCCTCCGTCCAGACCATGTTGCGGATGACGTACATGCCGCCCGAGATCCCGATGCCCGCGATCAGCGCGCCGATCAGGAAAAAGGGCGAAAACATGAGGTTCGTAGAAACGGTGAGCTGTTCGGGCAGCCCTACGAGCGACGGCACTGCGGGATACCCTACAAGCATCCACTGCGAAAAGGGAAGCATCGCCCCCTGCGCCGACATATATGCCATTCTGAAGACGATCACGACGACCAGCGGAATGCAAAACAGCACCATCAAAAGATTGACGATGACAAGTTTTGAAAACCTGCCCTTGAATATATCCCAAAAGAGCGCCCAGCGGTTGGTCGGAAGCGTGCTCCTTGCATATTCCTCGTCACGCTCCTTGCCTTCGAGCATCCTCGCTATAAAGCCCTTTTTTTCACCCTGACGTGCCATAGTACCTCCGTTATGCGCGGCGCCGCGGCATTCCTGCCAAAAATTGCGCCGTTTAGGATATTCTACTACAAAACGGAAATTTTATCAATTAAAATACTGCCGATATAAAAAAATATTCGCCCCTTTCACCTACATTTCGTTTTTTCCTTTGACATTTATGCGGGGATATGATAGAATAAGTGCGCGAAATAGAGGAGCGGACGAGCATGAGTATCCCCCGCCGCAAGGAAAGCGGAGTTTCCGCGGGGGAAAAAGGGCATCTCCGCCGAAGCGCGCGCGTCTTCCGCAGGCGCCGACGCTGGGCGTAAAGGTCAATACCTTTGCGACTGTCACCGACGTGGAGAACTATTCGAGCCGAAACCCGCAGCGCAAGCCGCGGCATATTCAGCAATTCGGAATAGCTGTATCGTGTGCGGTGCACTTCGCCCCGCATTTTTTGTTATCATTTTTATTTTTAGGAGATATACATCATGAAAAAGTTCAACGTCGCCGTCATCGGCGCGACGGGCATGGTAGGACAGCGTTTTCTGCTTCTGCTCGAAAACCACCCCTGGTTCAACCCCGTAGCTTTGGCGGCTTCCCCCTCTTCCGCCGGGAAAAAATATGAAGACGCCGTAGCGGGCCGTTGGGCGATGACTTCGCCCATTCCCGAACGGTATAAAACCATGACCGTGCTCGACGCCGAGGCGGACGTGCAGAAGATCGCATCCCTCGCCGACTTCGTTTTCTGTGCGGTCAACATGAAAAAGGACGAGATACGCGCCCTCGAAGAGAAGTACGCCAAGGCGGAAGTGCCCGTCATTTCCAACAATTCGGCGCACAGGGGCACGCCCGACGTTCCCATGATCATCCCCGAGATCAACCCCGAACACGCCGAGATCATCGGCGCGCAGAAAAAGCGCATCGGCACAAAGCGCGGCTTTATCGCCGTGAAGAGCAACTGCTCTCTGCAAAGCTATGTGCCCGCACTGCACCCGCTCAAAAAATTCGGCGTGAAGTGTGCGGCGGTCACCACTTATCAGGCGATCAGCGGCGCGGGCAAAACGTTCGACAGGATGCCCGAGATCATCGACAACGTGATCCCCTACATCGGCGGCGAAGAGGAAAAGTCCGAACTCGAACCGCTGAAAATTTGGGGACAAATCGAGGGCGATAAAATCGTAAACGCGACATCCCCCAAGATCACGGCGCAATGCCTGCGCGTGCCCGTTTCCGACGGACATACCGCGGCGGTGTTCGTATCTTTCGATAAAAAGCCGACGAAGGAAGAAATTTTGCAGGCATGGGACGAATTTTCGGGCGAACCGCAAAAACTCGGGCTTCCGAGCGCGCCGAAAAAATTCCTGCACTACTTTGAAGAAAACGACCGCCCGCAGGCAAAGCTGGACAGAATGCTGGAAAACGGCATGGCGGTATCGGTGGGCAGGCTGCGCGAAGATATCCTTTTCGACTACAAGTTCGTATGCCTTTCGCACAACACCTTGCGCGGCGCGGCAGGCGGCGCGGTGCTCATGGCGGAGCTTTTAGCGGCAAAGGGCTATTTGGACTAAGCTGCGCAACGCGCGCATAAATTATAACGGGAGAGCTGAAACATGACCAATTTTTTTAACGGAACGGCGACGGCGATGATAACGCCCTTTGCAAAGGACGGCGGCATCGAATTCGATTCCTTCGGAAAGATGATCGACTATCAGATAGAGAACGGCACCGACGCGCTCGTCATATTGGGCACGACGGGCGAACCCGCGACGATGAGCGAGGCGGAAAAGGAAGACGTGATGCGCTTTTCCGTCGAAAAAGTCGCAAAGCGCGCAAAGATTATTTTCGGCAGCGGTTCCAACTGCACCGCGCACGCCGTGGAGGCGAGCATAAAGGCGGAAAAATTCGGCGCCGACGGTCTGCTCGCAGTGACTCCCTACTACAACAAATGCACCCAAAACGGCATATACGAATATTATAAAGCCATATCCGACGCGGTGCGTATCCCCATCATCTGCTACAACGTGCCGCCGCGCACGGGCGTGAACATTCTGCCCGCCACGATGGAACGCATCGCAGCGCTCAAAAACATTGCGGGCGTGAAAGAGGCATGCGGCAACATGGAACAAATTTGCGAAACGGCGCGCCGTATCCGCGGAAAATGCGACCTGTATTCGGGGGACGACAACCTGAACCTTCCCATCCTTGCCATCGGCGGGGCGGGGCTCATTTCCGTTGCGTCCAACATCATCCCCAAAGAGACGAAGATGCTCTACAACTTCGTACAAGCGGGCGATCTGAGATCGGCGAACGAAATACAGGATAAAATGCTCCCCCTCATCGACGCGATGTTCATGGAAGTCAACCCTATCCCCGCGAAAGCGGCTGCGGAGATGATCGGCCTCGGCGGCGGAGTGCCCCGCGCGCCCCTTACCGAGCTTGAACCCGCGCACAAGGAAGAGATGCGCAAGGTCCTGACCGGATTCGGGCTGAACGTGATCGCGTAAAACGGACAAAAAAGCGCCCTTCGCCATGCGCGGGGCGTTTTATGTAAGGAGATAACTATGGTCAAAATACTCATCAGCGGCATTTTCGGACACATGGGCAGGAACGTTGCGGAGCTTGTTGCGGCAGATAAAGACTGCGAGCTCATGTGCGGCGTAGACCTGAAAGCGGGAGAGCTGAACGGCGCACCCGTTTACGCGTCCTTTGCAGACGTAAAGGAAAAGGCGGACGCCGTGATAGACTTTTCGAGCGCGGCAAACCTTGCGAACGTGCTCTCTTATGCGGAAACATTCGGCGTTCCAGCGGTCCTCGCGGCGACGGGCTACACGGAAGCCGACCTGAAAGCGATAGACGAAGCGAGCAAAAAGGTGGCGATTTTCAAAACGGCAAACCTTTCCGTCGGGATAAACCTGTTGCAAAAACTCGTAAAGGAGGCGGCGGCATTCCTCGGAGAAGCTTTCGACATCGAGATCGTGGAAAAACACCACAACCTGAAAAAGGACGCCCCTTCCGGCACGGCGCTCATGCTTGCCGAAAGCGCGAACGAGGCGTTCGAAGGCGGCAAAAACTATGTTTACGGGCGCGAAGGCATGGTCGGCGCGCGCGATAAAAAGGAGATAGGCATCCACGCGGTGCGCGGCGGCACCATCGTCGGCGAGCACGAAGTGATGTTTGCGGGAGAGGACGAGATCATCACCCTGTCGCACAGCGCGCGCAGCAAAAAGGTGTTTGCGGCGGGCGCCGTTACCGCAGCGAAGTTCGTTGCGGGAAAGCCCGCAGGCAAATACGACATGCACGACGTGATAGGCTGAACATACGGGCGGCGCACATCTCCCCCAATGCGCCTGCCTGCGCAAAACGCCCCGCGGTATAAAACTGCGGGGCGTTCTTTTTTACTTTTTATTTTTCCGTTTCAAACGCCCAATTGCCGTCCTTGAAAATCTGTACGCGCGCGCCCGTATCGGTAATGCCGATGATGTCGAGATCGTCGGTGCCGATCATAAAATCGACGTGTATCGCGGAATCGTTCACGCCGAGAACTTTCAGCTCTTTCTCGGAATATTTTTCAAAATCGCGCACGCAGTTGTCGAATCCCCTGCCGAGCGCGAGATGGCACGCCGCGTTTTCGTCGAAAAGCGTATTATAAAACAGCGTTTTGGAACGGGATATGGGCGAATCGTAAGGCACAAGCGCGCATTCGCCGATATAGCTTGCCCCTTCGTCGGCGGCGAGCATCTTTTTCAGCACCGTTTCTCCCTGCGAGGCGTGCGCCTCGACAGCCTTTCCGTTCTCGAAACGAATGGAAAAATTGCGTATGACCTGCCCCTGATAGGAAAGGGGTTTCGTGGAATATACGATGCCCTCCGCATCGCCCCGCTTAGGCGTGGTATACACCTCTTCCGAGGGGATGTTCGGGTTGAAAGGAATGCCCGAAAGCGTCTTTTCTTCCCCGCCCGCGAACACGCTCTCCTTCATCAGCCCGACGCGCAGGCGCGTGCCGTTGCCGCTTTTATATTCGAGGGACGAGACGCCCAACCCGTTGAGAAAAGCGCAGCGCGCGGCGAGATCTTTGTTGTGCGCCGCCCAATTCGCCATGGGGTTGCCGTCTGCACGGGAAGCGGAAATGATCGCGTTCCACAGTCTTTCCACTGCCGCCGCGCCGCTCTTTTCTTTGGGGAATACCTTTTTCGCCCATTCTTCGCCCGCCGCCGCGGCGATGCACCATTGGTCTTTATTTTCGCGCTCGTCGCGGTAAGGTTTTATGACGGCGGAGCGCGCACGCATCGCGTCGGCATATTTTTCCGCGTCGATGCCGCGCATGCCGTCGGGATCTTCGCTCATGATGTACAGATGCGCGGGGAGCGTTCTCGCCTGCCATTTCAGCCCCGCCTCTTCCCACGGGAACACGCGAGAAAGCTGTTCCAAAGAACGCTGCTCCGCATTCATGCGCGAAAGCGGCTGATGCGTCCATTCGGGAAAAACTTTTCTCGCCCCCGCACGGTAACATTCTTCCGCCACAAGCAGCACGAATTCCGCCTGCGATATGTCGGCGGTGACGATCACGTCCTGCCCCTTCTGCACGTTCAGCCCCGTTTTGGCGAGCAATTTCGCATAATTTTTCAGAACCGTTTTCTGCATATTTTCACCTCAAAGCGCCCAATTGCCGTCCTTGAATATCTGCACGCGCGCCCCGCTCTTCGTAACGCCCACAATGCTCAGATCTTGTGCGCCGATCATAAAATCGACGTGGATGTCCGAATCGTTCACCCCCATTCCGGTAAAGTCCGATTTCGTATAAGCGGCAAAATTTTCTATCGTATTGCTGTACCCCCTGCCGAGCGCGAGGTGGCAGCAGGCGTTTTCGTCGAAAAGCGTATTGTAAAAGAGGACGCCCGTATTATTGATGGGCGAATCGTAAGGCACCAACGCGCATTCGCCGAGGTAAGAGGCGCCCTCGTCCATTTTCAGGATGCTTTTGAGCAGCTCTTCGTTTTTCCCGGCGCCGCACGCGACTGCCCTGCCGCCTTCGAAGCGCAGCCAAAAATCTTCGATGAGTTCCCCGCCGTAGGAAAGCGGTTTGACCGCGTACACGACGCCTTCCGCCTCGCCCCGCTTGGGCGTTGTGAAGCACTCCTCCGACGGGATGTTCGGGTTGAAATATTTGCCGTCTGCAGTGCACTTTTTACCTGCGATGAACTTCGCCTTCTCTATCAGCCCTACTTTCAGGTCGGTGCCGTTCGCGCTCTTGTATTCGAGGGATATAAAGCCGTAGGCGTTGAGCGTATCGCACTTTTCTTTCAGTTCGCGGTTGTGCCACATCCAATCGGTAAGCGGATCTTTTCCGTCGGCGCGGGAAGTATGTAAGATAAGCTGCCACAGCTTTTCCACCGCGGCGGACGCGCGCTCTTCGGGGAATACCTTTTTTGCCCACCCGACGGAAGGCACTGCCGCCACGCACCATTGATGGCGGTTGGTCATTTTATCGGAATACGGCTTAGTGATCGCCGCGCGCGCCATCTGCGCCAAGGTGAGTTTTTCCCTGTCCGCCCCCTTCATGCCGTCCGGATCGGCAGACAATATTTTAATGGTCACGGGAAAAGTTTCCGCTTTATAAGCGAGTTTTGCCTCTTCGCCCGGCTCTACCGACGAGAGGGCGCGCACGCTTTCAAAGCGCGAGGCGAGCTTGTCGAACTTTTGATACTTCCACTCCACAAACACGTCGGAAGCGCCCGCGGCATAACATTCTTCGGCGAGCATGCGCACAAAATCGCTGCTCTCTATTTCGGCGGTAATGAAAACTTCCTGCCCTTTTTGGATATTGCCGCCCACGCGGGCGATGAGTTTTGCATAATTTTTGACGAGCGATCTCTTCATAAAAACTCCCGCGGCGCACCGCGCCGCTTTTCGTAAATATTTTAACCTTTTTGTGCAAAAAAGTCAACCGCCCGCCGCTTGACAGACAAATTTGCACGCCCTATAATATAGGCATGAAGATAGAAAGCCCGAAATTTTCGCAAAACCCTACAGCCGCCGCAGCCGAATTTTTTCCCGCCGCGGAAGAACGGACGGAATCGCTCCGGTTCGCAAAGGCTGACTTTGCCGCGCGCCCCCTTGCGGGCGCGGAATTTTATGAATGTATTTTTTCCTCCTGCGCCTTTACGCAGGCGCGCCTTCGCGGCGCTGACTTTGCCGACGTATCGTTCGAACGGTGCGACTTTTCGGGGGCAGACCTTTCCAAATGTTCCTTCCGCCGCGTGCGGTTTTCCGACTGCAAGGGCGTGGGCGCAGACTTTTCGGAAAGTTCTTTCCGCGACGTGCTTTTTGAAAAATGCGCCCTTTCCTATTCCAATTTCAATGAATCCAAGTGCAACGCCGCCGCGTTTACCGACTGCGTCATGTCCTCGGCGGACATGGCGCACTGCACGCTGAAAAATTTTTCCGCCGAAAAATGCGTCTTTGCGCGCGTCAACTTTTTCAGAACGCTGCTCAAAGGCGCGGACCTTCGCACTTCGGATATCGCGGGGGCGGCTTTTTCGGGCGACCTTTGCGAATTGAAGGGCGCAAAAATCAACATGATGCAGGGAGCTGCTCTTTTGCGGGCTTTGGGCATAGACGCGGAATAAAAAATTTAAATGGCAAGGCGGCGCGGATCAGATCCGCGCCGCCTGTTTTCATAAAAGCGGAACAAACCGCCAAATTTACATAAAAAGCACAAAAAAAACGCACCCGCCGAAGGCGGGCACGCACTTTACAAAATATATAACAAAAGTCAAAGTTCTTTATTGAACAGTTTGAAGAACTCTTTCGTCGCATAAGATACGGGCTGATTTTTCGGGAACGCTATGCCGATGGAACGCGCGGGAAGCGCGGGTTCCGTTCTGATCTCGAAAAGCGTTTTGTCGTCGTTGAGTTCGCGGCGCACATATTCCTTGGGCACGCAGGCGATGCCCACGCCGTTTTTGGCAAGCTGTATCATGAGTTCGAGGCTGCCGCACTCTACTTCCGGGTGTAAATGCACGCCGATGGAGTGAGAAAAATTGATGATCGCTTTGCGCGTGACCGTATTTTGATCGAGCATCAAAAGCGGATAATCGTGCATGGATTTAAGGGGCTGTACGTCCTCTGCCAGCGCGGCATAGTTCTTATTTGCGACGAATGTGTCGTGCAGCGGCATGATGGTGCCCGAAAGATTGATGTCTTTATCGTCCACGGGCAGGTTCAGGAATGCTATGTCGCACTTGTTGTTTTTCAAAAGATCGAGCGTTTCGGTCGTGATGCAGTTGATAAGGTTGATCTTTACGTCCGGAAATTTTTCGTGGTATTCCGCTATTTTGTCTATCACGACGTAAGAAAAGATGGTATCCGACGCGCTGATGCGTATGGTACCCGTCGCTTTCGAATTGATCTCTTTTAATTTGTTTTCCGCCTCGTCCAGTTCGCCGAGGGCGCGCGCGACGATGTCGAAGATCTGTTTGCCGCCCTGTTCGGAAAGTTCCATGCCTCGGTGCGTGCGGTTGAAAAGCGGCGTTCCGAGCTGCCCCTCGAGTTGCTTGATCGCCTGCGAGACCGCGGGCTGACTGATAAACAGCTCGTCCGCAGCCCGCGTAAGGCTCCCGCACTTTGCGACCGTATAGAAAACTCTGTACAATTCCAAATTGACCATTTTCAGTCTTCTCCCTTGTCTTTCTGCTTCGACTTTTATTTTCCGACGCAGAATTTTGCAAAAATTTCGTTGATGATCTCTTCCGCGGCGGTCTTGCCGCTGATCTCGCCCAACCTGTCCCACGCGGCTTTCAGGTGCACGCCCAAAAGGTCGAGCGGCACTTTTCCGCACAGCATTTCCGCCTCTTTTACTTCCGCAAGCGCGCCCGAAAGCGCGTCGAAGTGCCTCTTTTCGATGAGGAAAGCAGCGTCGGTATCGCACCCCGCCATACTTTTTTCCAGCATCATCGCTTTTAAGGCGGCTATGTTCTCGCCCGTTTTCGCCGAAACGCGGATATCGCACTTTTCGCCGCCGTCCGCTTCCAGATCGTTCTTATTGGAAACGACGATCTTCGGTTTGTCCTCTACCTGCCTGTAAATTTCCCTGTCTTCTTCGCTCATCTTTTCGGAACCGTCCAAAACGAACAGCACGAGGTCGGCGCCCTCGATGAGCGACCTTGCGCGGGCAATGCCGATGCTCTCTATTTCGTTGTCGCTGTCGCGTATGCCCGCCGTATCGAACAGGTTGAAGCGCACCCCGCCGATCTCGAGCGTGCCCTCAACGATGTCGCGCGTGGTCCCCGGAACGGAGGAAACGATCGCCTTGTCGCGCGAAAGCAGCGCGTTGAGAAGAGAACTTTTCCCCGTATTCGGGCGCCCCGCAATGACTGCGTTCACCCCCTGTTTTATCTTGCTGCCGGCGCGGTAGGTTTCGAGCAGTTTTGCAAGCTCTTTTCCGAGCTTTTGCAGCCTCTCCTTTATATCGGAAAGGTCGGTGTGCTCGATGTCCTCTTCGGGGAAGTCCATATCCGCGTCTATCCCCGCAAGGATCTCGGTTATTTCCGCCTGCAAAGCGTCCGCCTCGCGGGAAAGCCTTTCGCCGTAAAGAAGATACCCCGCGCGCACTTCCGCCTCGCTTTCGGCGTTTATCATATCAATAAGCCCTTCCGCCGAGGAAAGAGAGAGCTTTCCGTTCAAAAAGGCTCGCTTTGTAAATTCGCCGCGCTCAGCCCCCCTGCACCCGAGCGAAAGCGCCCGCGAAAGGATGCCCCGCGCGATGCTCGTGCCGCCGTGGCAATGAAATTCCACGACGTCTTCCCCCGTAAAGCTGTGCGGCGCTTTGAAGTAGACGCACAGCCCGAAATCTTTGAAATGTTCCGCCTCTATCTCGCCCGGATACATGCGGTACGGCTGAAAATTCTTTACTTGCGTTTTGCCGCTCGGGGAAAACATTTTTTCCGCGACTTGCAGCGGAGAATCCCCGCTCAACCGTATGACCGCGACGCCCCCTCTGCCTGCGGGCGTGGAAATCGCGGCTATATTTTCGCTCTTCATAAATTCTCCTTAACGCGTTGATTATAACATAGCCGCCGCAAAATGTCAACCCGAAAAAAACAAGCCCCCGCAAAAGCGGAGGCTTGTAAACTTTACAGAATCACAGCTGAAAGACTGTTTGCATGAAACCGTAATAATAATCGTTCCAATAAGTATCTGCAAACTGCACCATCAAAATGCCGAGTATCAATCCTAAAACAAATCCGACGATGACGCCGATGAGTGCGCCGATGCCCGCCTTTTTTGCACAGAGGGGTTTCGTGCCCTTCCATACAAGAAAAAGTATCAGCCCGATGACCGGGAAAAAGAAACCGAGCACGCCCCAGCCAGCACTGCCGCTGTCTTCCGTCGCGGGATAAGGATTCTCTTTTTGATATTGATATTGGTACCGGTACTGATTTTGGTTTTGCTCTTGGTATTGGCTTTGAAACTGTGTGCCCGCAGGTTCCTGCTGCCCGGCGGAAGCGAATTGCGCTGCCCCGCAATGGGTACAGAAAGCATCCGAATCGCCGATCTTTTTACCGCAATTTTTACAATACATCGCTTTTTTCTTCTCTCTCTGATTTTATTATTTATATGAGCAAAAGCGCCGAAGATGCTGACGATACACCCGCCACTGCAACGATGACGATGACAATAATGATCCAAAGCACGACGAGCACCGCCGCGACTATAACGGAGATCAGCGCCCCTTTGCCGCACATCTTCGCACGCCTGGGATAAACGTCGTTCCAAACGAGAAAAAGGATCAAACCGACGATCGGAAAGAAAAATCCGAGGACGCCCCAGCCTGCACTCGGTGCCGGCTCTGCCGGATCCCTGTAATACGGCGGAGGAGGCGGCGGAGCCTGCCTGCTATAATAACCGTTATCGGCATAATTCCTGTTCTGCCCTTGGTAAGGCGCGCCCGAACCCGTATTGTCGGCGCCGATACCGCCGAAGGGATCCTCGGGGGCGCCGTTTGCATAGCTGCCCGATTGCGCAGCGTGCGCGTCCGTGTCGATCTTTTCGCTCGCCGCAGGTTTGACCGAATCTCCGCAGTACGGGCAAAAATGGCTGTCGTCTTCTATTTTTTTACCGCAATGCCTACAATACATCTTTGTTCCCCGGCTGAAAAGCGATATTTCTTTTTTCTGCTTTGCAGAAAAAAGAAAGGCGCCTTTCTTGGATTTTTATTAATTTTATTATACTATATATGCGGATATGTGTCAAGTTATTTGCAAAAAGTTAAAATTGACGCATATCCATGCCGGAACGCATCGCAAAATACAAAGCCCGCGCCAATGCGCGAGCTTTGCGTCAATTTTCCTCTTCCAAAAATTTTCTGTCTATTTTGCCGATCAGGTTTACGGGCAGTTTTTCCTTGAATACGATCTTTTTCGGAACCGCGTATGCGATGAGCTTTTTGCGGCATACGCGCTCGATCTCTGCGGCAAGCGCGCTTTCGCTTTGCCCCGCCTGCGGCTCGACGAACAGCTTTACCGCCTGTCCGCGCACGGGATCGCTCATGCCGACCGCGCACACCTTTTTCACGCCCGCCACAGTGAGCACGGCTTCCTCTATTTCGGAAGGATATACGGGCACGCCGCTCACCTTGATCATGTTCTTGATTCGCTGTTTGAAAAAAAGGAACCCGTCCTCGTTCAGCCAACCGTAGTCGCCCGTTTTCAGCCACTTTCTGCCGTCTATCTCCGCAAACGGCGCTTCGCTCTCGCCGAGGTAGGCGAGCATGAACTGGTCGGTATCGAGATATATCTCCCCGACTTCTCCCGGGGGAAGGAGCGCGCCTTCTTTATAAATGCGCACCGCCGTGTTTGAAAGCGGGTAACCGATAGACGACGGGCAGTTATGGCGCAGCGTGTTCACGAGGCACACGGTGACCGTTTCGGTAAGCCCGTAGCCGATATACATTCTCGCGCTGCTGCCGCCCTTTTCCAACGCGGCGTTGAAATCTTTCACGAGGGAATCGGGCACGCTGTCGCCGCCGACATATACGTCTTTGAGGGCGGAAAGGTCGCCTTGCGTAAAAGTCTTTTCGCCGAGAAGTTTCAAAAACATGGTCGGCACGCCCGTAAGTATGTTCGCCTTTTGCTTTATGATCTGCTTTGCGCTCATCTTCGCGCTGAACTTTATGCACATGATGTTTGTCGCGCGCATCATCATGCACATATGCATGTTTATGCACAGCCCGAAGCCGTGAAAGATGGGCAGAACGTTGTACAGCGCCGTGTAATTTTCCAGCGGCTCGCTCAAAAACTCGTCCGCCTTTGCGCAGAGGTTGTTGAACACAAAGTTGTTGTGCGCTATGATCTTCGGTTCGCCCGTCGTTCCGCCGCTCGCAAGGTATACGGCAGGCTCGTCCATGCCGAACCGTTCCGCCTGCTTTCGGGGCGCTTTTCTGTCTTTCAGGAATTTTTCAAACGAAAGCCCGCCGCGCATCGTGCGCTTGTTCGTAAGGCGGTAGTACATTCTCGCCGCGGCGCCCATAAAATAGCCGCAGTTGCTCACCAACACGGGCACACGAAAAGCGGATGCGTCGCCCTTGTACAGGTCGTACACGAACAGCAGGCGGCTGTCTGTGCGGGCGATGCTCTCGGAGAGCTTTTCGGGCGGGATGTACGGGTGTACGAGATTGACCTTGACGCCGAGCTTATTCGCCGCATAAAAGGCGATGAGCGCCTGCGGAGAGTTGGGCGCGCACAGGGTAACGGTATCCCCCTTTTTTAAGGAAAATTCTGCGGCAAGGTTGTCCGCAAGAATATCTGTCAGGCGGAAAACTTCTTCGAATGCGTACTTCTTTCCGTAAAAAGAGATCGCGGTGCGCACCGACCTTTCGGCGACGTTTGCGCGCGCCGCCTCGTACATGGAATATTCCGGAAGCAATTTTTCGTATTTCATTCGATACTCCGTCAAAAACAGCTAACTAACAGCGCGAACAGCGCCAAAAGCACGGGTATGACCACCATATGCGCCACAAAAATGAAAGCCGAGTGCCTGCCGAGAAAACAGACGCCCTTGTTCCATGCGCCGTCGAGCGGCATCAGTGTATACTTGTAGGAAGTGTGGTACAGCGCCCTGCCGAGTATACCGCCCGCAAGGATGACCGCCGCATACGGCAAAACGGGGAAATAATCGGCGGAAAGCGCCTCGAAATTATAATCGCGCACATACAGGAAGATGGCGCGGAAACGGTTCACGTCCATATCGGCATCTTTCGGGAATGTGGAGATCAGCTCGTATGCGCCGCCCTCGAAGCTGATATCCGCATAGCGCGCGAACAGCAGGATGAGGAACATAACACCGACCGCGCCCGGCAGATACCGCAATATATTTTCGGCAACGCGCGCCTTTTTCCCCTCGGGGAAGAGCGCGCACACCGCGGAAACGGCGTTGTCGAGAAGTGCGTACATGAGCACGCCGCAGGCGATCATGTGGATCACGCCGAAAATGATGTACGTTCCGTCGATAAAGTTCTGATCGATAAAATAAGTTACGGCGGAGATCCCTGCCGCCACGAGCGCGAGCGGAATAAAGCGGCGGAAATTGCCCCGCGTGAGCGTACAGCTTATGCCGCACAGCACGAAAAACGTGCAGATGACCACCTCGCGCACGTTTATGCGCACGTTCCAATTCCAATAGTTTATCGCAATTTGGCGCCATTCGGAAAAAAGGTCGGTGCCGAGCATCTGGTTTATGGAGGGCATAATGTCCCACAGGCAGTACATAAAATGGTCGAACACCATCAGCACGACGCACAACCCGCGCAGGAAATCCAGCTCCCAAAAGCGCTCTTTTGTGCGATGGGAAAACCTTCCCACCGATTTTTTGAAATCCGCCGCCCGCGGACGGGCAACGTTTATCCCTTGCACATACATCGGTTCAGTTTAACATTTTTCGGCGCGCTTTGTCAAGGGCAGAAAGGTGAAAATTCCGCCGCAAAGCGCCGCGCAGCTCTATTCGGGGAAAATTTCTTCTATTATGGCATAAAGCGCGGAGATAGAATCCGCTGCGAACAGGCGTTTTCTGTATTCCGCCGAGCCGCGCAGTCCTTTCGTGTAGAACGCCGTCATTTTACGCATCTGCACGAGCGTGAACTTTTCCCCGTAAAAAGGCAGCATGTCCTCTATTTCGTCGAGCACGTCCCGTTTTATATCGCGCGGCGCGTCCTTTCCCGTAAGCTCCGCGAAAATGTGCGGATCGTACAGCGCCGCGCGGGCTACCATCACGCCGTCGGCGCCCGTTTCCGCGATCATTTTTTCCGCGTCGGCGTCCGAAAATATGCCGCCGTTTGCGATGACGGGTATCTTTACCGCCCGCTTTGCCGCGGCGATCTCTCTGTAATCGGGTTCGCCCGAATAGTACTTATCGCGCGTTCTGCCGTGCACGGTGATCAGATCCGCCCCCGCCCCCTCGCACATTTTTGCAAATTCGGCGGTAACTTTTTTATCTTCCGAAATGCCCGTGCGGAATTTTACGCAGATGCGCTTTCCGCTCTTTTTGCAGGCGGAAATGATCTTTTCCGCCAAAGGCATGTCGCCGAGAAGGGCGCTCCCCTCTCCGTTTTTGAACACCTTCGGCACGGGGCAGCCCATATTGATGTCGACGACGGAAAAATCCGCAAGGTCCTCGCTCTCGCACGCGGCGCGCATCACGTCGGGATCGCTGCCGAATATCTGCACGGCGGTATCCCTTTCGGAAGGGTGCCTGTGCAAGAGCGCGCGCGTCGCCTCGCTGTTGTATTTCAGCCCCTTCGCGCTGACCATTTCGGTAAAACAAAGCCCTGCGCCGTAAGAATAGCACAGGCGGCGGAAAGCAAAGTCGGTATATCCCGCAAGCGGCGCGCAGAACACGTTGTTCGGCACTATCGCGCCGCCGATGTCAACGGGCGCCGTCCGCATTCTTCGCCCTCCCGTAATATTCCCAAAGCTCGTCCGCGGGCAGATCTTCCATCTTCTTGCCGTCCGCAAGGATCAGCTTTTCCGTTTCCAAAAAGCGGGCAATAAACTTGTCGGTGCTCTCTCTGAGCGCCGTTTCGCAGTCCGCCCCCGCAAGCCTTCCGACGTTGACCGCGGAAAAGAGCAGATCGCCCGTTTCCTCGCCGATATGCGCCTTATCGCCCGAGGCGACGGCGTCCAAAAGCTCGGCAAGCTCTTCATCCACTTTTGCCGCCGCTTCCTTTACATCCTTAAAATCGTATCCCGCCTTGGCGGCGCGCTTGCCCGCCTTCTGCGCACGCATGAGAGCGGGGAACGCCTTCGGCACATCGCGCACGGAATCGCCCGCCGTCTTTTGCCCCTTTTCCTTCTGCTTGTTCTTCTCCCACACCGAAAGTGCGCCGCTTTCGCCTTCCGCCTTATCTTTTCCGAAAATGTGCGAATGGCGGAAGATCAGCTTTTCGCACACGCCGCTCAAAACGTCGCCCGCAGAAAACACGCCCCGCTCTTCGCCCAGAACGGAATGGAACGCGCCCTGCATGAGGACGTCGCCCGTCTCCTCGGCGATGCCTTCGTCGTCCTCGCGGTCAATGGCGTCCACAAGCTCGTAAGCCTCTTCTATCATGTTCGCGCGGATGCTCCCGTGCGTCTGCGCCCTGTCCCACGGGCAGCCGCCCGGCGCGCGCAGAAGGCGCATGATGCCGAGAAGGTCATCGTAATCGAACCGTTTCTTTTCGAGCAAAGGGATCTTGTCGATCACGGCGGCGGTGAATGCGCCGTAGTTTTTTTGCCTGTCCAATTCAAAAAGGTTTATTTTTTCCGCCTTCCCTTCCGAAACGAAGTACACGGCGGTTTCATCGCCGAACATTTCGCAAAGTTTGAGCTTCACGTCCCCCGCGACGAGCGCGCAGTCGATATCGTACACGCACAGCGGAAGGCAGGCGCGGTCATAGGAGTCCATGTCGTAAGCGGAAACGGCGGTGCCCGAAGGTACGTTCGCCGCCGCAAACGCGGAGGAAGATTTGCTCACGCCGCCCACGGCGCGCGCATCTTTATGTTTTGCGAGTACGAGCCGCGCGGATACGTCTTCCGACGCATTCCCGTCCACGCAGTAAGCGACGTTTGCGCCCTTTGCCGCTTCCCCCACCGCCGCCGCGAGATTTTTTGCGAGGGTATCGAAGTTGCGGCTTTTTTCGTATATGTAGTCGAGCGTTGCAAAGGGAACGCCCAACGCGCGCACGCTCTCCGCGGGGAGCGTTTCCCCCGTGCGCAATATCACTTTATCCGCGGCGAGGATCGCTTCTTTCCCGCCTGCCGTGAGATCCTGAGGGGCGCACCCCAACCCGATCACCGTTATCATGCTTTTTTCTCCTTTTCAAAAAACTTATCTCTTCGCGCGAAAACCCTTTGCACAGGACGCACAGCGGCAGATAGATCGCCGCCGCAACCGCCAAAACGGTCAGCGCGCCCAAAGAGCGGAGCGGATAGGCGGCGCCGACCGCCGCCGCGGCAAACAGGGCAAACCTGCCGCCGCACGCCGCCGCACGCGCTAAATTTTTCTTATCCCTAATACTATACAGCAAATTGACGCTCAAAGCAACAAAATAACAGCATATCGACGCGATCGCCGCGCCCGAAATGGAAATTTCGGGATTTCTGACGAGCAAAAATTCGACGGCAAGCTTTACGGCGACGCCCGCCGTCATCGAAGCCGCCGCGACCTTCGGCTTGCCTCTTCCCGTCAGACAGGCGGAAAGCGTCTGCACCGCAGACAAGAGCACCGCCCCGACAGACATCGTTCTTATGAGCCGCACGAGCCACACCCTCTCTTCCCCCGCGACCGAGCGGAAAAGCAGCGCCGCCGTCTGCGACGGGAACGCAAACAAAAAGGCCGCCGCGGGAAGGGAGATAAAAAAGGTGCATTTGAGCGCGAAACAGATCTTTTTTTCCGCCTCGGCGTACTCTCCCCGCTCGTACAGGGAAGAGATGAGCGGAATGACCGCCGCCGCAAGCCCGTAGCAGACGGAAACGGGCAGATTGATGAGGGTGTTCGCTCCGCCCGTGAATACGCCGTACAGCGCCGTCGCGTTTTCCGAATAGCGGCTTATCAGATTGACGATGATCACGCTGTCGAGTATATTGGAAAGGGGCAAAACGCCCGCGGCGACCGCGACGGGCAGAATAAAGCGGAGAAGCGCTCCCGCCTTTACGCCCTGCGCGCGTTCGCGGTAGAGCGGGCGCACCGCCGACCGCACAGATATCGCCCCCGCCGCCACCATGAAGAGCGCGGCGGCAGCCTCGCTCACCGTAACGGCGAGCAGGGAATAGGACACGGCAAGCACCGTGTTTGCGCGGTACGCATAAGCGAAAAAAAGCCCCAGCGCGATTTTGACGAGCTGTTCGAGTATCTCGGAAAAAGCCGTGGGCAAAAAATTCCCCTTGCCCTGAAAATAGCCGCGGAAACAGGAGATGACGGAAACGAACAGCACGCTCGGCGAAAGCATTTTATACGCGATCGCCGCGCCCGCTTCCCTCTGTACGGCGCTCATGACGGGCGAAAGCGCGAACATGACGAGGCTGCCCGCAAGCCCTATTGCAGAAAACAAAAAGAGGGCGCGCCGCAAAATGGCGGACGAACGCCCCTGCGCCCCCGCGGCTTCCGCCTGCGCGACGAGGCGGCACAGCCCCGAAGGGATGCCCGTCGCCGACAGCGTAAGCAACAGGCAATACAGCGGATAGACCATCTGATAAATGCCCATGCCCTCTCCGCCCAACGCATTGGAGAGGGGGATCCTGTAAAAAGCGCCCAACAGCTTTGCGGCAAGCCCGCCTACCGATATTATGAGCGCTCCTTTTATAAAGCTCTGCCCTTTCATATGTAGCCGCACGCAGGATTTGCCGTGCGGTGCGCCGCTACGGCGCAAAAGCGCCCGCCGCGCATTCTGCGCGGCGGGGAAATGCTCAGTCGAACTGATTGGCGAGTATATCCGCCGTAAGGCGGCATAAATTGACGGCGCCGCTCTCCATTTTCGCGCCCTCTTCGCCGCTCAAAAGAGTCACCGCACCGAGGCAGTCGCCGCCCGATACGATGGGCACGATGATCTGTGCCGTCGCCTTGAAATCGGAATCCTCGGCGATGGGCACGATGTCACCCCCTTCCGCAAGGTTGGCGATGTAACTGCGCCTGCCCTGCAATATTTTTTCCAGCTGTTCGGTGATGTGCTTTTTCGCGAACTCTTTGCGCCCCTCGCCCGAGGCGAAAAGGATCTCGTCGGTATCGCATATCACGGCGAGATATCCGCTCAGATCGCTCAGCGACTTCGTGGTGCCCTCCGAAAATTTTTCGAGCGTCGCGATGGGCGAATATTTTTTGAGCATCAGCTCGTCCCTGTCGGTAAATATTTCCAGCGGATCGCCGTCCTTGATGCGGAGCGTGCGGCGGATCTCTTTGGGAATGACCACTCTGCCGAGTTCGTCTATCCTCCTTACGATTCCCGTTGCTTTCATTTCTCTCCTCCCTTATGCCGCTTTCTGCGGCGGCTGTTTGTCGAAGGAAAGTATGCGTAACTTTTTTCCGCTTATTCCTGCATTATCCTTTTTTTCCGTCCGCCGCTTTATTTTTCAGCCACGCCCGAACATAAAGCAGTCCATTCCGAAACCGTTGAATATCTGCGGCAGCTGCGCGGAATTGCCGAATTGATCGGGCGCGTACGCAACGCGCGTGCATTTGCCGAACCGCTCTGCAAGCTCGATGCCGAGCATCATATTGCGCACGGTCGCTTCACCGCTCGTCAAGAGAAAGTCGTTCTGCAAATACCACGGTCCTACCGCAATGTTACCCGAGGCGATATATTTTTTCAGTTCCTCCTCGCGTTCGGGGCGTATCTCCAAATAGTCTTCCAAAACCACCGTCTGCGCGTCGAGATGGAAAATAAAACCGTCGTCGCGTTCGAGAATGCCGAGCAGATGATCGATCAGGTCTGCCAATTTCAGCCTGAACTGTTCAAAAGGCATGTACCATTCGCGGTCCCAATGCGTGTGCGATATGACTACATATTTATTCATGATGCTTACCTCTTTTTTCTGTCGTTTACAAGAACAGCCGCGGCT
This sequence comes from uncultured Clostridia bacterium, assembly GCA_944359365.1. Classification (GTDB taxonomy): domain Bacteria; phylum Bacillota; class Clostridia; order Christensenellales; family Borkfalkiaceae; genus Borkfalkia. The sequence continues at coordinate 43,365 of CALVST010000003.1, forward strand.
CGATACGGGCCGCGGCTGCCGCATGGTCAATGTTATGCCGTCGCTTCGCCGAGCGATTCCTCGGCTATTTTGTAATTCATGTCGTTCAGGTTTTTCAGCTCGTAGAATTTGCCCTTCTTCTGCATGAGCTCTTCGTAAGTGCCGACCTCTACGCACTTGCCCGCGTCCATCACGACGATCCTGTCGGCGTCGCGAATGGTCGAAAGCCTGTGCGCGACGATAAAGGTCGTTCTGCCCTTTATGAGCCCCGAGATCGCCTTCTGCACCTGATATTCGGATATATTGTCCAAAGCGCTCGTCGCCTCGTCCAGAATAAGCACTTTCGGATCGCGGATCAGCGCGCGGGCGATGGTGACGCGCTGTTTCTGCCCGCCGCTCAGTTTGCCGCCCTGCTCGCCGACAAAGGTATCCAATCCGTTCGGCAGATCTTTGACGAATTCGTTCAGGTTCGCCATTTCGGCGGCCCGCTCGACGGCAGCGTTGTCCACCTTCTCTAACCCGTACACGATATTTTCGCGTATGGTGCCCGAAAACAGGATGCTGTTCTGCGGCACGACGGATATAAAATGGCGGTAATCGGAAAGGGAAAGCTCGGTTATGTCGTTACCGTCGATATACAGCGTGCCCGAAGTGGGTTTCAAAAAGCCTATGATGAGGTTCATCAGCGTAGACTTGCCGCTGCCCGACGCCCCGACGACGGCGATGCACTCGCCCTTCTTTACGTCGAGGCAGAAATCTTCGACGACATATGCGGTGCCGTTCGGATATTTATAGCTGACGTGCTCGAAAAGCACATTTCCTTCGACGTTTGCAAGTTTCTTTTTGCCCGCGCTGTCTTCCACGTCTTTGGAAAGCATGATCTCGGAAAGCGAGCCGATCGCTTCAAACCCGACGGCAAACGTAGGCAAAACGTTTACGATCGTCTGTACCGCGCCGCTGATGGAGGTGAACATGGACTGATACAGGACGATATCGCCCGGGGATATGACGCCCCTGAGCGCGAACAGCGCGCAGAATACGAGGCAGGCGCCGTTCAGAAGGTTGGCGACCACCCACAGCGCCGAACCGAAATAAGAATTTGTTTTATCTACGGCAAGCCCCTTCGCGGTGAGTTCGCGTATATTCTTGTCGCACTCCTCGATCTCTTCGTTTTCAAGACCGTGCGCCTTGGTGACGGGGAGCATGCCGAGCATGTTCGTGAACTTTGCGGAAACCGTTTCGTTTTCCACGCGGTACTGGTGGTTCTTTTTGCGCATCCTTTTGCTGAATATCTGCGTCAAAAGAATGTTCGCGGGAATGATAACGAGGAAAAATACGGTAACGAGCCTGCTGTTATAGATAGATATGCCTATCGAAACGAGTGCGACGATGATGTTTGGTATCAACACTTTGAGCATGTTTGTGTTCAAAGCGTCCACGCTCTCGATATCCTTCAAAAATTTGCTCTGCAGTTTGCCCGTTTCGATCTCTTTATGATATGTAATGGAAAGATGCTGCAGCTTGCGTATCACCGTGCCGCGCATCCCCGCGCCCGTGCGCCGCAGCATCTTGTCGGTGATGCGCGAATAGATGACGTGCGTCGGTATGTTTTGCAGAAGCACCACGACGAGCACGACGGAATTGATGATGAGCGAGCGGACGGTATCGCCGTTCATCTCGCCGCCGGCAAGGTCGATGATGTTCGAAGTGATGATGGGCATTACCCATACGGGCAGGTTTTTGAGCACGAACATAAAAATGCTCAGCAGAAAACCGCCCTTGTTCTTTTGCAAGAGCCGCCTGTAATACAAAAAGCCGGTGCCCCGCTTTTTACGTTTGCCGTGAGATGGCGGCGGCTCGTCGTCGAACAGATGCTCGAAATCGGGGATCACATTGTCGCTGCGCTTATACTTCTTTGCTTCGGGACCGTTTGCAGTGTTCATACTCTCTCCCTGCGCCGCAAGCGGCGCCGACACTGTTCCTTTTTTCAAAGAACGGGTTAACGTTCTCTGAGGCGCCTTTATTCTATCATCTGAAATAAGAAAATGCAACCCTTTTTAACAAAATTTTTTCTGTTTTTTTTCGGGCTTGAAACATAAAAAACGCCCGCGGCAAGGCGGGCGCAGTTATGCGGAATTATCCCACGGTCACGACTGCGTTTCGTGCTTTTCGGCGGCGGTGCCCGTATAAAGAGAAAATTCGCGGTCGAGGTCGAAATCGTCTGCGCTGTCGAACGCGGCGAGCTTGGATATGGATACCTCGTATGCGACCATGGTCTTCACTTCGTAATCGGACAGTTTTTTCTGATACTCCCTGCTTTGAATGCGGCCGGAAAGCGCGATCTTGTCGCCCACCTGCAAATTCTTTACGAAACGGGCGTTCCTGCCCCACGCGATGCAGGGAATGTAGTCCGACTTATTGTATGCGCGGTTTACTGCAACGAGAAGGTCGGCGATCTCGCGGTTGAACGGCGTGGTGCGGTACACGGGCGGTTTGCAAATGTAACCGCTCAAAACGATGCTGTTCGGGTTCTTTGCGGGCGGCATTTCGGCAAGTTCGCGCACGAACACGGTGAGCATCAGCCGCGATCTGCCGTTTTCTATTTTGTTGTATGAGCGGAACTGCCCGAACGCGCAAAGCGTTTTGCCCACTTTCAGATCGCCGTCCGCGATCAGCCGCTCCGACACGGTAACGGGCAGTATGTCTGCCTGCCCCGAAAGGCGCATCACCTTCACGCTCAGCTCGTAAAAGCCCTCGCCGTACACCTCGTGAGAAAAGCTCGCCTCGCTCACGATCTCGCCCATGATGAACACTTTGTTGTTCTTCTCGGTGCTGTTCATAAAAATATCCTCCACAATGTATTTCCGAAATATGCCGCTAAGCCGCGGCGTGCTGCCTGCCGTTTACATCTATCGTGTAGTTTTCCTTATAGATCAACTCGCCGACGGGCACAAATTCGTACCCCTTGTTTTTGAGCGTATCCAGAATGACCGGAAGCGCCTCAGCCGTATGCAGCCCGTTGTTGTGGCAAAGGATGATGCTTCCGTTTTGCACGCGGTTTATGACGCGCATGGCTATATCGTTCGCGGAAAGGTCTTTCCAATCCAAACTGTCCACATCCCACTGAATGCTGTACAGCCCCATGCTCTTCGCCGTATCGATGAGAAGGTCGTCGTAGTCGCCGTAAGGCGGGCGGAACAGTTGGGTTTTTTTGCCCGTCACCTCCTCTATCGCCTGCGAAGAGGAAGTAAGTTCCTGCCGTATCTCCTCCTCGCTCAGTTTAGACATGTACGAGTGCGTGGCGCTGTGCGTGCCGATCTCGTGCCCCTTTTCATCGATCTTTTTGACGTATTCGGGATATTTCTCCGTCCAGAATTCGACCATAAAGAAGGTCGCGCGGACGTTTTCGCGTTCCAACACGTCGAGCAGTTCGTCGGTATATTCGGTACCCCACGCGCAGTCGAACGAAATGGAAATTTTCTTTTCCTGCGTTTCCACCGAATAGACGGGCAGGCTGCGCACGGTACCGCCCGTAAAAACGGCGTAAGCGCCCGTTGCCGCCAAAAGCACGGCGAGGATGACCGTAACAGCCGCCGCGGCAAGGAAAAACGCAGCCGCCCGTTTTTTGAGAATGAAGACCTTCATTTCCGCCTCATATTTTACAAAAAACACGCCGTCGGAATTTATATACTTATGACGAAAAAGCGCGTCGTTTGTAAAAACCGTTTATTTCATATTCTATAATTTATTTATATTTCGCGCCCTGCCGCGGTATGCCGCAAAGAGAAAAAATTTCTGCGAAATACAAAGCGCCGCGCCTTCCGTTTATCGGTCGGCGCGGCAAGAATTTTTCTCTGAAGTATTTGCGTATTTAAAATGAAAACCCCGCGCCTGTTACGGCGCGGGGCGACACGAAAAGAATTCAAAACTTACTTTTCCGCCAAATATTTCATTGAGATGAAGTTTACCGCCTTACATCCCTTTTTCAGCTTGATGTTCTTGCCCTTTGTTTTGCGGTCTTCGATGGTGATATCCTCCTCGGTATCCGCCATGATGAGCGAACCGTCGTCCATCGTTACGGCAATTTTATAAGGCACGGTCACATAGTCGGCATACATAACTTTCCTGCCCTTTCCGAGGTCGACGATCTTCACGCCCTGGCGGTAACGCGCCATCGGATCGACCTGCGAGGCGATAACTTTTTTGTAGGTATTGCCGTCCGTCGCCACGATGATCTCGCCTTCTCCGTCGATCTGCCCGGCAAAAACAACCTTGTCGCCTTCCGCGAGCTTAATGCCGCGCACACCGGCAGACACCCTGCCCTGCGTCGGAATGTCGTTCTTGTATGCGTTCAGGCACATGCCCTGTTCGGTGACGAAAAACAGCGTGACCGTGGGATCGGGATCGTCCGTTTCCATGCCGATGAGCTCGTCGCCCTCGTTGACCTTGCAAGCCTGAAAGGCGTATTTGAGGATGTTGTACTCCTTCCAGTCGCTCTTTTTGACGTAGCCGAGGCGGGAATAGAACAGCAGGCTCCCCTTGGGCAGTTTTTCGCCGACCTCGTAAAAGGCGATGGGCTTTTCCCCTTCCAACGCGTCGGGGCAGAGCGCCTTGTACGCCGTTCCGCTGTCTTTCAGCTTGCCCACTACGACGTCTTCAAAGTCTATTTTGTAGCAATTGCCGAAGTTCGTGAAGGAATATACGATCTTGTCCGTACTCGTCTTTAATTGCAGTTTGAACACGTCGGCAAGCGTCGCACGCTCTCCGAGCGTTTTGTCCGACATATTGAAATTCTTTTCCGCAACGACTTTTACGGTATCCGCCGCCGTATACAGGAGCACGCATTTTTCGACGGGGCGCGCGTCGTCGAATTTTTCGACCTTTATGTCGGAAGCGTCTAAAACGAGGGCGCTCCTTCTCTCGCTCTTGTACTGTTTTTTCAGCTCTTTGAGTTCGTCCTTTACGACCTCCATCTGCAATTTTTTGCTCTCTACGATGGCGGTGAGGCGGGCGATGAGCTTTTTCAGCTCTTCGAGCTCCTGTTCGAGCTTATAAATTTCAAGTTTGGTCAGGCGGGCGAGCCTGAGATCGAGTATCGCCTGTGCCTGCCGTTCGGAAAGCGAAAACCGCTCGCGCAGGCGCTGGCGCGCCGCGGGCACGCTCTCGCTCGTCTTGATGATCTGAATGACCTCGTCGATGTTGCGCACCGCGATGATCAGGCCTTCCAAAATATGGCACCGCTCCTTCGCCTGATTGAGGTCGAATTTCGTGCGCCGCAGAACCACCTCGCGCTGATAAACGACGTAGTACTTTATAATTTCCAAAAGCCCCATCTGCTGCGGTTTTCCGTCTGCGATGGCGACCATATTGATGCCGAACGAGCATTCGAGGTCGGTATATTTATAGAGCGCGTTGAGTATTTTGTCCGCATCGGCGTCCTTTTTGACCTTGACGACCGCGCGCATACCGCCTCTGTCGGACTCGTCGGTGATGTCCGCTATGCCGCCGAGCAGGTCTTTTTTCTCTTCGCGCAGCTCCGCGATCTTTGCGAGCAGTTTCGCCTTGTTGACCTGATAGGGAAGCTCGGTGATGACGATGAGCCGCTTGTCGTTATCCCCTTCCTCGATGTTCACCTTCGCGCGCATGGTGATTTTGCCGCGCCCCGTTTCGTAAGCCTGCACGAGTTCGTTCGCGATGATGTATCCGCCCGTGGGGAAGTCGGGCGCTTTGATATACCTCATCATATCGAAAAGGCGTATCTTCGGGTTGTCGATATAAGCGACTACGCCGTCTATGACTTCGCCGAGGTTATGCGGCGGAATGTTGGTGGCAAGACCTACCGCTATGCCCGACGCGCCGTTTACGAGAAGGTTGGGAAACCGCCCCGGGAGCGTTTCCGGCTCCTTTAAGCTGTCGTCGAAGTTGAGGGTGAAGCGCACCGTGTCCTTTTCGATGTCGCGCAGCAGTTCGAGCGCGAGCGGTTCGAGGCGCGCCTCGGTATAACGCATCGCCGCGGCGGGATCGCCGTCTACCGAACCGAAGTTGCCGTGCCCGTTTACGAGCGTCATGCGCATATTGAAGTCCTGCGCCATTCTGACCATCGCATCGTACACGGAAGAGTCACCGTGCGGATGGTATTTACCCATGCAGTCGCCCACGATGCGCGCGCACTTTTTGTGCGGCTTGTCGGGGGTAAGCCCCATGTCGTACATGGTATACAGAATGCGGCGCTGTACGGGTTTCAGCCCGTCCTCCACGCGGGGGAGCGCCCTGTCGAGAATGACGTACTCTGCATACGGGAGCATGGAGCCGGGCAGCACCTCTTCGAGCGGAGTAAGAAAGACCTGCCCCTTTTGCTCTGCGGGAACGGGAAGTTCTTCTTTTTTATCCTTACGCTTTGCCAAAATTTTTTCCTCCCGTTAAATGTTTACCCTGTCTATAAAGGTGTCTACCTTGTTGAAGTTCGCGTTGCGCGCCAAAAATTCCTTGCGCGCTTCCACCCTGTCGCCCATGAGCGCGGTGACCATCTGTTCCGCCTCGGCGGCGTCCTCTATGCTGACCTGTATCAGATTGCGGCGGGAAGGATCCATCGTCGTTTCCCAAAGCTGCTCGGCGCTCATCTCGCCCAGGCCCTTATACCGCTGTATCTGGTACCCCTTACCGACGATCTCGATCTTCTTTTGCAGTTCCTCGTCGTCGTAAGCGTACTCGGTGATATCCTTTTTATACACTTTATAGAGCGGCGGCATGCCGATGTACACGTTGCCGTTGTTGATAAGTTCGCGCATATAACGGAAGAAGAAGGTCAGAAGGATGCAGCGGATATGCATACCGTCCTGGTCCGCATCCGACAAAATGATGACCTTATGATATTTGAGCTCTTCCATATCGAAATCGGAGCCGTACCCCGCGCCGAGCGCGGAAATGATCGTGCGGATCTCTTCGTTTGCAAGGACTTGGTCTATGCGCTTTTTTTCCACGTTCAGCGGCTTGCCGCGAAGGGGCAGGATCGCCTGCGTCTGGCGGATGCGCGCCTGTTTTGCCGTACCGCCCGCGGAATCCCCTTCCACGATGAACAGCTCGTTCAGCTCGGGTTTTTTGCCCGTGCAGGAGGCGAGTTTTCCGACGAGAGTCAAATTTTCGATGGAGTTTTTCGCGCGGGCGACTTCCTTAGCCTGCCGCGCCGCGATGCGCACCCGCGCCGCTGCCTGCGCTTTCTTTACAATTTCGTCGAAGGTGTCTTTTTTCGTCTTATCCTTGAACAGCTCGTTCATGCCCTCGATGGTCGCCGTTTCCACGGGCTGGCGCGCTTCGGGATTGCCGAGCTTGGTCTTGGTCTGCCCCTCGAACTGCACGTTCTTCATCTTGATGGACAAGATCGCCGTAAGCCCTTCGCGGAAGTCGTCGCCCATGAGGTTCGCGTCCTTTTCTTTGAGGGCGCCCGTTGCGCGGGCGATGTCGTTCAGGCACTTGGTAAGCCCCGAACGGAAACCCGTTTCGTGAAATCCCCCTTCGGGCGTTGGGATGTTGTTGACGAAGGAAAACAGGCTCTCTGTAAAATCGGTCGTGTGCTGAATGACGAATTCGATGAGTATGCCGTCCTTTTCCGTCTTGTATTCGAGCGGATCGTCATAAAGCGCCGTCTTGCCTTCGTTCAGATAGACGGCGAAATCTTTGAGTCCGCCGTCGTATTTATAATTGACGGCGATGGGCTTTTTATCCTCGGGAACGCGCTCGTCCACAAGGTTGATCTCCAACCCTTTATTGAGGAATGCCAGCTCTTTGAGGCGTTTGGATACGACGTCGAAGTTGAAATTGACCGTGTCGAACACTTCCGCATCCGGTTTGAAGCGGATGAACGAACCCGTTTTATCCGTCTTTTCGCCCGTGTTGACGAGGTGCTCGTTCGGCACGCCCGACATATATTTTTCCTTCTTTTTGTCATAATAAGAGTGAAAGGACATGCGGTACACCGTGCCCCTGTACACTTCGACTTTCAGCCACTCGGAAAGGGCGTTGGTGACCGATGCGCCCACGCCGTGCAGACCGCCCGAAAAGGAGTAGTTGTGCTCGTCGAACTTGCCGCCCGCGTGCAGCTGCGTAAACACCACTTCCACGCCCGAAACGCCCGTTTTGGGGTGGATATCGGTGGGAATGCCGCGGCCGTTGTCCTCTACCGACGCGCTCCCGTCTTTATAGAGCCTTACTTCGATGCGGTTTGCGAAGCCGTTCGCTGCCTCATCTATCGCGTTGTCTACGATCTCCCAAAGGATATGGTGGAGCCCCTTTGCACCCGTCGAGCCGATATACATACCCGGGCGCAGGCGCACCGCGTCCAAGCCTTCGAGTATCTTGATATCTTCCGCACTGTATTTCTGATTTGCCATTCCGTCCTCCGCGCTTTCGTTGAAAAGGGCGCACGAACCGCCCCTATTATATCCTTTATTATACCATATCTTGCGCTTTTTTTCAAATGAAATCGTCAAAAAAACACAATTTTTGCAAAGTTGTGCCGCGCGGCGTTGCAACGCCGCGCGGCACACTTTTATTCTAAAACGCTTGCCTTGGAACAAGACGCTCCCATTATTTTTTCCTTACGGGGATCCGCTTTACGAACTCGGCGATCGCCGAAAGCCCCTCTTCGCGGTGCTCCGCTTCATTTAAAAATTCGTGGCGCGCCCCTTCGATGAGATGTACGGTTACATCGCGCACGCCGACCTCTTTATAGTATTTTGCCAGCCTCTCCACGCCCTTTCCCATATCTCCTACGGGATCGTCCTTTCCCGAAATAAGCAAAATGGGAAGATCTGCGGGCGCTTGGTCGCCCTTTTTATACAGTCCCGAAAGCCCCTTGAAAAAGGATGCGAAAAAATTGTTGCTGCAAACAAACTCGCAGTACGGATCGGCATGGTAGCGCTCGTTGTTTTCCGCGTCCGTGCTCAGCCATTCGCCGTCCTCGAATTTTTTGGAATAGCCGCCGAACACCGTCTTATTGACGAAGTTTGCGGGGGCGTCCTTTCCCTTGACGGCGCCGCCGAGCCTGGCAAGCGCTTTGCCCGCGCACACCGCCGCGGCGTTTTGCCTAGAACTTCCCGCAATGACCGCGCCGTCCAAAAAACGGGCGTATTTTCGCACGAACGCCTGCGTCAGAAAGGAACCGTATGAAAAGCCGAACAGCACATATTTTAGCCCCGCGTACTTTTCGCGGTAAAATTTTGCGATGCCCGCCATGTCCTTTATCGTATCGGCAAACATATCCCCTTCGGCATAACCGAGGGTGTCCCCGTCCGTTTCTCCGTGGCCGCGATGATCGTCGCCCACGACGATATAGCCGAGCTTATTGAAATAAGCGGCAAATTTTTCGTACCGCCCCGTATATTCGTTCATGCCGTGCGCGAGCTGTATGACGCCGACGGGATCTTCCGCCTTTGTCCATTCGCGCACATAGATCTGCTTTTTGTCATAAGAAGTAAAGAGCATTCTTCTCCTCCCGTTTTTAATGACACCATTTTACCCTATTTTTTTCTTTTTGTAAAGAACTTTGCAAATAATTTTCCGCGGAAAGTCCGGCATTTATAATTATTCGGGCGGCAAAGAAATATACTAATGAAAAAGGCACTACGCAAAAAAGGGGGCAACCATGAAACATCTTGTGCTTACGGGCGGAGGCAGTGCAGGGCACGCGGTGCCGAACGCCGCGCTCATTCCCGCGCTTTCGGAAAGATACGAGCTTTCGTATATCGGCACCGACGGGATAGAAAAGCGCATCATCGCGCCGTATAAAATTCCTTACTGCACCATAAAATGCGCCAAATTCGTGCGCGGGCTCTCTCTTTCGAACCTATCCATCCCCTTCCGCTTTTACAAAAGCGTCAAAGAGGCGGAGCGCGGCCTGAAAGCGCTCAAAGCGGACGGCGTGTTTTCAAAGGGCGGCTATGTGGCGCTGCCCGTCGTGTTTGCGGCAAAAAAGTTGGGATTGCCCGTGCTTTCGCACGAGAGCGACCTTTCTCCGGGGCTTGCGAACAAGATCATCGCAAAAAAGTGCCGCGCGGTGCTCACGAGTTTTCCCGAAACGGCAAAACGGCTGAAAAACGGGAAATATACGGGCGCGCCCATGCGGCAGGCGCTGTTCGGCGCAGACAAAGCCGACGCGCTCGCCAAATACGGCTTTTCGGGGCAAAAACCCGTTCTGTTGGTCCTCGGCGGCGGAAGCGGCAGCAAAACGGTCAACGAGGCGCTGCGGGCGAACCTGTTCGCGCTGACGGAAAAATTCGACGTTTTACACCTTTGCGGCAGGGGCAACGCCGTACAGAGCAACGTGCGCGGCTATGTTCAGCGCGAATACGAAGAAGATATGCCCTCCGCTTACGCCGCGGCGGATATCGCGCTCTCGCGCGCGGGGGCGGGCGCCGCGTTCGAGCTGATCGCGCTCAAAAAGCCGACGCTGTTCGTTCCGCTCGAAAATAAAAGGACGCGGGGCGATCAGGCGGAAAACGCCGCTTATTTTGAAGCGCGAGGGCTTGCGAAGGTGCTCCGTGAAAAGGATCTGACGCCCGCATCCCTGCAAGGCGCCCTCTTTTCCCTTGCGGAAGACGAGGCGCTGAAAAAAGCGCTCGGCGAAAGCGATATAACGAGCGGCAACGCCGCCATCCTCGCAGAGATCGAAAAAATGCTGCCCTGAACATTTTTTAAGAGCGCGCCGAACAAATCCGCGCAACGCTCTTAAACACAGCTGTTTTTACGGCAAAAGCCCCGCGCACGCGTTTTGCGTGCGCGGGGCTTTTTTCATGCAATCATTTTTCCGCTTTTACAGGCGTAAAGCCCGAAGTTTTCAAAAAGTTCAAACTGAGATCTATCCACGGGCGCGAATAGGTGCAGGCGGCGCTCAGCGGCAACGCCGCTTCCGTTTCCTCGTTGCAGGTCGAAAGACCATGCCCGCCGTCGCGGAAGATGTGCAGTTCCGCGGGGACGCCCGCTTCCCTGTAAGCGAGGTACAGGCGCACGGAATTGGGCGAAGGCACCGCGGGATCGGGCGTATTGCCCCAGATGAATGCAGGGCTGCACGCGGGGCGCACTTTTTTGTCTATCGAATAATCGTCTTTGTTCACCGTTTCTTTGCAGAAATTCCGAAAGGTCCCGCCGTGGTAAATGGCAGGATCGGAAGAGATGACGGCATACGAGTAGACGGACGCATCGGGGCGGACTTTATCGCATTCGGCGCCGAAAAGCTCTTTCACCGCGGGATCGTCCCAAAGGGTGCTGATGCAACCCAAAAGGTGCCCGCCCGCGGAAAATCCGACCGCCGCAATTTTATCGGGCAAAATATCGAACGCAGCCGCATTCCTGCGTATATAGATCATCGCCATTGCCGCCTCTTTGATCTGTGCGGGATAGCCCAAAGGAGCAACGTCATAGTCGAGCACAAAGGTGTCGAAACCCTTTGTAAAATATTCTACGGCTACGGGTTCCGCTTCTCTCTGCGAAACCATGGCATAACCGCCGCCCGGCAGTACCAGCATGGCGGGACGCACCGTTTTTGTGGGCATTTCCGGCATCTGCCCGTGGCGGATCACCGTAAGATATCCCTTTGATTCCTCTTTCCTCTGCACATGAAAATAATCGAACAGGTCGATTTTTTCTACGATCATCTTTTTCTCTCCTTTTGCGAATGCTTGTCCTGAACAGCGGGGACGACCGCCCCCGAAAGAACATATAAATTTTAGAACAATCGCGCAAAAAAGTCAACTGAACGGCGCGCGAATTGCAAAAGAGGGCAAATTTTTGCGCATGAAAAGCGCGTTATTCGTACTCTTCGTAACTTCTTCTGCCGCCGCCCTGCTCCTGCGAAGGCTCGGCGCAGTACTGCGGGCGGCGCTTTCCGTGCGGATCGGGGCGGGGCGAGGAGCGAAGGTCTACGAGCACCACGTCCGTGCCGATCTTTATGATATTTTTCAGCGGGATAAACAGATCGTTGTTCTTGAAAATGCGGAACCTTTTTCCGGGGACGACGATGCCGAAAACGTGCGCCTCGGGGAAAGAAAAAATAATATCGCACGTTCTGCCCAAATTTTTTCCGTCCGTAACGTTTACCACGAACTTACTGCGAAGTTCGGTAAAAGATGTTTCCATAGGCGCCTCTTTCCATTCGATGTTGCCGAGCGGCACACTACTATTATATGCGGCAACCGCGCAAAAGGTGACAAGGCGGACGGTTCATGCATATCAAGGTATAATTCTTTATTCCTTGCTTTACGTGTTTGCCTTCGTGCCTGATGCAACCGACTGTTTTCCTTGTACCCATATTCTTCATTGCGGCTAAAAACCGTCGCCCCAGGTGCCCCAATACAGAACACGGGCGGGCGCAAATGCGCCCGCCCGTTCTTTCATGCCTTTGTTTTTCGGTTCAGTACTCGCACGCGATGTCGCGGCGGATGGTGCTGATGGCGCTCTTTTCAAGGCGTGATACCTGCGCCTGCGATATCCCTACTTCGTCGGAGATCTCCGTCTGCGTTTTTCCCTCAAAGTAGCGCAAAAACAAAATTTTCCGCTCGCGCTCGCCCAAGCGCGCCATCGCTTCCGACAGCGCGGCGTGCTCCGTCCATACCTCGTCGTTGTTCTTTTCGTCGTATATCTGATCCATCAGCATAAGGGTGTCGCCCGATTTATTATATACGGGATCGAACAGCGATACGGGATCGGATATCGCGTCGAGCGCGTAGACCACTTCCTTTTCGCGAACGTGCATCTCTTCGGCGATCTTTTCGATGGTCGCCTCCTCGTCGCGGCTTTCGATGCTCTCGCGTGTTTTGAGCACCTTATAAGCCGTATCGCGGATGCTGCGCGATACGCGCAGGGAATTGCCGTCTCTGAGATACCTTTTGATCTCGCCCAAGATCATCGGCACGCCGTAGGTAGAAAAGCGCACGCCGAGGTTTACGTCAAAGCCGTCTATCGCCTTCAAAAGCCCGATGCACCCCGCCTGAAACACGTCGTCCGCATTCGCGTTCTTCGCCCAAAAACGTTTTACGAGCGACAAAACCAAGCGCATATTGCCGACGATGAACTTTTTGCGCGCTTCTTCGTCGCCCTCTTTCAGGCGCCGCATCAGTTCGTCGCTCTCTTTTGCGGAAAGAAGAGGCAGGCCCGACGTATCCACGCCGCATATCTCCACCTTGCTCAACATACCTTTCACCTCCCGTGCGGCAAAAGCTGCACGGGATGAGTATGTACAACGCGCGTGGAATTATACGAAAAAATTAAAAAAACGGTGCGCCCCGTTTGATTTGAGGCGCACCCGCAGTGCCCTGCGGCGCGTCTGCCGCGCCGCGTGTTTTGGTTCCGTTGTACTTTACAGCATTTTGACCGCCTTTCCGCCCGTTAGAACGATCATTTTGACTGCGTCGAGCGAAAAGTCCTGCGCTTCGACCGTGAGCGGCTTGTCGAGCACGCCGCGGGCGAGCACTTTGAGCGAGCCGACCTTTTTCGGCACGAGCCCCTTTTCAATAAGCGCATCGAGCGTGACGGTATCTTCCGCTTCAAAGTTTTTGGAAAGCGTATCGATATTGATGATACCCTTCTTCGCACCCTTGACAGGCGCGGGGCGCGCGGGGCGATCTTCTTCGTTCAGCAGCCCGTGCGTTTCGTGCTCGATAAGTTCCGCCGCGACTTCGTCGGAGATAGCCGTTTGCGCTTCGTGCAAAGTGATCTGGCTGCGGATCATTTCGGAAATATCCGCGCGCACGATTTCGGTGTTTTCGTCCGCATTGCCGCTGACGAACTCTTTGACGAGCTTTTCTTTGACCAATTCTTCCGTCGTGCGGTAAGGCAGGCTGAACTCCGTTCTGACCGTTTCGCCCTTTACAAGCCCGTATTTTGCCGCGACTTCTGCAAAGAGATATTTTGCATAGCGCACTTTTCTCGGAGAAGTCAGCTTCAACAGCATCGGCGTTTTGCGGAACCGCTTGATTTCGGAAAGGTCTTTGCCGCGGTACTTAGTCTCTTCGTACTCCTTCGGATCGAGCGCGAACGCCATGCACAGCTTGCGCCCTTTGAAAAGGAACGCCGCCAACGTGTTCCTGCCCGCGTAAATGCGCACCTGTTTCCAGCTGACCGACATTTTCGCGCGGTCGTATGAATTGACTTCGTCGGCAAGTTCGCCGTAACGCTGTTGGATCTCCTGCGGCGCCTGGATCATCTTAGCGCGGAAGCTGAATATGTAGCGCACATAGATGCGCTTTTTCTGCTCTTCGGGAAGGATGGGCAAAGGTATGATGATACCCCTTTCGTCCGTCTGCTCTGCGGCAGGTTCTTCGATAAAGATATCTTCGACGTCATCGTCCTCAGACTCAAAATCGTCGTCGGATTCGTCATCGTCCTCCTCTTCCTCGTCGTCTTCTTCCTCTTCTTCTTCGAAAACTGCGGCGACCGCTATCTCGTTCTCTTCCTGCACGGGTTCTTCCTGTACGGGTTCTTCCTGTACAGGCTCTTCCTGTACGGGTTCTTCCTGCACAGGCTCTGCCTGCACGGGTTCTTCCTGTACGGGTTCTTCCTGCACGGGTTCTTCCTGCACGGATTCTTCCTGCACAGGCTCTTCCTGCACGGGTTCTTCCTGTACGGGTTCTTCCGCGTCGGCGGAAGCCTCGCCTTCGGCAAGGCTTTCATCCGACTGTTTATTTCTTGTTGCAAACAATACGACATCCGTGACGCCGAACGCCACGCAGGCGGCGGCGAGCGCAATGACGGCGATAAGCTGCCCCGTCGGGATAGATGAAGCCAGAATCATGAACAAACTCAAAGCATCCATAGCGCTCAATTCCTCCCCTTACGACGTTTTACGATCACGACGACGAGAAGGATAATCTCGACCGCCAACAGTACTGCCAGCACAACGATCAGCCAAACAAGGCTTGTTGCAGGCGTTGCGGTAATGAACAGGAAGTCAGAGAACTCCGTCACGGTAAATACCGCATATCCGTTATCGATGGTGTACGAAACTTCGCTCCATTCTCCGCCGTGCAGGTGCAAAAGCGTATAGCCTTCACCCAAAGCCGAAGCGATCTCGTCCGTAACTTTCAGCCGAACGGTGATTGCCGTATCCGGCTGTACGACCTCTCCGCCCGAAGTAAAGCCGATGTCGTAGCCGAGAGCGATCTCCGCGTTTTCATACGCGCTCAGATCGTATTCGCCGTACATCGATTCGGGGATCGAGGAGATCGCAAGGGTATACGAAGGATGTATGCCGCCCTCTGCCGAAACGATGACGTCGGGGTAGCGGCTCTCGCTTTCCTCCGTCCAACTTTGCAGCTCTGCGCGGCGCAGCGTCCAAACGAGCGTAACGTCGCCGTCCTTTCCGTCCGTCCACTGATAATTCGAAGTGTCCGCAAGCGAGATCGTGATCTGATATACGCCCGCGTCCTTCGCTGCAAGATACAGTTTTCCGTTTATCGTCGTGATGCCGCTGCCGAGTTCGGACATGTTCATCGTCGCACTGTCGAAACCGACGATCTCGTTATGAAGCGTATCGCCCGACTCTATCGCGGTGTCTGCGGTGTTCGCGAGCGAAGGCAGATCCAACCCGCGCTTTTCGACCTCGAATTGGCCGTTCAGCGTGATGCCGCTGTAATTCTTGCCGCCGTCAACGGTGATGACCACATAATAGATGCCCGCATTCGTGCGGCTGTCGAAACTGCCCGTATACGGCTTGGTATGCGCGCTGTCGGTATAGTACGCCACGCTCGCGCCGCCGAATTGAGGAACGGGCAGCGTTTCCGCCGTAGCCGCGTCGCCGTAGGTCCAACTTTCGCGCTTATACGCGTTTTGACCGTCTTTCCACTTATTCTGAGCCGCCTCGACCTCGAACGACAAAGCGCCGTCCCCGCCGAGCGTAAGGCCCGTATAGTTGGAATTGCCCTCTACCGTAACGCGCACATAGTATATGCCTGCGTCGGTATCGCTGCCGAAACTGCCCCTGTATTCGTTTTGCAGGGCGCTGTCGGTAAAGTACTCGACGACGACCGTGCCGAACTTCGCATCGGGGATATTTTCTTCGGATGCAGCCTGGCCGTACGTCCAACCGCTGCGCGTATACTCGCCTATCCAACCGTTCTGCGCCTGCTTGATCGTCCACGTGATGGTGACCGAATCATCTTCGGGCGCATCCTTCCAAATGTAGTCGCCTTCCCTTCCGCCGCCGGTATAACTCAGAGCGAAAGTGATGAAATACTCGCCCACATTGGACGCTCGCAGCGCGAACCCGTCCGTCGTGACCAGCGCGCCGCTGTTGGCGGAGATCGTCATCATGCTGCGATCATACCCTGTAAACGCGTTTGTCTGCGCGCCGCCGTTGTAGACGGTTTCCGCATCCGCAAATTCGGGTGTTTCCAGCTCAAGCGCGGAAATCGTAAATTCGTATGCCGCGGATTCCGAACCTTCGTAATTGGTCGTTGCGGAAACGACCGCTTTCACCCAGTAAGTGCCCGCATGTACGGGAACGTTCGTGCCGTAAGCTCCGTTCTCGTCCGTTGCGTAATAGAGTACGGGCGTGCCGAACACTGCTTTCGCTTCGAGCGTTTCCGCCTCATCGCCGTACGTCCACCCGTCGGGCTTTTCGAGCGTGACGGGGTTGTTCTCCGCCTTCACGATCGTGATGGCGAAATTCAGCGTCATCGTCGCGCCGTTCACTTCCGAACCGTTATAGTACCATACGAAGTTGTTTTCCTTATTCTCGGCAAATGTGAAGACGAGTTCATAGTTGCCGACATCCGTGCCGCCCTTGTTGACGACGGTGTAAACGCCCTCCTCTTCGACGGGGCAACTCACGTTGACGTCCGCTTTCTGCAAACCGCCGTTATATACTTTGCCCGAAACGGGCTGCACGGTGACGCGCGCTTTTCCGATAACGAACGGCGCGCTGTTGTTGCCCGTAACGAGGTAATTGCCATTCGCTACCGTCGCCGTTACGACGTAAGAACCCGCTTGCGTAGGCACTTGCGTTTCGTATTCGGTATACTCGCCGCCGTTGGGCGTGCCCGCGTAAGTGAGCGTGACCTCGGCGTTATCATCGTCCGCCTTCGCCGTAGCCTGCGTCACGTTGCCATACGTCCCGCCGCCCGCCGTGATGCTGACGCCGATATTCTTCGGGGTGATGGTGAACACCGCACTGCCCGTAAAGGTTACCGAATAGTTATTATCGTTTGCACAAGCGGCGGTTATCGCATAAGTGCCCGCATTGACCGCGCTTTCGGGTATAGAGAAGGTCAGTGCAAAGTCATCGTACGTTTTGCCCGAAGAAATATTGTAAGCTATGCCCTCTTCCTGCGAAACTTCCGGCGTGTCGCCCGTATATTCCGCGCTCTGCGCAAGCACTTGCACCTGCACTTTCGCCGCGGAGATGACGCAAACGATCTGTTCGCCCGAAACAATTTCATAGTTTGCGGAGATCGCATCGTCCGCCTTGAAAGCCGCGGTGAAAGTATACGAACCTGCATCCTTGAATCCGTTCTCGAACGAATAAGTTACGTTGAGCGCAATCGCAATACCGCTCCCCTCACCGAGCAACGCATTGTACGCCGCCGTGGGCAATGCGCGTTCCTCTCCGTTGTAAACGGACCCTTCCGCGCCGCTCCAGATGACCGTAACGGGCGCCTGTGCGACGGTAAATTCTGCTTCGATGGATTCGGGCGAAGTGTAGTTCGCGCTTTTTTTGACGGATATGACGACGGTATATGTGCCCGCGGGCGTACCGCTCGTGAACATCTCTACCGGTTCGTCGTCCTCGTTATAATAGGTTACGACGAGGTCGCCGAACTTTGCAGAGGGCAGTTTTTCCACAGTGGGCGCGCCGCCGTACGTCCAGCCAGAGCGCGAATATTCTTTGTCCAGCCAGGAATTTGCCGCCTTCGTGATCTTCCACTTATATGTGAGCGGGGCTTGATTGCCGCCTGCCCACTCGTAGTTTGTCGTATCGATGAGGCTCACGGTAAACGCATAATCGTCCGCATTCGTGCCCGTAACGCCGCTCACCGTGTAATAAGCGCTGTCATCGGAATTTTCATAAGGGAAGGCTTTTACTTCACCGTCATATTCGGGATAGTAATAGAACCCGTCCTCCGAAATCTCCGTATTGACGGTAGGCGCCTGCACTTGATAGCGTTTGACCTTCCATTTGACCTCTACGCCAACCTGCCCCGCATAGGATTCGTCTGCCCAACGATAGTTGTCGGTATCGGTCAGCTCGATCCAAATGAAGTGCTCATTGCTCACGACGGAAGCCTGCAAAGACCACACGCCGTCGATGTAAACGAGGCTGACGTGTTCGCAGGAGTTGCCTTGCTCCATGATCTCGGCGTTATAATTGACGAGCTCTCTCGTAATCGTAGCGCCGTGGGCATACACGCCGTCTTGCACGGTCGGCAGGGCAACGCTCGCCTTGGCTATCGTGTAGTAAACATATGCCGATTCTTTCCTCTCGTAATTGGGATCGTTTACGATCGCCTTTACGCGGTATGTGCCCGCGCCGAGGAACGAGGAGGAAGCGCTGTTCCAACTGCCGCTCATATAGCGCTCGAACCTGTACTCGATGGAGCCGTCATACTGCCCGTCGCCGCCCTTGAACGTGACTTTTACGTTAATATCTTCCGCGGCAAAGCGAATGCTGTTATACACCCAATTTTCCGCGTTGAACCATAAGGTTTCATTTCCTTCCGTACCCTTTTGGATGAGGTCGATCGTTTCTCCGCCGATGGTGATGCCCGTAATTTCGATGTTCACGCCGCTGTATATGGTGATACGCCATTCGATCTTCCAAAAAGACGTGTTTTCATCGCCATCGGTATCCCCTTCCCAAACATAGTTGAAACTGTCTTTCAGCTCCAACATTACGGAATAGCTGCCCGCCGCCGAAGCGGTCATGGTGAATATGCTGTCGCCCTGCATGGACGTCGAAATGATCTGACCGCCGTTGGTGGCTTCCCACGAGTTCGCGACTACCTGAATCACATTCGCGTTGAACTCTACGGACGCGGTGTAAGCCTTGCCCGTTGCCAGTGCGTTGCCGTCCTCGTCGATATCTTCGCCGGCAAAGGCGGGCGTCTGTACGCGCTGTTTCAAAATGCGGTAATCGATGTCAATATATTCCGAAGCGCCGCCTTCCGCATCTCTGTTATAAAGAATATAATTATCGCTTACGAGCGTTACGCGCACTTTGTAAGTGCCTGCAAGCTTGGGGTGCGCTTCTACTTTCTCTTCGACGGTGTGATGCCAACCTACTTCGCTCTCTTCTTGATAGTTGTAGGAAGAGCCGTAGTAGTAATAGAGGAATTCAACCGTGTCGTCGCCGAGCGTTTTGATGTCCGCCTCTACCCCGACGATCTTCCAAAAACCTTCGGGAAGCGCAAACTCGCCTCCGTCGTACATACCGTACACCGCGCCGCCCGTTTCGGGATAAGCGTTGGTGGAAATGCTGACTATGCGCTTTGCCACTTCGATCGTGCCGTGCGAATCGTCGCCCTCATTGGCAAACACATAGTTCGGCAGCTCTTTTTCGAACGCCAATTTGACCGGCAGCAGTGTTCCCGCGGGCGTGGGGTTATTCTCATCCGCCACGCTGTACCCGTGCGTTGCCGTCAGATTCCCGACGACGTCGTCCCTGTAATTAGACTTGTCGTCGCCGCGCAGGCCCTCGATTACGAGATACTCTTGCAGCTCGGAATCGGGTAAGTTGTCGCCGTAGCGCACGATGACGTTGTCGATAACGTCTTGCGTATATTTATCCCCGTCGAGCCGGATCGTCAGCGGCGCTTTATCCACTTTCCATTCGATGTACCCGGGATCCGTCAGCGTGTAACTGTCCCCTCCCGTCAAAGTAATGGTGATATAGTAGGTGCCCGCATTGACGACCGCCGAAACGGGTTCATATGCGCCGTCATTCTGCGTGAAATACGAGAGCGAGAAATTGAAATGTCCTCCCTGCGCTTCGTCGCCGATCACTTCGTCGCCTATTTTGCCCTCGATATAGTCGGTGGTGAGCTTTACATCGTCCCGCAGATTTTCACCGAGATACACATTCGGCAATTCGGCTTTGAAGTTTTTTTCGTTTATAGATATTTCGCGCTTCGCGACCGTAATCGTCACGCTGCCATCTTTAAAGGTGAATTTGTAATTGTCAAGCTTCAAGCCGTCAGTCAAAATGGTAACGCTGACATAATTGCCCGCACGCGTACCATTCAATCCGCCCCTATAATCGTAGCTGAACAGCCGCGACAAGTCGCCCGGCTTGGATATGGCAGCCTCGTCGCCTTCGTTTACGAACAGATCGCCGCTCATGCCGCCCGCACGCTCGTAAGACAGTGTGAACCGCTCGTTGTCGATCTCGTCGCCGTAGACGACGGTGTTCGCGTCTTCATCGGGGACCTGATACGTTGCCGAAACGAGAAGTTCGCGAGCCTTGATCTCATACACCGCCGTGGGGATCTGGCTAGACTGCTCATTCCTGTGGAAGGTTACGATGTAATTCTGCCCGCGCGCGCCATCCGTTCCCGTAACGATGCCGCCCCATATTTGGTAACTGCTTACGGGAGAATAAGACGTTGCGTCCGTCGTGAGCGTAAACACATCTCCCTCATCGTCGTAGATTTCGCCGACCACTTTGTTAGCCAGATCGACGATCTCGTCGCCGTATTCGCTCGACTGATCTTTTATAATAACATCTATTTTTGCCCTGAGAATAGTAAACGTTTCCGTAACGTCGTCGGGCAATTCATAGTTGTAAGTATCCTCCGCAAACGACACTGCAAAGGTATACTGCCCCGCATCCTTGAATACGCTCACATTGCCGACGGGGGCACCGAAATCGCTCCCCTCATACGCGCTGTAAGAGGTGATTTCGATTTTGAGCGGTACCCATGATGTATCCGACACTTCGCCGCCTTCCCACGCATAGTACCCTGCGGCGATATTCTGCGTTTGGTTGTTATACAAGTAATTTGTTACAGGCAGATCGCCGTTTCTCCAAACGATGGAAACCGTGCGCGGTGCGATCGTGAACGAATCTGTGACCGAGGCGGAAGAATAGTTCGGATTTTCGCTTTCAAAGGTAACGGTATACGTGCCCGCCTCCGTCGGCGCGACGTTCGTGCGTTTATAATCGGAGCCGTTCTCGAGCTTGCCCTCGTAATACGAGATCATGTATTCGTCCGAAACGCCTTGGTTTGCGTCTATTTTTGCCCTCACTGCATGCTGAAGACCGTCGAACGTAAATCCCCGATCGTCTTTTTCGATCGTTACGTTCAGCTTTTTCGGCGCGATCGTATGCATGCCGGCAGGTTTTTCCTCTTCTGATATGCTGATGAGGTGCTCACCCTCGGAAACGACAGTGATCTTATAATTGTTATTCGTCTGTTTGAGGACAAAGAAGTATGTGCCCGCATTCGTATCGTAAGCGGTGAAATCATCTCCCTTAAATTCGGAATACTCTTCCGTTTCCGCATTGTACTGATATACGGTAAAGGTGTACACTTCATCTTCCGTATCTTCGGTGTTCGAACCGCCCGAGCCGCCCGTGTACAGTTCGCTCGGCGACGCCTGAGCATACAAATCGCGCTTCGGCATATCCGTTGCGAGATAGGTACTCGAACCGTCGATGAGCGTAACGGTGATTTCCTTCTCTTTGACGGTCAGCGTGCCGTTCTCATATACGAAATTATAATTACGCGAGGTAAGCCCGCTCGGGACGATCTGGTAAGTATCCACGTTGTCGCCCTGCTTATAGCCGTAGGTGAACGTAGGCATAACGTCGCCGACGGCTTCGGTATCCTCATTGTCGATGCCCGCCGTATTCTCCCCTTTCTCGCTTTCGTCGTATGCGAAGTCTTCCGCGGCAAACACTGCGGTATACTCGGGAACGGGCTCGCCGTAGGTGATGGTTACATCCTTCGCAGTGACGTGCACGTCTTTTTTGGTAATTTCATAAGGCTTGCTCAGATTGCCCGTCAATGTATAGTTATCGTCATCCAAACCGACGGTAACGGTATACTCGCCCACGAAGGTAGGGAAATTTTCTCGGGTATCCTCAGCATCCTTGCCCTCATAAGAATAGGTGAATACGCGCGCGTCGTTCCTGATGCTGTCGGTCAGAGGCGTTTCAGCTTCGTTTACGCTCGCACTTGCGCCCTCGGCTCTGCCGTATTCGAAAGAAGTTGCAATGTCGATAACGATGGAAATTTCGCGCGCAACGACTTCGAACGTACCGTTCTCCGCCGCGGCAACAAAATCGTAGTTATCCGCAGAAAGCCCTTGCAGATATTTGACGTAATAGCCATCATCGCGCACCGAGCCGTTTGCCGCGCCCGGTATGTAGTCGCTGTCGTATTCTATTTCGCCGTTTACGATTTCACTTTGCTGCGATTCTTCGCCGTTTACAAAGCCCGTAAGCGTATATGCGAACTCTGCCGCATTGCCGTAGGTGACGCGGCCGTCAGATTCTTTCGCATGAACGGTGAGCGTTGCCTTTTTGATGGTAAATTGCTGTTCGGCAGTGCGCACATACACATATTCGTCTTCCGCGGTGCCTGAACCCGTAGTAACGTAATAGTTGTTCGCCTTTTCGCCCGCAAGCGTTGCCGTGGCTTTGTAGCCGCCTGCATTTATGGGTGTTTTGTCGTATGTTATAGTTGCGCTTATACTGTCGTTATTTACAGTGCCGATGACCTCTGCGGTCATTTCCTGCTGCGTGCCGCTGTAAGTTACGGTAAAGCCGCCCCCACCGCCGCTCAGGGTAAAGTCGATCTCGACCTGTTTCGGGGTGATCGTATAAGTGCCGTCAATGAAAGTAATGGTGTAATTATCGTTTATGCACTCGCCCGAAATGGTATATGTGCCCGCGTCGGACGTTTTCGAGATGTCTCCGGCAGAAAGCGTCCAAGGAGCGTCACCCGGAACGAGCCCGTACTTGCCGTACGACGTGTCGACATCGGCGGTGAGCCCGACGATCTCGTCGCCG
Organism: uncultured Clostridia bacterium; assembly: GCA_944359365.1. Classification (GTDB taxonomy): domain Bacteria; phylum Bacillota; class Clostridia; order Christensenellales; family Borkfalkiaceae; genus Borkfalkia. The sequence goes on from CALVST010000003.1 coordinate 66,340, forward strand.
TAAATACTCGTCTTGTCGGCGATTTTTACGGTGATTTGGCGCGGCGTGACCGTCAGCGAACCTTTTTCCACGGTGATGTTATAATTGCCCGCGTCCGCTCTGATCGCTGCGAGCGCCTCTTCGGTAAGGGTTACGTCATAAGTAATGTTTACGCCGCTCTTCCCTTTGATATAATTGCTGAGGAAGTTTCCCTGTTTTTCGACAAGGTCTTTCAGGTGCTCTTCATCCTCGGCGACAATGTTTGTATACTCCGCGATCTTCCATGTGGGAGCGTCTTCGCCGTAGATCGTGGTATGATCTTTCGCAATGACGATGGTCAGCTTTCTCTGCCCGATCGTAAACTGAACGCTCTCGGTGTTTTGCGTATCGAGCACATAATTGTCGTTGCCCGAAATGCTCGCCGTTACCGTGTATGTGCCGACGTTTTTCGGCGCGGCAGTGCTGTTATAATTGCCCGTGTCCGTATACGTGAGGGTGACGGTAACCGGGTCATTGTTGTAGCGGTTTTCAAAATCGTACCCGTGCGAGATGACGTCGCCGTAAGTATAGGAAGCCTGCCCGCCCGTGATGACGACGGTGAGTTTGCGCTGAGACACGCTTACCTGCTTGCCGCTCTCGTAAACGATGCTGTAATTCTTCGCCCAGTCATCGAGGCTTGCGGGCGCGTTGAGCGTGATCGGGTAATCGCCGACATCGCTGCCCTGTTCATAACCGCAGGAGATCGCGGCCTTGACCGCTTCGAGGAAGTCAGCCTCGTACTGCGCATCGCCGTAAGCCGTGACCCAGCCCGTTGCGGAAAGAACCCATTCTCCGAGCGGATCGCCGTAGGAAATTCCCTTCCCTTCTACCGTGACGGTGAGTTCCGCGGGCGCGATGGTAAAGGTGACTTCGTTATTGCCACCGATGGAAACGGTGTCGTAATCTCCGTATGCACCGATGATGACGAGCACGCGGTAAGTGCCCGCATCCTGCGGTGCGATCAAAGACCCTCTGCCGCTGTTTTCGCCTGCGCCAAAGTTATTGTCGTCGATACCGAGGTAATATATCTGCGGCACGAGCGTACCGCCTTGAATCGCCTCGTCTATCAAATCAATATCCGTGTCGATCACGGGTTTCGGAGCGTTCGCCGAAGTATAATCGCCGTACGTCCAACCATTCATTTGCGCATTGCCGCCGTACGTTGCGCGGGAAATTGCGAACCACACGCGCAAGGTGCGCGCCTCAGACAGATCTTCGCTGTCTACGCCGCTGTCTTGATAGAGCTCATTGAGCGAGCTGTTCTGATCTCCTTCGACAATGTCCCACTGATAGTTTGCGGGATCTTTCAGATCGAGATACAGATAATATGTACCGTAGTTGACGGGGCTATCTATCCATTCGTAGCCCGAGCCGTCGTGCCGCCAAAAAAGTCCGCTGCCGTGCGGCTCGTAATAAGGGCTGTTTTGCGCATCGTTGTAAATTGCGACCGGGTATTGTTCCCCATTGTTAAAAGTGAGCCTTCTGCCGCTTATACCGACTTCGGGAACGGTAACGACCTTTTTGTCGATCGTCCATGTAAGGGTTATTGTTTCTTCCCCTTCCGTTTCCCAAACAAAGTTCTTTGAAAGCGAAACAGTGACGGAATATACGCCCGCATTCACCGCGGAAAGCGTGCCGCCGCTTCTTTGAAGCCCTTCGGGCAGAGCGCCGAACATGTACGCCTCTGCGGCATACGTTGCATTATAGTTTTTCAGCGCGTTGTCCTGCGATTGGGGCGAACCGTTATTGTCGTTTACTTCTGACCTTTCGGTCGTAAGTGCGAGCCTGTCGAGCGTGCGCTTCGCGATCGACCAAGAAAGCTCCATTTCCCGCACGTTGTCGTCGTACTCGTTCTCATCGTCAGCCCATTTATAGTTTTGATGAAGCTGAATGCGCGCAATATAACCGCCCGCATCCCTGCCGACTTTTCCGCTCACTATTTCGTACTTGCCTGCCGTAAGGTCGCTTTCGTCAGTAAGTTTTAAGGAGATATCTCCGCCCGTATACATTTCGGCAGCGGCGGCTTGGGGGCTGTCGACTTTTGCGCGGGAAATAAGAAATTGTATTTCTGCGGACTCAGCGCCTTTCCAATCGTCCCCTTCGGGAACGGTTACGACCATCCAATAATACCCTGCGTTTATCGGTTTTACGTTTGTGCCGCTTTCTCTGTTGCCGTCTTTGGCGGTGCTGTATTCATAGGCGGCTGTCGGCGTGCCGCGCGTTGCGGAAAATTCGGGGGTTTTCTCCGTTCCGTCGTATACCCACCCGGAAATGGGATCGACTGTTACGGAGTTTTTAGCTTTCTCGACCTTCCATGTAAAGACTTCGCTTTCTTCCCCCGGCGTCGCCCAAACGAAGTTGACGGCGTCTTTATTGTTGAGCGAAACCGTTACGGTATACTCGCCCGCGTGCAGAACGGTCAGCGTTGCGCCGTTCCGGCTCATGCCATCATTATCTTTTTCATTGTTTGCCGCAAAGTCTATCACGAACGCCTGTTCGTCGAAATTTTCGAGCGTAGCGTTGAGATTTCCGCCCGTATAAGTGCGGCTTCCCTCGGGTATGGTTAGCTCGGGCCTTGTTATTTTTTTGGCTACGATATGCCAATCGAGCGAGAGAACGCCTTCCACGTTGTTGCCGTTTGCCTCGCTTGCCGTCGCCCACTTATAGTTGCTGTTCAGCGTGAAGGTGATCGTGTAAGTGCCCGCATCCTCCGCGGAAGTTTTGCCGCCGATCGTGTAGTGCTCTTCTCCGCTCTTGTCGATCGTAAGCTGCACATTGATCAAGTTGCCGTAATTATAGACGTACCCGTTCTCGCCCTCGGCATACCCCGTGATCGCGGGGTTTGCGGTCGTCGCGCGGCCGATGACGAACTCGAAAGTCAGATCGTATTCGTCCGCCCAGGCGTAGTTTTCGCTGACAAGGCGGACTTTGATCGTATATGTGCCCGCATGGATCGCCGTGACCGTGCCGGCTTTCACATCAGATGTAAGCCTGTCTTTGTCCTCGTCCGCGTCGGGGGTGACGGTAAACGTCATGCCCGTCTGATAATTGCCGAAAGTATAAACCTTATTTGTGCCGTCATAGGTGAACGGGCCGCCGTCCGCCGTGGGCGCCGTCAGTTCTTTGGGAAGAATGTTCCAAAGAATGCTCTGCGCGGCCTGGCTGCCGCCCGCCCAGGCGTAGTTCGCCGTAGGGGTGAGTTGCAGGGAATAGCCGTTTTTGGCGTCTGTCGCCGTAAATGTTCCGCCCACGGTAAAGTAAGGCGAAAGGCTGTTTGCGCCCGTCACCGTGATGTCGCCTTTGAGATAGCCCGCCCGAACGGTCACATTGATCGCCGAGCCGCTGTAAATATATCCGTCTTCGCCGCCCGCATATACGACGGTGGGCACGGCAAGCCCGAGGCGCTCGATTTCAAACTCGAAAAACGCCTCCCCGAATTCAAGCTCAGTAGAATAAGGTAAAATATCAAATGGCTATAGAGCTATATCCGTTGATGATATAGCTCTCATAAAAAATAACAGCAGCATGCTTTACTTCCAAATATCAACGCGGATCGGCTAATCGATAAAAGGAGCAGGATGACAGTACTTCATCCTGCTCCTTCACACTGTTTTTAATTAAATCCTTCTCCTTTTACGAAGAATCAGCCACACAAGTAAACCGCTACATCCGCCTACACCGGCCGCACTTCCGGCAGCAATCGCTGCCACCGTACCAACACTCATGCCTGGCTCAGGTATTACGGGAATTTCAGGAATCGTTTCCCTGAACAATTCTTTACCACAGATGGAGCAATCAATATGCCGTTCGCCTTCATTTGTTTCCGTTGCCTCAACATCAACAATCCATTCACCAGGCGTATGCCCGAGCGCGGGAATTTCCGTTTTTTCGCGGCTTATTTCCACACCGCATTCCGTGCAGTAGATCACTATCTCATATGATCCGACACTCTCACATTTCGCTGCCACTTCATGCTCACGTACTGCCTCTCCGGAAGTATGACCCGTTGCAGGAATATCTGAAACGCGTTCAAAGTAATCGCAAGCATCGCACACATGATACGTATAGCCCGCCGTTTCACAAGTAGCCTCTACCGTGAGAGTCTCTCCGTAGCTATGCCCTGCCGCTTCAATAGTTTCCGTTTTAAGCAGCTTGCCGCACACAGTGCAGACTTTATGTCTGCTGCCATCATGCGTGCAATCTGCTTCTACTTCCACTATCCATTCGCCTTCCGTATGACCTGTGGCAGAAATATCAGACAACTTCTCTTCATGCCCACAGATATCACACACGTGATACGTATAGCCTGCGGTTTCACAAGTAGCTTCTACCGTGAGAGTCTCTCCGTAGCTATGCCCCGTCGCTCCAATAGTATCCGTATCAAGCAGCTTGCCGCACACGGTGCAGACTTTATGTCTGCTGCCATCATGCGTGCAATCTGCTTCTACTTCCACTATCCATTCGCCTTCCGTATGACC